>PKSX01000146.1 GCA_002869435.1 Marinilabiliales bacterium | reverse complement strand
GAAACTACTTATGGTGGCTTAAGTCAACTCGGTTCTCAGTCTGGTGCCATAATGGATTACGGAAGTCTTATATATGTTACTCTACAGCGCGCAAAAACTGCTCGCGAAGCTATTATGATAATGGGCGAGCTGGTTGCAAAATATGGCTACTACAGCTCGGGTGAATCTTTCTCCATTGCCGATAAGGATGAAGTATGGATTATGGAGATGATTGGAAAAGGAGAAGGAGAAAAAGGTGCGGTTTGGGTCGCTGTTAAAATTCCTGACGGATATGTTTCAGGTCACGCCAATCAGGCTCGTATTCAGACGTTCCCGCTTGCAAATAAAAAGACATCTATCACTGATGAGATGTATAAATATGTTGACAAGGAAACCATTTCTTGTATTTACAGCCACGATGTAATTGATTTTGCGAAAGCTAAAGGTTTATATGATGGCAAAGATGAAGATTTCAGTTTCTCAGACACCTATGCTCCGGTTGATTTTGGTGGAGCTCGTTTTTGTGAAATCAGGGTTTGGTCTATGTTCCGCGAAGTAAATGATGAAATGGAGCAATATACAGAGTATGTTGCCGGTCATGACCTCGAAAACAGAATGCCTTTGTACATTAAGCCAAATAGAAAAATATCTGTTCAGGATATGATGTATTTTATGCGTAATTCACTTCAGGGTACAAAGTTCGATATGGCTAATGATATAGGTGCCGGTCCGTTCAAATGTCCTTATCGCTGGCGTCCGCTCACTTTTGAAGTAGATGGTGAAACCTATGTAAATGAAAGAGCTACAGTTACTCAGCAAACCGGGTTTAGTTTCGTAACCCAGAGTCGCAGCTGGTTGCCTGATGAAATTGGAGGTATTTTCTGGTTCTCGGTTGATGATGCAGGAAGTACAGTATATACTCCCATCTATAGTAGCAGCCGTGAAATTCCTGAAACATTCGCCGTCGGAAACGGAGCTATGATGGAATGGAGTGATAATGCTGCTTTTTGGGTCTTTAGTCAGGTATCTAATTTTGCATATACCCGGTATAATTTAATTCATCCGGAAATAGCTGCAAAACAGGATAGTCTTGAAAGTGCATATGTGGAGAAAATTAAAGAGATTGATGAAAAAGCATTGGCCATGTATGAATATGATAAAATGCAAGCGGTATACTTTCTAAGTGATTTCTCAGCTTCAAATGCTGATGCACTAACCATGCTTTGGAAAAAGTTCTATCAGTATCTTTTTATGAAATATATGGACGGTAATGTAAAATCAGTAAATCCAAACCAGCGCAATCCTAATCTGGAACAGCCCGGATACGGCGATGATTGGTATAAAAAAATTGTGGATGATAATGGTGAGATTCTGAAAATGACAGGTTCTATGGGCCATTAAAAGCTTATTTTTCTGTGAAGCCATTCCTTATGGGATGGCTTTTTTTGTTTTGATTCATGAAGTAAAGCGTGATAGTAATGCAGTAATTTAAATATTTCAGATATTTTTGTCAAAATCCATTTCTATGAGACTAGTGTTTTCAATCATGTTTTTTGTTTTTACAGTGCAAATCTTTGCCTGTACCAACCTCCTTGTTACCAGAGGTGCATCAAAAGATGGTTCAGCATTTCTTGCCTATACCAATGATGCTGAATACATTTATCATTTGTATACAAAACCCGGTACAGTTAATCCCGATGGAAATACCCTGACGCTTAGGAGTCGCGATGGTGTGGAGGGAATAATTGATCAGGTTCCGAAAACATATTCTACATTGGGGTTCCACATGAACGAGCATCAGCTAATGATTGGTGAAACAACATTTACCGGGCGACTTGATCTATGGGATCACAGTTCTTTTCTGGAATACTGGCAGCTGATGCAGCTTGCACTGGAAAGAGCAAAAACAGCAAGAGAAGCCATTGAAGTGATTACAGGTTTGGTTGAAAAATATGGATATGCCAGTGAAGGCGAATCATTTAGCATAGTTGATCCGGAGGAAGCCTGGATACTTGAGATGATTGGTGGGGGAGATGGAAGTGGAGAAGTAATCTGGGTGGCCGTGAAAATACCGGATGGAAACATTAGTGCACATGCAAATCGTGCACGTATTGGGGAGTTCCCTCTAAACGACCCTGAAAACTGTCTCTACTCTGAAAATGTGATTGATTTTGCAATTGATAAAGGATACTATAACAAAAAAGATGGTCCGTTTCGCTTTTGCGATGCATACTGTCCTCCCGAATGCGGGCAAATAAGGTATGCCGAAACCAGAGTTTGGTCAATGTTCAGAAGAGCAGCACAATCATTAAATCTGTCATCAGATTATCACCGGTGTGTTGAGGGGAGTGATCCATATCCGCTTTATATCAAACCGGATGAAAAAATTGGTTTGCAGGATGTTTTCAATTTAATCAGAGACCACTACGAAGGAACTGAATTTGACATGACCAAAGGATTGCAGTCGGGTCCTTTTGGCAACCCGAATCACTGGCGTCCACTTGAGTGGGAATATGAAGAAAACACTTATGGTTGGGAACGCCCCGTGTCTACTTATAACTCTGCTTTCACTTTCGTGGGGCAGGTTCGGGGTCATATGCCCGATTCGATTGGCGGTGTAGTATGGTTTGGTGTTGACGATAGTTATTTTACCTGTTATGTACCCCTTCACAATAATATTACAAATGTTCCAAATGCCTTTGTGATAGGCGATATCAATGAATTTAGCCGTAAATCTGCCTGGTGGCTTTTTAACCTGACATCAAACTATTGCAACCTGAGGTATGATACAATGCATAAGGATATGCAGGCTGTGCAGAGTCGGCTTGAAGAGTATTTTATACAGCAAAACGACAGTCTTGAAAATGCCTTATTAACTAACCCGGATTTTCCTGCTGCAGAATACTTCACTGTGTTTGCCCGTGATATGACAGAAATGATGATGATAGAATGGGAAAACCTGTTTCTGTCATTGGTAGTGAAATATAACGACGGGTATATTAAAAATGAGGAAGGTCGCCCTGAAGCAGTTCCATATCCAAATAACTGGTATGAAAGAGTTGTAGAAGAGGACAGTTCAAAATATAGAATTCCGGTTTATAGAAAACCAGAAGATGAGAATAACAGATCGTATTAATATTATGCCTTAAACTGATTTAAATGCACCGAAAACTAGATTATTTAAAAATCACTAAATATTTTAGTATTTTTGAACATAATCTTACATTTGCACCTGAAAAGTGTGAAAATGTGGAAAAACATTATTGCCGGTTTCTAAAAATAGTAGTATCTTGTGCCACTTTTTAGAACCAACCTTTTTAAGGTAAAAACTGAGAGTATAAATAAAAAACCAACCATAGTATGAAAACTATCTTGAGAATTGTGAGCAGTTTTATTGTGCTGATGCTCATTACAGGCAATGTATTTGCCCAAAACGATGTTGAGAAAAGACATTACAAACCCCGTGAAAATAAGGTTGAAAGTACTCATGGAATTGCTGGTGCTCTGGAATTTTACAGCGCTATTCGTAATAATCCGGCAACAGGAACAGTAAGCCCGGAGGAAATACAACAGGCCCATAAGCAGGCCGACCAGCTTCCAAAAGGAAAAGCCATGAACTGGCAGGAAATTGGTCCCGATAATATGGGTGGCCGTACAAGAGCCCTTCTTATCGACAAAAATGATAACACTACTCTGTATGCAGGTGGTGTTGCAGGTGGTTTGTGGAAATCAGAAAGCAGTGGATCTTCTTGGATTCAGATTTTTGAAATGGCAGAGAATTATGCAGTGTCCAGCATTACTCAGGATGTGAATGGTATTATTTATTTTGGCACTGGTGAAGGTTTTGCAAATATTGTAGGAACAGGTGTCAGTAGTCCTGGATTCCCCGGTGGTGGAATTTATAAGTCTACCGATGCTACAGGTACCAGTTTTACGCAACTGACTGCCACACTCCCTTCAAGTTATTCTGATAAATGGGCCTATATTTATGAAATGGCTGCTGATCCTACAACAGCTAAAGTATATGCCTGTACCAATGGCGGATTGTATATGACTTCCGATGGTGGAACAACCTGGGAAAACCCGGTAATTTACCCCTCAACAAATCCTTATACTGCTACATCTCACGATGTTGCCGTGGCATCAAATGGTGCTGTTTATGCAGTTGTTGGTGATAAGGTTTTCTATAGCCCGAATGGTGCAGTTGGGTCATTTGAGGACAGAAGTATTGCCGGATTATCTGCCTCTACAATCGGACGTTTGGAAATTGCTGTAGCTCCTTCCAACCCAAGTGTTGTTTATGCTGCTGTTGCAAAATATACCGGTTCTTTAATCAATGTATACAAATCTACTGCTGCCGGTCAAAACTGGACTATTATTGGTCCTGGAGGAAGTGCAAACTTCAATGTTTTTGGTGATAACAATCAGGGTATGTGGAATAATACAATTACTGTACATCCTACAAATGCCGATAAAATTTTCTTTGGAGGTATTGACCTTTGGGAATGGGAAGAAGGTGGTACCTGGCTTCAGAAATCACTTTGGTTCCTTGATCCTTCAAGTGTATATTATTTACATGCTGACCATCACGATCTGGTTTATGACGTAACCAATCCAAGTATCTTTTATCATGCTTCTGATGGAGGCATAAGCCGTACTACTGACGGTGGAAATACTTTTAATGTGATGAACAGAAAATATGGTACCATACAGTTCTATAATATTACTGCGAATTGCTTTGACCAGGTCATGGGTGGAACACAGGACAATGGAACACTTGTTATTCCAGGAAACCTGACAACTGAAGGAACTGCATTTGAATTTATTGGCGGTGACGGTGGCTGGACTTCTATGTCTTACCTTGATCCAAATTTAATTGTTGGTACTATTTATTACGGAGATGCTTATCGTTCTAATGAATTTGGTAATGCACCACAAACCATTTGGGATGATCGTGTTCTTAGTATTGCACAGGATGCTTCCGGTAACTGGCAGTCTAACTTTTCTGGTTTTGTTACTCCGATGATTCTCGATGAACAAGTAAATGATCTGAATAGCCCTGACTCAGTATATTTTTATGCTGATTCAGTAAATTACAATGCCGGTGACACCGTTTACGTTACCAGTAATACTGCCGATTATCCATTTTCTATGATTCTTCCGGTTGGTGTTAATGCTTACGACAGTCTTCTTGTTCAGGATCGCGCACAGTCCAGATTCTATGTTGGTGTTAGAAATGCTGTGTGGATGACCAAAAAACTTCATGATTTCAGTGGTGCTCCTGAATGGTGGAAAATTGCTGTAATAAATGGAACTTCTCAAAGTATGGCTGTATCATCTTGTGGAAATTACCTCTTTGTGGGTACCATGAGTGGTTATCTCTACCGTATTTCAAATCTTGCATTGGTGAAAGATTCTCTTGATGCTGACCTTCAATATCCTACATCTGGCACTTCTAATCCTTTCTGTATTATTGAAACCCAGCAAATTTATTCTGCCGGACGCGCCATTACATCAATATCTGTTGATCCTAACGATGCAAGCAGAGTTCTTATCACAGTAGGTGAATATGGTAATTCCCAGTATGTATTTATGTCAACAAATGCTCTTGACCAGTCTCCTACTTTCAGTAATAAAACAGGAGATCTTCCTCGCAATCCCGTTTATGGAAGTATAATTGAAGTCAATAATCCTAATACAGTGATTGTTGGTACAGAGATCGGTGTATATTCTACCGATAATATTTCTGCTGCCAGTCCGAGTTGGACAGAAAATAATGATGGCCTTGGCCGTTTCCCTGTATTTACAGTGAAACAACAAACCTGGAATTACCCAAATAATAATAATTTTGGAATGATTTATTTGGGAACTCATGGCCGTGGTGCTTTCAAATCAGCTATGTATGTTGGTGTAGAGGAAATTGAAGGAAATGACGATGTACAGACCTTGAATATTTACCCGAACCCTGCAAGTGAATTAACAAGCATAGAGTATTATGCTGATAATAAAGCCGATGGTCAGATTAATATTTATAACCTTGAAGGTAAAATCGTTTTGACCAGAATTGTTGATGTTCACTCAGGTTTAAACAAATTTGACATTAATATCAGCGAATTGCCTGAAGCAAACTACATGATTGAGCTTCGTGTAAACGATATCTCAGTTTCAGGTCAGCTTATCAAATTATAAGGAAAAGGGGGTTAACCCTTTTCCCTTTTTCTTTCAAAAAACTAAAAGAAAAGATTATGAAAAAAGTTTTAACTGTTGCTTTTGTACTTTTAACAGTAACATTGTTTGCTCAGGAAAAAATCTACACACCTACACTTGTTGCGCCAGCAGATAGCGCCACTACACAGAAAGTAAATGCTCTTCTTGACTGGAATCCTGTTTCTGGTGCAGTATATTATGAAATTCAACTCGATACTAATAACGGTTTTTCAAATCCGGCACTGTTAACTTCATCTTATTCAGCCATTGGAACTTCTATGCTTCTTTTTGGTCAGTATTATCACTGGCGTGTTAGAGCAATAGACGCTGCAGGAGACTCATCATCATGGTCTTCAAGCAGAGCTTTTGAAACCATTTACAGACCAACATTAAGTAAACCGCTTGATAGTGCTCGTAATGTTCATGTTCTCAGTACAATGACCATTAATACAATGTCTGGAGTTTCAACTTACGAGTGGCAGTTCGATTCTGTAAACACTTTCAGCAGTGCATGGTTTAAAACAGATACATTTATGAGTGGAAAAACTTTCAATACCATTCGTAATTTGTATGGAGATCAGTATTTCTGGAGAGTACGCGGAATGCATGATAATGATACTTCAGAATGGTCACTTACCTATACATTCTGGACTCTGGACTCAGTAGATCTTATCGATCCTGATACAGGTACAGTAGATTTTCATCCAATAGATTCTCTGGAGTTTAACAGTATTCTTGGAACAACAAAATACCAGTTGGCTTTTGATACTGATACAATGTTTACTGCTCCTTTCTATCAAATGGCAGACAGTTCTGCAATTTATATTACTGTTTCTCCTAATGATACTCTGGCAAAAGTATTTGCTGATACTCTTCCATATGGAACTAAATTTTTCTGGAAGGTCAGACTTATTAATCCTAATGATACCAGTAAATGGTCAAATGTATTTGACCTCACAACTGTTGGAAAAGTAACTATGAATACACCTGCTGATGCTGCAATAGATATTCCTGTAACGAGTTCATTTGATTGGGATGGTATAAGAGGAACAGACTTTTATATTCTTGAGTATGACACTGTTGCTACTTTTGCATCTGCAACTAAAGTAAATGTAACAGGCACCTCTTATACGCCGGCAAGTTTGCTCGAATCTCAGACTGATTATTACTGGCGTGTCAGAGCAGCCAATTCAACTGATACAACTTCTACCTGGGACGAATATAGTTTCACAACATACTATGGACTAAGTGTGGAAGAAAATTCTCAGATTGAATGGGAAATATATCCAAATCCGGCCTATGACTATGTAAATATCATTCTTGAAGGTAGTTCAAGTGCAAGCGTTGAGATTATAAATATTCTTGGTGATGTTGTACTTTCACGCAACAGTCTTCGTAATGGTGATAATGTTATTACTTTGAGTGACCTTACTCCGGGTATGTATATGGTTCGCCTTTATGTTGATGGTGATATGTCAACAACCCGTTTGATTAAGAAATAATTGGATTTTCAGATAAAGAAAAAGGCTGTCATAATTGACAGCCTTTTTTTATTTACATATGTTCGCGAGTACACTGCTGATATCCGGGTATCTAAAAGTGAATCCTTCTTTTTGCAAGGCGGCTGGTACTACTTTTTGTCCGGATAGTATTATTATTGACCCCTCGCCTAGAAATAGTTTTAATGCAAAAGAGGGAATGATAAACAGTGCTTTTCGGTTACAGGCTTTTGCAAAGGTTTTTGTGAAAGTTTTGTTGTCAGTTAATTCCGGAGCAACAATATTGTATAATTTCTGATCTGATTCAGATTTGAGAATATGAACGCAAGCACGACAAACATCTTCAGTATGTACATATGCGAATGCCTGCTTACCTGATCCCATTCTTCCTCCCAGCATCCATTTAAACAGAGGTTTCAGTTTTTTAACCATGCCTCCGTTTTTACCTAGTATAACTCCTAAACGAATAATCCTTACTTTGGTGTGTTTAGATGCTTTTAATGCTTCATTTTCCCATTCCTGTGCCAGTTGACCAAGGAAATCATCGGCAAAGCTATTGCTGCTTTCGTGGTGACTTTCATCAGATTCACTATAAATTCCTGTAGCTGATGCAGATAAAAGTACTTTGGGTTTAATCTCAGCCATCTCAATGGCCGCAACAATAGTTTGAGTTGATTGAATGCGACTGTATTTAAGTTCAGCTTTGTATTTTTTTGTCCACCTTTTTGAAATCGATGCGCCGGCAAGATTAATAACAGCATATGATGCATTAATAATCTCTGCCAGTTTTTCCGGGTTTTTCTGGTATATGTCACGGGGAAGTATCTCAACCGAATATCCTGTATTTGTCAGATATTCATTTAGTGTTGAGCCAAGAAATCCGCTGCCACCTGCAATAAATACTGTATTAGATGAGGAGGCCATCTTTCATTGTGATTTTTTGATCAGACAAATCAGCAAGATCATCGTTATGTGTAATAATGACAAAGGTTTGCCCAAAATCTTCCTTTAGCTTGAAGAACAATTCATGTAAATCACGGGCATTGTCGGAATCAAGATTGCCACTGGGTTCGTCTGCAAGAATTACGTCCGGATTGTTTATAAGTGAGCGGGCTACAGCAACACGTTGTTGTTCTCCACCTGATAATGCAGCCGGTTTGTGCTGTAATCGCTCTTCTAACCCAAGTTTTTGAAGTATTTCTGCTGCATGTTCTTCGGTTTCTTTTCTGTTTTGTCCGGATATTAATGCCGGAATACAAACATTTTCAAGGGCTGTAAACTCAGGAAGCAGATGATGAAACTGGAAAATAAATCCGATATGTTTATTTCGAAAAATACTCAATTGTTTATCACTCTGTCCAAAAACAGAAACTCCGTTATATAAGACCTCTCCCTGGTCGGGTTTTTCTATGGTTCCCATGATGTGCAGAAGGGTGGTTTTTCCTGCTCCTGAAGCACCAACAATACAAAACACCTTGTTATCGGGTATTTCCAGATCAATTCCTCGAAGGACATTAACATGCCCAAACGATTTATGGATGTTTTTTAAAAGAATGGCCATATCTCTTTACTCTACTCGTTTTAGAAAAAAGCGGTCTTGAACAAGCTTTCCATCAATCAAGTCCCTCACTTCAAGAATGAGTCTGTTACCTCTTTTTTGATAAAAAATGTATTGTGTATCCAGTCGGTTTCTGTTTCCAAACAAAGCTGTTCTTCTGTTGGAGCGGGTCAACGTCATATTTTTATTTTCTTCAATAACATATACACCAACGGTAGAACGATAAATAACAACTCCCTCTTCAGGGAATATGGTTATGTTCTCAATGTATAAAGTGTCTTTTGGAAGAGCCAGTAAACTATATCCCACAAGTTCTCCGTCCTTCACTTCCCAGTGCTCTTTCAATGTCACACCTTCTTCTTCATTAACCCATGTCCCTTCAAGAAATTGAAGGTGTTTCATGGCTCTGGCAGGATTTTTTGCAGAATTGCATGATACAAATGCTGAAAGCCCAATGAGAAGAATTAACAAAAAGTATCTCATTTTTTATTTCAAAGATAAGGGAAATCTTCCACATTTTTATAATGCTCTTTACCCAGTGTCGGATTGTATTCAACTGAAGTCAGAAAAAGACCCTGTGCCGGGGCAGAAGCACCTGCTGAAGATCTGTCTTTATCTTCAATAATACTGATAAATTCACTAGTTGATAAATATCCGCGGCCAACATCAACAAGGGTTCCTACAATAGCCCTTACCATATTGCGAAGAAATCGATCTGCAGAAATTTCAAAAATGAGGGTATTGTTTTTCTGAGTGAAACCTACATTCTTTATTGTGCAGAAATTTGTTTTCTGGCCTCCGTGCAATCGGGCAAAACTTGTAAAATCATTATAGTCTTTTAGCGTATCAGCGGCAAGCTTCATGCTGTTAATATCAAGAGAATAGGGAGTTTGCCAGCTGAAGTCTCTCATAAATGGATTTTTTACCAGAGATATATAATATCTGTACGATCTTTTTACGGCCGAAAATCTGGCATGCCAGTCATGTGGAACTGAAATAATGCCATGCAAAGTAATATCGCTGCAAAGAACAGAATTGGCATGATACAACAATTCTTTTGGCAAAGGTGATTCTGTGTCGAAATGAGCATAAAAGTTATGAGCGTGAACACCGGAGTCAGTCCTGCCACAGCCTGTTAGTTCGGTTTTATTTTTTAATAATGTGGATAAAGTGTTTTCAACTTCCTCCTGAACAGACAAAGCATTATCCTGCCTTTGCCAGCCTGAATAATTCTTTCCGAAATAAGATAGATGCAGAACGTATCGCATACGCAAATTTACTTCAAAAATTGCATACGATAGAGTTTCTCTCCCGCTTTCAACTCAATGAAGTATGCCGCGTTTTCAAGTGATGAAACGTCAATACGAATGGAATTCAATCCATATTCGCATTCACCGTTTTCAGTTAAAACCATTTTTCCATCTGCACTGAAAATCTTATAAATCATATTACCTGATTCACTTGCATAGAAAGTAAGATTCATGAATCCTTCTGAGGCAGGATTTGGATATAATATCATTCCATCTGCATATTCTTCAATTGCAGTGGTTAATATATTAATCTGCTGTATTGCTGTATCACTTCCGCAACCATTTGTGGCGATAAGGCTTACATCAAATAAGCCGGGATTGACATACACATGAGTTGGGTTTTGAATACTTGACCCAAATCCATCTCCAAAGGTCCAGTTCCATCCAATAATGGGCAATAGATAAGACTGCGACTGATCAGTGAAACTCGTTGCGGAGCCTGCATAACCGGCTGAATATGAAAAGTCAGATAGTGGTACAGTTGTAACATAAACAGTAGAATAGGTTGTGTCGTATGTTGCCCCGTCGCTGGAAACTATTAGTTGAACAATATACGCACCCGTATCCGGATATATGTAAACCGGGTTCTGAGACGATGCAGAACCTATTCCATCACCAAAATCCCAATTCCATCCCACAATATTTCCGGCTGAAATGGTTGATTCATCAGTGAAATTTGTAGCGGTTCCTAAACATGCTGTATCAGCATTGAATCCGGCATTTGGTGTGGAAGCCTGAACAGAAATGGTTATCATGCTACAAGTTGAATCAGCACCGCAGTCGTTTAGTACAGTCAGACAAACCGTATATGTTCCTGCAGCAGCATAAGTATTAGACGGGTTTTGTTGCGTACTTGTGTTTCCATCACCAAAATCCCATATCCATGAAGTTACAGGCAAGAGATAAGATTGTGACAAGTCTGTGAAACTGGTCGGTGTCCCGGCAACACCTGTTACATAAGAATAATTGGCCAATGGAACAGTGGTTACATATACAATAGTTGTTGTTGTATCGTACATGCCAAGATTGCTTTCAACAATCAACTCTACCTGATACATTCCGGTATCAGGATATACATATGAAGGGTTTTGAGCAGATGAATTGCCGAGCCCATCTCCGAAGTCCCATACCCATCCAACAATGCTTCCGGATGCAATGGTAGACTCATCAGAAAAATTTGTTGCAGAACCGAAGCAAACCGTATCAGCAGAAAAGCACGCATTAGGAGCCGTACCTATAGTAATAATTGTTGATGTAGTATCGCTACAAAAGCCATTATCCACAATCAGAGTAACGGTATATGTTCCTGCACTGGCATAAGTGTGTGATGGATTTTCAAGTGAAGAGTTATTTCCATCACCAAAATCCCAGAAATAATTGGCACCGCTTGTCCCTGTATTGGTAAAATCTACCAATGGTCCATTTATTGATTCTGAAAATGAAGCAACGGGGTCGGATAAAATTTCTGCAGTAACAGCTGTTGGATTACTTTCGCAGATTTCTTCCACTGTCCAGTCATAAAAATAATAATAGTACCCGGTAGGGCTTGTGCCCGCAGTCGATTCATTAATGGTTATCATAGAGCCAACAGTGTATGGGTAAGTACAACCACTATTATTCCTGAATAAATCAGGACTTGTTGGTCCCATGAGCTGCATATCGGTACCAACAGGAATATCCATATTCAGTGTAACAACAGATTCTCCCGCAGGGACATTTACTGTAACCTGATCAATAGTTCCACCTGTTGAATTTAAAAGAGTAATGGTTCTGTTTCCTGCAGAGCCTGCATACATTCTTACAGAACTTAGCCTAACAGCACTTGTGCAGTCAAAAATTAATCCGTGTTCAAATGAGCTGGTAAAGTAACCGCCACCACCTGAATTATCGGGTTTTGCACCAGTATAGGCTGTTCCCACTTCTGAAACAGCATAATATGTAGTAGTTGAGGAAATGACCGGAGTGTTATAAGTTGCTCCGGTTCCAAGAACAGTTCCTCCCGGGTAAGAATCATACCATACTGTTGTTCCTGCACCACCTGTTGCTCCGAGAAGCAGCGAGGCTGAACCACACGCTGTATCATTATCAGCAATCGGGGCTGTAGGCATGTTGATGGTGATGTATGATGCTTTTGTAATGCTGTCGGAACCTGCACACGCATAAATACTAAGTTTTACATTGTATGTTCCGTTTGCAGTGTATATATGTGTAGGATTTTCCTGAGTGCTTGTGTTTCCGTCTCCAAAATCCCAGAAAAATGTACTGCCCTGTGCATACATACCGGTATTTGTAAAATTAATTACACCGGAGCAGGAAGTTACTGCATCTGCCACAAAATCTGCTGATGGGGGATCAGGGACTAAACTAATATTTTGAACCACAGTAGTTCCGTAAGAAGTAGTAATACCACTTATGCTCTGGGTTTGATAACCATCAGCAGAAACACTCATGGTCCAGGTTCCCGGTTGTATTGGTCTGTGATAATTTCCAACCGGGAGTGATGAATATACCTGAGATGAGTCGACATCATGACCAGTGATTGTTACAAGCGCTTCAACCGGTAGTCCTGTACAGTTGTCAGTAACTATACCACGTATTCCATATAAACTTTGTTCAATATAATTGAGCAACGACCGGTAATTATAATCCCAGTATGATTCAAGAGTTGATGCAGAAGGGGTTTTTGTATCAGAGATTTCAAGTGTTACTTCACGGCAATGACCAAAATACTGAAAATAATCCTGTCGAGAGCCTGGAGCAGGGTACCATGAGTAACCTTCAACAACTCCCGGGTAGTCCGGGCTACCTACATACATTGAAGGTGTTGCATCGAAATATCCGGAAGGGCTGTTGGCCTGAGCAGTGTCAGCATATTCCTTGCAAACATACATCCACCAGGTTTTATCAGCATGATCAGTTCCAGTATAATCCCATGGGTAGTTTGCAAGTTCGATGCCTCCGTGAAAATTAGCAGAAACGACAAATGTATGATCAGCATCGTAATTTTTCATAGCTTGTGTTTCAATTTCCTCAGTATATGTTCCATCGTCTCCAATAGAACCATCGGGCACCGGAAAATTTCTGTTTAAATCCCTACCATTGGCATTGGATCTGGTAGCACCACTTACTGTTGTATTTCCACCTGCAAAAGTGCCATCAGGATTTGCAAGAGGATTAATATATAGTTCTATATTGTTTACGATATTGGTTATTCTTGTATCAGTGCCGTAACCTGAGAGTAAATAATCTATTAAGTGTAACATCAAAACATAACCGGTAGTTTCGTCTCCATGCATTGAACTGGAGTAGAAAAATTCAGGTTCATTTTCATCGGTGTTTACGTTGTCAGAAATGACAGCACAAAGTAGCAGCCTTCCTTCAACCGTATATCCTATAGTATCCAGACGACAAATAGATGGATATGAAGTTGCAAATCCCTGCATCAATAACTCATATGTAGGATATGTAGGATAATAGTCCCAGGCCTGAGTTGCTTTACTTTGCAAATCCTGCCAGTTCATCATATTCAGATCGGCCGGATTCAACAGCATTGATGGTGCCGTTAGTTTTGTATATTGAATATTTCTCGAAAGAAAATCAGCAAACTGAGGCTTATTTGCATAAGCATATACAAACGTGTTCTCTATCTTGTCAATAGAAATATAACATTTCGATTCTCCTGTTCCAAGCAGGGCAAGATCATTTTGTGAAAAACGAAAATAGATTTCATTTCTTCCATCGAAAATCTGATCGATACTTTGATTTTGAGCAAATGAAAGTATTATCAGAAAAGACAGACTCAGGGCGAGTAATATTCTTTTCATAGTGCTGAT
>PKSX01000039.1 GCA_002869435.1 Marinilabiliales bacterium | reverse complement strand
GGGCGGATTGTGTCAGATTGCAAATATGCTTCACTGGATGATTCTGCATACAGATATGGATGTTGTTGAACGTCACCATCATAGTGTGGATATTTTCCCCGATAGTGGTCGTAAGGTGCCCTTTGGCACAGGAGCTACTTTATTTTATAATTTCAAAGATTTTGTGTTTCAGAATAATACCAATAAGTCATATCAACTGGTGATTTTTACTGATGATGATTATTTACAAGGCAGGATACTAAGTTCTTTTGAAGATCCAGAATCGTACAAAGTCTTTGAGGAAGCACATTGTTTTGAAAAGAATGGTAATGATTATTTCCGGATGAATCAAATCTGGAGGGAAAACTTAAAAACAGGGGAGAAAAAAATGTTGTTTTCAAACAAATATAAAACACTTTATACTCCTTCTGTTGAGCTATTATCAACCTGAGGTTTCTCTTCCACCTGCTTTATGACTTCCTGTTGTTTTTTGTTGTGCTTAAAGATCTTTCTTTGAAACACGAGAATCATAACTACACCAATACTTATATATGAATCTGCAAGATTGAATACCGGTCGGAAAAAGATGAATTTTTCACCTGCATTAAATGGAAACCAGCTGGGGTATGTGCCCTGAAACATTGGGAAATACAACATGTCTACTACTTTCCCCTGAAGAAAACCTGCGTATGAACCGTCAAATATAGCAGTTGGAGAACCTCCGGATCCCCAGATTGGACTTTGGTCGAAAATAAGCCCGTAAAACATGGAGTCGAAAATATTTCCTGCAGCACCGGCAAAAATGAGCCCGATACTAAAAATATAAATCGGGTGTTTTTTCTCACGCATAATTCTTAGCAGGTACCACATTATGGCAGTAGCGGCAATTATTCTAAAGATACTGAGGATATATTTTCCAGTCGGGCCATTTAGTTTCATGCCAAAGGCCATGCCTTCATTCTCAATAAAATTCAACCTGAACCAGTGCCCGAGCATATGCACTTCTTCACCCAGAAGGTAATGTGTTTTAATATAAATCTTAAAAACCTGATCGATTATCAATATTGCAGCAATCAGGAGAAATACTTGTTTTCGCACTTGTAAAACTTATTCGTTAGGTGGCAGACTGATTTTCTGAGCTTTCCCGCTCATAGATTTTTTTGCATCAATGCTTAGTGTGGCATGTGGTACCGCTCTCAAACGTTCTTTTGAGATAAGCTTTCCGGTAGCACGGCAAACACCATACGTTTTGTTTTCAATACGAATCAGCGCAGCTTCGAGGTCACGAATGAATTTTTGCTGACGCGCAGCAAGCTGGCTGTTTTCTTCTTTACTCAAAACCTGTGAGCCTTCTTCAAGCAGTTTGAAGGTAGGACTGGTGTCGCTGGTATCATTATCATTGGCACCGGTAAAAGCTTCAGTAAGCAAAGCAAGATCAGCTCTTGCTTTTGCAAGTTTCTTTTCAATGATCTCGCGGAATTCCACAAGTTCTTCATCACTATATCTGGTCTTAGACTTAGTTTCCTTCTTTGTCATAGGCCTTGATTTAAATTCTTTCAATACTAATTTTAACCCTTAATTCTTCACCAATCTCAACTTCTTCAGATTTCTCAGGGGGGAGGGTCTCCTTAATTTCAAGATTAGTAGCTAAGGTTTCACTGCAAATGTAAGAAAAATTGTTCTTAATTGCACTATTTATCACTTCTGTACTTTCAATATTTACATTAATTTTATCGGTAACTGAAAAATCTTTCTCCTTGCGCAAGTTTTGAATTCGGTTAACGAGATCACGAGCAAAGCCTTCTTCACGCAATGAATCAGTAATAGTAATATCAAGAGCAACAGTTAATGTGCCTTCATTGGAAACTACCCAGCCGGGAATGTCTTCTGTTATAATTTCAACATCATCAAGCATTACCTCTGCTTCACCTGTTGAAATACTGAACTGGCACTTTCCGTCTTTTTCCAGTTTTTGAATTTCATCGGGTCCCGATTGAGAAATAAGAGCAGCAAGTTCTTTCATTTGCTTGCCAAAACGAGGGCCAAGTTTCTTGAAATCAGGTTTTACTTTTTTTACCAGAAACCCGGTGTCCTCACGCAAAAACTCTATTTCTTTAACATTCACCTCAGAAAGAATAATACTCTGAACGTCGCTTATGAGTCTTTCACTTCTTTCTTCATTTACCGGTATCAAAATCTTTTGCAAAGGTTGACGCACCCTGATTTTGTTTCTCTTACGCAGTGACAAAATCATGGAACTTATCTTTTGTGCCCATTGCATCTTTTGTTCCAGATCTTTGTCAATCTTATTACTGTCAAATTCAGGAAATAATCCTAAATGTACACTTTCCTGATCTAGTTTGCCGGTTGCAGTATTGAGGTCCTGATAGAGATTTTCAGCATAAAATGGTGCAATTGGCGCGATCAGAAATGAGATACTTTCGAGCACTTTGTAAAGCGTTTGATATGCAGATAATTTATCTGTACTCATTTCTCCTTTCCAGAAACGGCGTCGCGATAGGCGCACATACCAGTTGCTAAGTCTTTCATCAACAAATTCCTGTATGGCACGTCCGGCACGTGTAGCTTCATATGCTTCATATGCTTCATCGCAAAGCGCAATAAGACTGTTGAGCTCTGAAATAATCCAGCGGTCGAGTTCGGGACGTTCATTAAATGGTACTTCTGGTTCCGAATAATCGAAGTTATCGATATTGGCATAAAGAGCAAAGAAAGAATATGTATTATAGAGTGTTCCAAAAAATTTCCTCTGTACTTCTGCAATACCACTTTCGTCGAACTTAAGATTGTCCCACGGTTGAGCATTGGTCATCATATACCACCTGGTTGCATCAGGGCCGTATTTAGCAATGGTTTCAAACGGATCAACGGCATTGCCAAGGCGTTTCGACATTTTATTGCCGTTTTTGTCGAGAACCAGACCATTGGAAACAACATTTTTATATGCCACAGAATCGAATACCATTGTGGCAATAGCATGGAGGGTAAAAAACCAGCCTCGTGTCTGGTCAACACCTTCTGCTATGAAATCGGCCGGAAAAGCTTTATCAAAAACCTCTTTGTTTTCGAAAGGATAGTGCCATTGTGCATATGGCATAGAGCCACTGTCGAACCATACATCAATAAGATCGGGTTCACGGTGCATGGGTTTGCCATTGGCTGAAACCAGTGTTATTCGATCCATATAGGGCTTGTGCAAATCAATGGTTTCGTAATTCTGCTTCGACATATTACCGGGTTCAAAACCGGCAAGCGGGTTTTCGCTCATTATACCTGCAGCAACACTTTTATCAATTTCTTTTTTAAGCTCTTCAGCAGAACCGATACAGATGATCTCTTCCTTGTCTTCACTCATCCATACTGGCAAAGGAATTCCCCAGAAACGCGAACGGCTCAGGTTCCAGTCAACCAAGTTTTCAAGCCAGTTTCCGAAACGACCTGTTCCGGTTGATTCAGGCTTCCAGTTTATGGTATTATTGAGCTCCATCATTCGGTCTTTGTACGCAGTTGTGCGAATGAACCAACTGTCGAGCGGATAATAAAGAACTGGCTTGTCAGTTCTCCAGCAATGCGGATAACTGTGTTCGTATTTTTCTGCTTTAAAAGCTTTGTTTTCTTTCTTAAGTTTGATGACAATCTCAATGTCAACAGTAAGATATTTTTCGTTTTCTTTAGAAAATTCGGGATAGTATTGCGCTTTCACATATTTTCCGGCAAATTCACCCATCTCTTCAGTGAATTTTCCCTGTCTGTTTACCATTGTAAGGGCTCCGAGGTTGAATTTTTGACCCATGCGAAAGTCATCGGCGCCAAAGCTGGGTGCAATGTGTACAATTCCGGTACCATCCTCAGTAGTTACAAAATCTCCGGGAATTACACGGAACGGATCCCCTTCATCGGGCTGAGCATATGGTAGAAGCTGTTCATAACGGATCTCTGCAAGATCATCGCCTTTAAATTCCTTAATAATCTGGAAAGGGATATTCTTTTGTCCCGGCTCATATTCGTCAAATGGTAGTTCAGCATTATCGGGATTGAACCAGCTGCTAAGCAAGGGTTTTCCAAGCACAACATACTGCTTTTGATACGTGTATGCATTGTATGTTTTAACCAAAACGTAATCCACTTTTGGTCCCACAGCCAGGCCGGTATTTGAAGGTAATGTCCATGGTGTAGTGGTCCATGCCAGAAAATATACCGGCAGATCATCATTTTGAAACAGAAAACTACTTTGGTCGTTTTGAACTACTTTAAACTGAGCAACGACAGTGTTGTCTTTCACATCCTTGTAGCAGCCGGGCTGGTTGAGTTCGTGTGTGCTGAGGCCGGTTCCGGCAGCAGGAGAGAAGGGTTGGATGGTGTATCCCTTATACAGCATGTCTTTGTCATAGAGCTGTTTGAGCAGATACCATACTGTTTCAATGTATTTATTATCGAATGTGATGTACGGGTCATCAAGGTCGACCCAGTATCCCATTTTTATAGTTAAATCATCCCAGAGGTCCTTGTATTTCATGACCTCGGTACGGCATTCCTTATTGTAGCCTTCAACAGTAATACTTTTGCCAATATCTTCTTTAGTAATGCCGAGTTTTTTTTCTACACTTATTTCAACAGGCAGACCATGGGTGTCCCATCCGGCTTTACGTTTTACCTGATATCCCTTAAGGGTTTTATAACGGCAAAAAAGATCTTTAATAGCTCTGGCCATTACATGGTGAATACCGGGAATTCCGTTTGCGCTGGGCGGACCTTCATAAAAAACATATTCAGGTGCATCCTTTCGCGATTCCACACTGCGTTCAAAAACAGATTTTTCATCCCAGAACTTCTGTACATCCTCTGCCAGGTTGTTGAGCTCAAGCTTTTTGTATTCTTTGTACTTTGTCATGCTGTTATAGCGCTTTTAAACAGGGTGCAAAGGTAAGAAATAATAGTAGAAAGTAGAAGCAGAAAGTATAACGTGGAACGTATAACGTAAAACGTATTATGCGGCACCTATTATTTTACGGATTAATCAGATGATGATATGGAAAGAAAAACGAGGCACAAACTTTACACTTTAAACTAATTTGTGGAATGTATAATGTGCAGAGAACGTATTACATTGCTTTTTGTACTTTTGTGCTGCTTTGGTGATCACATCACACCTTGCTTATTAATATGAATCTTACTGTAAAAACTCTTTCCGGCCTTGAAACGTTGCTTGAACAGGAACTTAAGGATCTTGGTGCTAAGAATATTGAATCCATTAGCCGTGGCTTTACCTGTTCTGGAGATGAGGAACTGATGTATAAGATTAATTATCAGTCGAGATTTAGTGTGAAGGTTTTGCAGGAATTATATAGTTTTTCTTTTAAAACTAAAGAGGATTATCTTGAACAGATTAAAAAATACGAATGGGATTTTTTCATTAAGCCTGAAGAGAGTATTGCAGTAGATGCGGTGGTTTTTGGATGCGATCTGTTCGATAATTCGTTATATACGGCACAGCTTACTAAGGATGGTATGGTTGATTTTTTCAGAAACCGTTATGGGCTTCGGCCTTCGGTACGAACGAATTTCCCTGAGTTACGGGTAAGTGTGTTTATTTCCGGATATAATTGTACTGTTTATGCCGATACCAGCGGGTCTTCGCTGCATAAGCGCGGATACAGAAAATCGTTTCATGCGGCGCCGGTAAATGAAGTTTTGGCAGCCGGACTTGTGGCACTTTCGGGATGGAAATTTGACTGTGATTTTTATGACCCCATGTGTGGATCGGGAACCATAG
Source organism: Marinilabiliales bacterium (assembly GCA_002869435.1). Lineage (GTDB taxonomy): Bacteria > Bacteroidota > Bacteroidia > Bacteroidales > DTU049 > BM518. The sequence goes on along the minus strand of PKSX01000039.1, from coordinate 8,616 downwards.
TTATTGAAGCTGCCATGGCTGCAATGAATATTCCGGCCGGGTATTTTCGTGAGGATTTTGGCTTTAAGAGATGGCAGAATTTCAAGCCCAGGATTTTAAAAAGAGTTAAGGATTCAGCCGATGCCGAAATTAAGGAATTTGACCATAAAATTATCGGGTCTGATTATTCAGATCAGGTGATTCGCTCTGCATGGAAAAATATTTTTTCGGCAGGTTTGAAGCACGATGTTCAGCTTTTGCGGCATAATGTATTTACGACTGAAATTCCAAAAGGATCGATGGTGGTTTTTAACCCTCCGTATGATGAGCGTCTGAGTCTGAATGATGCTACGGGCTTTTATAAAAAACTGGGCGATACCATTAAAAATAATATGCGTGGCTGCAAAGTGTGGATGCTTGTGGGGAATCCGGATTTATGGAAAAGCGTTGGGTTGAAAACATCGGCGAAAATTCCTCTCTTTAATGGCAATATTGAAAGCCGTTTTCTGGGATACGAGTCGTATGAAGGGACGAAAAAATTCAATAAAGCCGAGAATTATCAAAATAAAAGCGGGGGAGATAACCATGACAGTAAAGAACACAAGGATTATAAATTCCGGAATGATAGACCCGATAGAAAGCGTTTTCCTGAAGGAAAGAATAAAAAATTATAAGAATCTGGGCATAAAAAAAGACCGCATTAAGCGGTCTTTTTTTTTAATATCAGTTAGAGTTTAGAAATACTGAACTCTGTTGTCTTCAATTTCAGCTTTGTTTTGAAGAGCCTTAAACAATTCGTAATTTACTTTTGACTGGAAGAATGATTGTTTTTGCATTCTGATCATGTTTATATCGGCAGGTGGTGCCTCAATTACTGAAGTAACCATGGCCACAAAAACAGCTGTTTCGCCTTTAATCGGGCGGCTGATAGTATTCAATGGGAGAACACTGATTACACCAATTGCCTGAGGCTCGGGGCCGTATCCGGGCAGGCTGTAGGTGGCAAAAGATACATCAAATGTATCTACTTCAATGCTGAGTTTTTTGGATAATGCATCTATGCTGTTAATTCCATTCAGTGCGTCATTCATCTGAGTCATCAGCATTTCTGCTTTTTTCTCTTTAATTACGAAGGGCTCAATATATTCTTTTACATCTTCAAACTCTGCCTGGCCTTTGGCCTGACGGTCTTTAACATATACAACCACGTTGCGGTCTTCCCCGATTAAGTCAAATACATGTGATATTGATCCTACTTCAGTTTCTTCGTCAAATGCCCAGCGGATAATTTCACGTCCTTCTTCCAGACCGGGAAGTGTTAAATCAGTGGTTCTTACACTTTCAGCAAGTCTTTTTGTGTATGCATTATCTACCACCTGTTGCTCAAACGCATTAGCATCAGTAGCATTTGCAGCAAATGTGCTGGCCATTGCATATACACTGTCCGATGTTTCTTTTGACGGCTCAACTGTTCTTTGAATGGTCGCCATTTTTATTTTCTGGACTGGTTTGGTTTTGTCCAGAACTTTAACAATGTGATACCCGAAATCGGTTTCAACCATTTGGTATGATCCAACAGGATTATTAAGACATGCTTTATTGAACTCAGGTACCATGGCACCCTCAGGGAACCATCCAAGGAATCCGCCATTCATTTCTGCAGATGCGTCATCGCTGAATTGCAATGCCATCTGACTGAAGGCAATGCTGTCCAATCCCTGAACAACATTAAATAGACTGTCGGCCAAAGCTTCTGCATCAATTTTTGTTCTGGTAACTCCGTCAGCTCTCATTGCTCCGGCGTATGCAATCAAAATATGGGCAGCATTCATGGAGTCGGGCATGCTTTTACGATCAAGAAGCTTGTGCATGTAAAATACATAATTTTCCATGTAAGGAGCAACCACAGTTCCTATTTCCGCATTATAAAGAGTGTCTGCCTTTACGGGAAGAACATCTCTGCGCAGATAAGTGCTGTCCCATGTATAATCAACATCAGAAGTCTGATATATAAAAGAAACCATTTCTTCTTCTGGCACAGTTGGGAACTGAGCATATGCTGTATCAATGATCTCCTGAATTTCAGCCAGGTCCTGAGCAGAAGGTTTGATGTCGAATACAACAAACTCGAGGCTTACAACCGGATTGTCGAATACAAACTCATGTTTATGTTCCTCATAATAGGCCATCATCTCCTCATCGGTTACTGATATAGTAGAGTCACCAATGGAATTATATTTGAGGCCAACATATTGGGTAACGTATTTTTTGTTCTTGTCGATATTGTCACGCTGTGCAAATGCGGTGGGCAGGTAATAACCCTTAATGACAAGATTGTTGTATTTAGAAAGATAACGCTCTTCCGTTACAGACTTTTCAATCATGGACCATTGACGACGTTCTTCATCAGATCTTTCGTCGAGTGATTCGATATACATCTGAACCTGATAAGGATCAAAAACACCGGTCTCAGGGTTGGTAAACAGCTGGCGAACATATGAATGTGCAAACTGACCTGTGAAGAGTTCACTGATTTCAGCATCACTAACTGCCAAGCCCAGATCGTCGTACTGCTTCATTAAAATTACATCCTGCACCAGCTGGTCGTAAACAGAGTTAAAAAGCTGGAACTGTTCTGCTCCGCTTAGCTGTATATCACCATACTGCATTTTGTACATTTCTCTTTGCTCTTCTACAGCAGCGTCGAATTCACGGTAAGTGATTTTTTCGTCAAAAACAACCGCAAGAGGATCCTGAGATCTTCTTTTATTGCTAGAAAATAAATCGTTCATTACGAACAGTGCAAGCGCCACCCCAATGATTCCAATAATAAGACCGGAGCGTTTGCGAATTTTTCCAATAGTAGCCATTCAATATAAGTTTTTCAAACAGAGTGCAAAGGTAATATAAAAGTTCAAAGTAATGAAGAATTATTCGCTTTCCTCATCAAGATCTTCTACCAGAATTTCACCTTTTGGTTTAATGATATGGTATTTATCCATTCTTTCGTCAGATTGAAAGCCATCTCCCCAAATAATTTTCTCGGGACTAACGATTTTAACAAACACATCTGAGTATATGATTCCCTGTGCTTCATCCCAGATGAGATGATCGGTATATACTTCTTCCGAATCAGCAGTAAGGATAACTACGTCGTATTTCACTTCTGTTTTGCGTTGTTCTTCCCATCTTATTCCCCAGTCGGCCTCTAGGGTTGATTCAATTACTCCGAGCGAGTCATAGAAAGTGACAAAAAGACCTTCGGGGAGGAGAATATGGTCGTTCTCATTGCTGTATCTTTTCATAAGAGGAGCCGTGAGTTTGGCTTCAATTTTACCACTGTCACTGAAATACAGGGTAATGTCTTTTGCTTGTTCATTGGGCAGAGTGTCTTTCTTGGGCAGATCATTGATGCTTTGCATTTCGTTGCCGCAAGAAAAAAGCATTGTGACAATAATAATTGCCACAATGCTTCCTATAGTACTTTTATATATGAGTTTCATTCTAGAACCAGACTAGTCTCTGCTTCGTGCAGTAGTGGTTTCGGTATACCAGCAGGATACAGTATATGAAGAGCCTTTCGCAACATTGTAAAAGAACATGTCTTCAGTTTTTGGGAAGCCTCCATATGCAGCATTATATTTCTGATTTGCAATGTCGATAATTTTCTCATCGTCGCTCACAGATTTGGCTTTTGCATATTTATCAGCGGCAGCCCAGTATCCGGCACGCTGAGTTACGGGATTATCTCCGCAACTTCCTGCTGTTGCCATATACATATCACCAATAAGAATATAAGGCTTTCCGTTTGTTGGATCCAGACCTGCACATTGCAATGCTGCAGCACGGGCATTGCTGTATTGGCCAAGCGCTTTATAAGTATTAGCAAGTACCAGAAATGCATCTGCTTTTTCAATAGGGTCTTCCAGACCTTCAGTAGCTTCTTTCAGGTATTTAACAGCTTCGGAATACTTTTCAACCTTGTAAAAGGATTTTCCAAGATCAAAAGCGCCGGCAGGAGAAGGCTCAAGCGTATATCTTGATTCAGCAGCTGAAAGATAAAGCGGATCTTCTGTACAACCTTTTTTATACATCAGTCCGATAAGCTTAGCCAGCCATTCAACATCTTCCTTGTTTTCATCAAACTTTGGAGTATAAATCTGGATGATTTTTTCGCAATCTGCCCATGGGTCGAAAAGACTGTTGATATTACTTTCAACTGTAATGTACTGATCCATTCTGGCCTGGTTTTTAGCACTGTCGGCCGGTTTATCTTTGATCAATTGTTTATAACCTGCAATTTGTTTATCAACAGAGGTCATAAGTACATCATAATAATCAAAAATAAGGGTAGTGTCAACTTTACCTTTTCTGACCATGAACTCCAGAACCTTGTAAAATATTGACATTGTTCCGGCTTCAGCATTTTCAACATCTAAATCAATTGAACGTTTCAGCGTTTCATAGGCTCCTTCAGGATCTTGTTTGCGATACTGAACCATATCGCGGCCTTTTCTGCCAAGAATAAAAGGTTCGCCGTATTGATCATTGCATCCAAAAGCTTCAATTTGCTGATCGTATACCATTAAGAGTGTATCAATATATGCTTCTTTTAAAACACTGTCATTAGCTTCATCGGCTTTGGCAATAAGGTGTTCAACGATTTTTACCCCGTCGAAATATATGTATTGACTTGCAAGCGGTGCATTTAAAAAGCAGTATCTCCAACCATCAACAGCATATTTGATGGCATCATTTTCGTATCCGCTTGATCTCCATTGCTTGTAGTTCTCTCTGTAGAGGGAAAGATTTCTAACTGCTGTAGCACTGTCTTCACCGTATTTGGGTCCGTCGATACTACATGGTGTGGGAAATTCAATGGCGTCCTGTGCAAAAGCTCCGCTAAAAGCGATAAGTAAAACAAAGGTGCTCAGTAAAAGTTTAGTCATTGATTTCATGATATTTTGATTTTTCTAGTTATACCTTCTTTTTTCAAACCAGTGTTCTTTGATGTTTATCCCAAACACAAATCTGAAGTATTGTTCTTTGATGAGGCTTTGATCAGTAGTTCCCATTTGCCCGACTTCAAATCCTAATTTTATGGATGATCTGTTTTGATACACCGGTTTTAACGGTAATACCATCCCAAAACTTATGCCAATTTTTGTAAGCTGGGTTCCTCTAAGCTGTAAATACGTCTTATCGTAATGAAAACCTGCCATATAGGTAATTTTCTTATAATATTTGGCAATGGACGAATTGTCAGGAATTAAAGAACCTCCAATACTAAGAGACATTGAGTTTTGTAATGAGTCGGATTCACCGAATGCTTCGTATGAACTCCAGTCTTGCATGCGAAAATCAGCTCCCAGTGTCCACTTTCTGTTATTAATGGCTATTCCGGCACCGTAATACAGGGGCAGGCTTACTTCTCCTTCAACATTGTTGATTACACTGATGGTGTCGATCACGTAATCTGCTCCGCCATAGACCCAGTATCTCTGAGTCAGGTTGTCTTCACTGGCATGCAGGCTTCCGGGTAGTCCTGCAACAGCGCCAAGGGTGAGCCATGTGTGATTATTTAGTGCTCCTGTGTCTCTTTTAATGATAAATTGATATTGTAGACCTGCATCGAAGCTGAAATCATTGATAAAACGGCTTACCGTGTTTTTGGTATTGTAGAAGCCTGCAGAGTCAAATACTATTTTTCTTTCTCTTTCAATGGTTCCAAAAAGATATGATGTGTTTGCACCAATACTTAAACCGGGAAGAAGCTTGAATGAATTACCCCACCAGACTTTATTTAATCCTCCACTGCCTGAGTACACTGCATTATATGAAGAAACTGAATCCAGCTCGTGTGATGAACTCATTTCATATCCAACCGAGCTATATGGTTGTAATCCAAATGCGGTTCCCCAAAACGGTGCTAATCTGAAACCGAAAGCGAAGCTGTTGAATGAAATCGATACCGGGTAGGCTTTGGCTCCATCGCTTTCCTGCATTGAGTACTGTCCTATAAATCCACCGGTAAAAAGAAATGCAAGTGAATCGAAGGCTGAATATGATGCGGGGTTTGCAGTATTGATTTGAAACGGGCTTCTGAAACCAATACTTGTTCCCCCCATTGAGAAGTAATGCGCGTTGGTATTGGTATTAATCTCGCCCAGTCCATATCTTGAATAGGGGGATTCGATCAAAGTCTGCGCAGAGACACTGATTAGTGTGAGTAATAATGTTGCAGCTGAAACTAGCTTTTTCATGAATTCAGGTTGAGTAAATAATTTAATCCGTGCAACACCAGATTTTCGGCTGCAAAGATGTCATTTTTCAGGAAACTGACAAAATACGAAGCATTGCCTCCGGTGATAAAAATTTCTCCTTCAGGGAATTGATTATGAAACAGATCGATACGATATTGTATTTCAGCTAAACTGCCCATCATAACGCCGCCGGAAATCGAGTCTTTGGTGGATGTGCCAATGGCATCGAAATTTATTGTTTTCTCGATTAACGGTAGATTACCTGTAAAATTGTGCAGTGCTTTAAATCTTAATTCGATTCCCGGACTGATGGCCCCTCCAAGGTATTCGTTATTTTCATTTAAATAATCGAATGTAAAAGCAGTACCGGCTTGAATAATGAGCATTGCACCTGATTTCTTTCGCATTGAATATGCCCCGCAAACTGCAGCAATTCTATCATCCCCAAGCGTTTCTTTGCTTTCATATTTGTTGATAAAAGGAAAATGAGCAAAATCTTTAACCCCGGTCATGCCAGATTTGGTAAAAAACTTTGTTTCTTCCGGGCTGTGGCTTTTTACTGTGGAAAATGCAATCTTTTGAACATCCTCTTTTTCCAGTAGGGCTTCTATCTTCTGAACAGAAAACGGAAATGACAGGGCTTCGGAAATTGATTTTTCTTCCGCCAATGCAACTTTGCAAAGCGTGTTTCCTATGTCGATCAGGAGCCTCATAATTTTCGGTAAAGATACAGTAAAAAAAATTTGTCGATTTAAAAAATCGTTATATATTTGCACTCCCAATAAGGAGGCGTCGTAGCTCAGTTGGTAGAGCAGTGGACTGAAAATCCATGTGTCGCTGGTTCAATTCCAGCCGATGCCACTTCAAAAAAGCAGCTCAATGAGCTGCTTTTTTTATTGTAGATTATTTCCAATCCTGATACCAAAATAGATTGTTCTGGGCATAATGGGCCCGTAAATATAGCCGGGATCACGGTTTATACCACTGTCGAAATCATCCTGATACGCGTTAAGAATGTTTTTCACCCCTGAAAACAATTGCAAAGAGGCTCCATTCAGTTTGAAGCTTTTGTGCACTTTAAGTCCGAAGTCTAAGAACGAACAGGTTTGCCTGAGTTCACCTGTGTTTAGATCAGGTGCATCAGGACCGAAATATGTCACAAGCATTTTCCCCGTGTAAGTGCCGCTCAGGTCTATTCCAAATTTATCTCCGGGGTGAATCGAAGCATTGAAATATCCATAATCGTCAGGAGTTCTGAAAAATCTGTTTTCACCAAACTGTTGCGCTTCATCATACAGGCTTTTCTGAATAGTATATCCAAATTGAATATCCCATTTTGATGATGGGATGACACTAAATTCGAGATTTACACCCATAACTGTAGCTCCTGTATTTGCATTTCGTCGGGTATAAACAACCGTTCCGATCGAATCAGGAGTTCCTATCTCGTTGAAAAATGGATTTTTGAGTTCGGTATAAAATGCTTCTGTGAGCAGGCTGAATTTTGTCTTTTTGAATATTTTGCTGATATCGGCTGAGAACATGAAACTTTGGCTGAGTTCCCGGGTTAAATCAGGCGCATTAACATGAATTACTCTGCGTGAACCCGATGTCTCAATGTGAAGATCTTCATCAAAAACCTGTGGTGCACGATATCCCTGTGACCACGACGCCCTGAGCTGAAATAATTCAGAAACATCATATTTGATACTGAATCTTGGAATAAATACAGCCCCATTGTTTTTTGCATTTTCCGTGAGTTCATTGGAAATATTGTAATGATCAAAACGAAGACCTGCTGCAAAACTAAATGAATGCCAGTTGTAGTTGTATTGGGCAAATGATCCCAGCGTATTTATTTTCTGATCAGCAATTATACTCCCTTCAGCCTGAGGAATAATTAGATTAGAGTCATTGTCAAAATAGGCGTTTGCAATATCGGCATAGTCAGATTTACTATCATTTAGATATTCCGCATTGTTTTCCAGCCCGAAAATCAGGTCGGCATTTTTCATTTGCGAAAGAAACTGTATCCCTCCTGAATAATTGAGATTTGTAGTATGTCCGTAATCGCTCAGTGATTTGTTAGCTCCATAATATGAATCACGGTTAATATGTTGCATGCTGAAAAAAGCACTCAACTTAGCATTTCCTTGGAAAAATATGTCATATGTAATAGCAGCAGAGTTGATATGATGTTTGGCTGATTCGGCAATGTCTGCTACATGTTCAGGTGCTTCGAAATTGTTTCCACCCCTTCTGTATTCATTAATTGAGAATACATCAATGTTCATTTTACTCTTACTTCCAAACCGATGGTATATACGACTACCAATTGTAATCCCGTTAATTTTAGAAAGTTCGGAAAACCCAT
>PKSX01000026.1 GCA_002869435.1 Marinilabiliales bacterium | reverse complement strand
TTGTAATAACTGCATATAATATGCAAAAGAGTAGTTGGTGAGAAATAACTTAAAAGTAATTACAGAACAAGGAACTTCTGTCCGAATAATCCTTTTTCAGTATTAATTCTAATGAAATATACACCATTTGCAAGGTCGCTAACAGTAATACGTCTGTTATCATTCAGACTTCTTATATCAGAATAATATACTAAAGTGCCATTCAGGTTATAAATTTCCACAGAATTAATCATAACCTTGTCCGGATTACTAATAAACAAATATTCTGATACCGGATTAGGAAAAACACTGAATTCAACAGCATCAGCATTTTCTATCCCGGCAAAACTATTTTCACATAAGCAGGCACTTCGATACACATCATGTCTGAACATAGGCCAGTCGGCTGATAATCCCATACCCAAATCAATGACATATGCACGTCCATAGTCGTATTCAATATCGGGATAATATGTTTTACCACCTACAATAAACACATCCAGATTATTATCATTATCAAAATCACCAATTACAGGAGCGTGATCAATTTCAAAATCTGATGAATCATGATGCGCCCTGAGATCTACTTCCCAGATATTGGCACCTGATGCACCGCTCCAGGCATACACCACTCCATCTGAAGCTCCAAAAACTATATCGAGTGTATCGTCTTCATTTACATCGGCGATGGCTGCACCCCGGAAAGAAGAGGCGTATGCCGGTACATTTTTATCCCACAATTTAATGCCGGAAGGAGAAAAACAAGCTACCTGATATCCTGCAAAAGCAATTATTTCGAGCGAATCATCATTATTCAAATCTGCAATTGAAGTAGGAGCACCTATATAAGTGGAACCCGGAAAAGTATACTGCCATTTTAACGATCCATTTTCCCCGTTTAGCACATAAAGTGTTCCATCGTAGGACCCGATCGATAATTCGGGCATGCCATCCTTATCAATATCAGCATAGGCTGCGCCGTGATACATTACATCCTGCGGTAAGTAGGATGTCCAAAGCACATGCTGATCAGGCCCCCTGTATGCCCTGATAAAACTGGTATCACCAAAACCCCATGTGGCCACTACAAAATCGAGATATTGATCGCCATTAAGGTCAAGAATAGTTGGAGCCGTTTGCACCCACGAATTTCCGCCGTCCACGTCCATTTCCCATTCTTCAACGCCCGTAACTGCATTGATACAAATTACATAGCCCATAAATTCGCCGTGCAACACTTCATCCACTCCGTCATCATCAATATCTGCAATGGTTGGGGGTGAATCGCTTCCACGGGTATTGCATTGCCATTTTTCTTTACCGGTCATTCCGTTGAAACAAAAGGTTTTCGGCACACACGATGAGGCCAACACAATATCTAGTGTATCATCATGATCCACATCATAAATAAGTGGAGCAACATCATTACAACCACCGGTATTTACTTTCCAAAGTAATGAACCATCATCAGCATTCAGCACATATAAGCAGCTATCGTTACGATAAGCACTAAACACTACTTCAGGATATCCGTCGAAATCGAGATCGGCCATAGCACTAATACCAAAAGATTCATCATGAATATCGTACCACCAGTCGATTTGAGGAGTTTGAGCCTTTAACTGATAGAATGATGAAACAAACAAAAAAATGAATATGAATTTCATGGCAGAATTTTTGTGAATTTAATTATTTTGCACATGCAAAATCAATTTTTTAACACCTAACTATGAAAATTACTGATTAAATTCAGTATTTTCGCAAAAAAGACAAATATGAAAACATCCCTTCTGATTAGCGCATTACTTTTAACTTTTTCAGTTATGGCACAAAACAATGTGCATATCGGCATGAGTGAAGCAGAGCTTCAGTCTGAGTTTAAGAATCTTGAACAAAGCACCTACGAGAACACGGTAACTTATACACGCCCTGACACACTTTACGGACTCGACAGTGAATGGGGTTATAAGTTTGAGGATCACAAGCTAAACTGGATCTATTTCATGCGATATGAAGATGAATTAACCGACGCCAATTTTAAATCATATCTGGAAGCCTGCGAAAAACTTATTAAAGACTATACACGTATTTATGGTGTTCCTGACTCAATAATTAATGGTGATAAAACATTCAAAGATCCCTACATTGAACGCCACTGGGGATATGATGTACTGGAGGCCAGATGGTATGATGCAGATGGCATGAAAATCAAGATAAGATTCACTTTTATGGGAGGCAAAGGAGAGTATCACTTTATACTGACCATTGATATGTTCGACAAATCATATCCATATTTCTAAAACAGCGACATGAGGAATCTGTTTAAAAGAACCATGTCAAAGAAAAAGTGGGCAGAAGCCGAAGCCGAATCAAAACTTTGGGTTTTCAATTGTGAGTGCGGACACGAGTTCAGCATTTGGGATGTTGGCGGTATGCGTTACAAAGCCAGAGGAAACCCGGTAAAAGTTGTTCGCTGTCCGAAATGCGGTGTTAAAAAAGGAAGAAAGCTTAGAAAAAAAGAAATGTCAGAATAAATTCTCAGCTAAACACAACCTTCTTTTTCAATAATTATCACTACTATTCATAAATCCAAAATCATAACTCATAAATCTTTGTATTTTTACACATTAAACATTAACTATGAGAAAAAAGATACTGGTAACCGGGGGTGCGGGATTTTTGGGATCGCATCTTTGTGAGCGACTCTTAAACGAAAACAATGAAGTACTCTGTCTAGACAATTATTTCACCGGAAATAAACAGAATATAGAACATTTAATTGATAATCCTTTTTTTGAGCTCATTCGCCACGATGTTACCATGCCGTTTTTTGTAGAAGTCGACGAAATCTATAATCTGGCATGTCCTGCTTCTCCCATTCATTATCAGTACAATCCTATTAAAACCATAAAGACTTCCGTAATGGGAGCCATTAACATGCTTGGCCTTGCAAAACGCATTAAAGCTAAGATTCTTCAGGCCAGCACCAGCGAAGTATATGGCGATCCGGAAGTTCACCCGCAGAAAGAGGAGTACTGGGGAAGCGTTAATCCGATTGGACCACGCTCATGCTACGATGAAGGCAAGCGATGTGCTGAATCGCTTTTTGTAAACTATCATAATCAGAATAATGTACGAATAAAAATTGCCCGCATTTTCAATACTTACGGTCCGCGTATGCATCCGGCCGACGGACGTGTAGTAAGTAATTTCATCGTTCAGGCTTTGCAGGGACAGGATATTACAGTTTATGGTGACGGTAGTCAAACCCGCAGTTTTTGCTACTCCGACGACCTCATTGATGGTTTAATCCGCCTCATGAATACTGATGATTCGGTTAAAGGACCCATCAACATTGGAAATCCGGATGAATTCACTATTCTTGAATTGGCTCAAAAAGTTATTGAGCTCACCAATTCAAAATCAAAGATCATTTATGAAGAACTTCCGACTGATGATCCGATGCAGAGATCGCCAGACATCAATAAAGCCAGAGATATCTTAAATTGGAAACCAACCATAAAACTTGAAGAAGGTTTGATTAAAACAATAGAGTATTTTAAAACTGTGATATAATGAGTAAAATATGGGTTGTTGGGGGCAACGGGCAGTTGGGCAAAGAGCTAAAACTGCTATCTGAGAAAGACAAAAAAAACGAGTACTTATTCTCTGATTTACCAGATTTTGACATACAGGACGACAAGCAGATAGCAAAAATATCTAAAGAATTTGTTCCGGAAATCGTAATAAATGCAGCGGCTTACACCAATGTTGATCTTGCAGAGGAAGAGCCAGACAAAGCATTTGCCATAAATGCAAGTGCAGTAGGGAAACTTGCCGAGATTTGCTCAAAGCAAAAAGCATTTCTGATTCATATTAGCACCGATTTTGTATTCGACGGCAAAAGATCCAGACCATATAACGAAAATATCTCAGCATGCCCGGGAGGCACTTATGCATCAAGTAAATACAAAGGCGAAGTAGAAGTACTGCTCAATACCAAACATGCTGCTATCATTCGTACTTCCTGGCTATACAGTAACCATGGACACAACTTCATGAAAACCATCATTCAGAAAGGGAGTAAAGGAAATGAGCTTAAGGTGGTTTTCGATCAATGCGGCACACCCACCTGGGCAGCCGATCTGGCAGAAGTTTGTTTAAGAATGGCTGAAAACAAATCGAAAATAAAATGTGTTGAACTTTTTCATTATTCTAATGAAGGAGTAGCTTCCTGGTATGATTTTGCATGGGAGATCCTTACCATTGCCGGTGAAAAACCCAATATCGTACCCGTTGGCACCGAAGAATTTCCAAGACCTGCCCCGCGTCCGGCCTATAGTGTTATGGATAAAAAGAAGATCAGAGAATTTCTTGGCATAAGCATTCCGCACTGGAAAGAGAGTTTGGCCAAATGTATTAAACTTGAAAAACGCAAATAATGAATTTTAGTGAAACTATTCAGAAGCGTATTAATGATTGGCTTGATGGGCCATATGATGAAGAACTGAAAGAAGAAATAAGGAAAACTATAATAGAGAACCCCGAAGAAGCCAAAGATGCTTTTTATACCGATCTCGACTTCGGCACTGGTGGGCTCCGAGGAATAATGGGACCCGGTCCCAACAGAATGAACAAATACACAGTTGGAGCTGCTACACAAGGCTTAGCTAACTATATAATGCAAGAACAGGGAGATCACAGCGTCGCTATTGCCTATGATTGTCGCAACAATAGTCGGTATTTTGCGCAAATTGCAGCCGATGTACTTTCAGCAAATGGAATCAAGGTCTATCTGTTTGATGAATTACGCCCTACTCCGGAGCTCTCATTTGCCGTTAGACATTATCATTGTTCAGCAGGAATTGTAATTACAGCATCGCATAATCCTAAAGAGTATAACGGTTATAAAGTTTACTGGAACGATGGCGCACAATTGGTACCACCTCATGACAAAAATGTGATTGACAATGTACGTCAGATTAACAGCCCTGATAAAATCAACTTTTCCACACAGAGAGAACTGATTGAAGTACTGGGAAAAGACACCGATGAATTATATTTACAGGCATTACTTCAGGTAAGAATTTCAGAAGAAGAAATTTCGAGGCAAAAAGACATGGGCATTGTGTACACACCTCTTCACGGAACCGGAGTCAAAATGCTGCCTGCCGCACTTAGAAAATTCGGATTTAAAAACATCATTAATGTTCCTGAACAGGATATTACAGATGGCAATTTCCCAACAGTAAAATCACCGAATCCGGAAGAACCTACTGCCTTTGAAATGGCTCTGGCAAAAGCAAGAGAAACCAATGCTAATATTATTCTAGCTACAGACCCCGATTCAGATCGTATTGCACTTGGGGTAAAGCTTAAAGATGGTTCATATAAACTGCTAAACGGAAATCAGACTGCCTGTATTCTCGGTGAATACACACTTTCCATGCGCCAAAGCGCTGGCACACTCCCTGAAAAAAGATTCATGGTAAAAACGATCGTTACTACTGACCTTTTCAGCGATATAGCCAGAAACTATAATACTGAATGCTTTGAAGTATTAACCGGTTTCAAATACATTGCCGAACTCATTCGAAAGAACGAAGGAAAAGCAAAATACTTAGGTGGTGGAGAAGAAAGCTACGGATATCTCGGCGATGATTTTATTCGTGATAAGGACGCATTAATGAGTGCCTGTCAGATTGCAGAAATAGCTGCCTGGACAGCAAACCAGGGTATGAATCTTTATGAATACCTTGAAAGTATCTATCGCAAATATGGCTATTATTCAGAAAGTCTGATAAGCATCACCAAAAAAGGCATATCAGGAAAGGAAGAAATCCAAAAACTGATGTCTGGCTATAGAGAAAATCCGCCTAAAACCATTAATGGTATTGAACTTGTTGAAATAAGAGATTATCAGAAACTGGAAAAACATAATATCTTAACCGGAAAAACAGAAAAAATTGATCTGCCTGAATCAAATGTACTGCAATTTATACTAAGTGATAAAAGTAAGATTACTGTTCGGCCCTCCGGTACAGAGCCAAAGATAAAATTCTATTTTTCAGTATTTTTCGACAAATACATGGAAAGCACTGATAAAGAAGCAAGTGAAAAACTCAGCCGACTTGAATCGTATTTTCATATCGAAAACTAAGAATATTTTAATTTTCAGTACAGCTAAAAATAATTAAATTAGCAACCTGAAATAATATACCCGAGCCAATGCGCTATTTTGCACTTATTTTCATAACAACTTTTCTTCTGTCATCAGGGATACAAGCACAAAGAAATGAATTCGTGCCGGAAGGAAGTTTAAAAGCTGCCCGTGGATATTTTCAATTTCAGAATTTCAAAGATGCCCTGGCTGAGTACCTGAAATTGAGCGAAGATGATTCTACAAATCTTGAGTATCATCATAATATCGGGCTTTGTTATTTATACACTAATATTGACAAAACCAAGGCTATTCCTTATCTTGAATGGGTAGTAGCTCAGGAGAAATTCGATCCCAATGCATGGTACGATTTGGGACGTGCGTATCAATATGCATACAGATACGATGATGCCAGAAAAGCATTTAAGAAATTTATTGCAACGGGTGAAAAAGACATGAACCCAATATCGGCAAAACGCCAGCTCATCATTTGCGATAATGCCGAGAAACTTATTGCATCACCACTTGATGTTACCATTACCAATATGGGTGAAATGATCAACAGTCCCTATCCCGACTTCAATCCATTTATCCTTCAGGATGAGAGCTATCTGGTATATGTGAGTAAAAGAAACAATAACCTTGGAGGTTGGATTGATTATGATGGATATAATACTGCCGATATATATCATTCGTCAAAAAATGGCAGGAGTTGGAAAAAAAGCCGGGGTATTTCAAACACCATCAACACGTATTTGGTTGAAGAAATCGTTGGAATGACGCCTGATGGAGAAATAATGTTTGTATACATGGATAATGAATATGCAATGGCCGACATTTTCTACAGTGAAAAAAGAGGTCGTTCCTATAAACGCCCTGAACCCATGGGGATGTATGTAAACGCCAAATCATTTGAAGGAGGAGCCACAATTTCACAAAATAAGAAGATTTTGTTTTTCTCCAGCGACCGCGAAGGTGGCAACGGTGGGATGGATTTGTATATGGCATTTCAACTTCCAACCGGAGAGTGGGGCGATCCCACCAATCTTGGCAACCATATCAATACCGAATATGATGAGGACTTCCCTTATCTTGCACCCGATGGCAAAACATTCTTATTTGCTTCTACCGGACATAGCAGCATGGGAGGATATGATATTTTTAAATGTACATGGGATAAAAAAACCAAAACATTCTCAGAACCGGTAAATCTCGGCTATCCCATTAATACTCCTGAAGACAATACGACAATTTCATTCTCAGAGTCAATGCGTCATGCCTATATATCAGCTCTGATGCCCGGCGGGTATGGAGACCTTGACATATACAGAGTTACATTTAATGATGTTGAACCCAAGAAGTGTTTTCTGTCCGGAACTATAATGACAATAGACTCCATACCGTTATTCGAGAAGTACAATATGCTGCTGGCGCAAAAAGAAGAACTACAGGCAGAATTTGACACGCTGATTAGCCAGATGGATATGCAGGAAGAGATAGACACAGCAGCTGTGGAAACGATGCGACCGGGAATATTTGCAGAACTGGAGCTATTGAATGAGCAAACAAAAGAGCTTCCACAGGTAGTTATTAAGGTGATTAATAAAAACACCAAAAAAACTCAGGGCATTTACCGGCCCAATAAAAATACAGGCAAATATATCATCATAGTCCCACCAGGCACGTATGATGTAACATTTTCATGCCCGGGTTATCAGGAGGTCTCTAAAGAGTATTTCTTTATTGATGATGAAAGTAATAGTGTGCTTAATAATGAGCATATCATTCTAATTCCAAATAATTAATGAAACCAAATCTTACTAAACCCCTCGCCGTCTTTGATATTGAATCAACAGGCGTGGTAGTGGGTAAAGACCGTATTGTAGAAATTTTTGTAATTCGCATTGATCCGGATCATAGCGAACATGAATTTCATGCCATTGTAAACCCCGGAATCAAAATCCCACAGGAAGTTATAGATATTCACGGAATTACAAATGAAGATGTGGCCGATAAACCTTCGTTTAAGGAGGTAGCGCCTAAACTGGTTCAATTTCTTGAAAATGCAGATCTGGCAGGATATAACTCCAATAAATTTGACATTCCATTACTTGTGGAAGAATTTATTCGTGCAGATGTTGAATTTGATTACAGTAAGCGGCGGTTTATTGATATTATGGGTATTTTTCACAAAATGGAACCCCGAAACCTAAGGGCAGCATACAAGTTTTATTGTGAAAAGGATCTCATCAATGCGCATAGTGCAAAAGCCGATACTCAGGCCACCTGGGAAATCTTTCAGGCACAACTCAGCCGATACGAAAACGTTGAAGTAACAGATAATGAAGGCAATATTTCAACGCCTATTGTAAATGATATGGAAGCATTGAGTACATTTTCAAAAACCAATAGAAATGCTGACCTTGTAGGACATATAGTTTTCAATAAAGATGGTGTTGAAGTATTGAATTTCGGGAAATACAAAGGCACTCCGGTTCAGGATGTCTTTAAAAAAGAGCCATCTTATTACGACTGGATGATGAAATCTCAGTTTCCGGAAAGTACAAAAAGGCTCATCAGTCAAATTAAACTTCGCAGTTTTAATTCGGGCAACGTAAAACTATCATAATGAAAATCATTTGCATCGGTCGCAATTACCTCGATCATATCAAAGAAATGAACAATGAGGTTCCGGAATATCCGGTATTCTTCATGAAAAGCGAAAATGCTTTGTACCATAAGAATTTGCCATTTTTTATTCCCGATTTCAGTAAAAACATTCACTACGAGCTGGAACTGGTGATAAAGATCTGCAAAACCGGTAAAAATATTGAAGAGAAATTTGCCCACACCTATTTTGATGCTGTTACTGTAGGTTTAGATCTCACCGCCCGCGATTTACAAAAAGAATGCATCCAGAATGGCGAACCCTGGGAAAAAGCCAAGAGCTTCGACTTTAGTGCGCCGCTGGGTGAATTCATCGATTTGAAAGATACACCCTACCCCGCTTCCATTAAGTTTAGCCTGGAAAAGAACGGAGAAATTGTGCAAAACGGAGACAGCAAAAACATGGTTTTTGATTTCAGAAAAATCATTGCACACGTATCAAAATACAATACCCTGAAAACCGGCGATCTTATTTACACCGGAACTCCTGCAGGTGTTGGTCAGCTGAACAAAGGCGATAAGCTCATAGCCCGAATTGAAAGCAAAGAATTATTGAGTTTGGATGTGAAGTAATCAAATCATCTAGGGTTTTATATATGACCAATTCTCCCCTTTTCGAACTCTGAACCCGGTATTGGCAGAATATGACATAATCTCATCATATTCGAAAGGAATAATAACTTCGCCTTTCACATTTAATACACCGGCTTTTTCATTTTTATAAGCTACCACTAATCCCTTTTCGTACCATGTATGTGCAATGATAAAATCGTATTCAAAATCGGTAATATTTTTTCCTTTGGTATTGATTAACGCCCATTTTTCACCCTTTTGAACGGCGGTTACCGGAACTTCAAAACTATAGGCACGATCATAAATTGCAGGCACCACAATTTTTCCACCGACTTTAACAAAACCATACTTTCCATCCTCCACAAAAAATGCAAGATCATGAGATATTTCCATCTCGAGCTGTTCAAACTCACAAGGAATCACTTCATTTCCTTCCAAATCAATAAAACCATATAAACTATCCTTCATTACCTGAGCGTATTCATTTGAATCGTAATGATAACGCAATTTTCGGAAACCATGCAGTTTTTGATAATTCGCAGGAATAATAATGTTTTGATCCCGATCCATCATTCCCATTTTACCATTGAGCTGAAAGACCAGATTTCCGGACAAATCAAATTGTAGATGCTCATATTTTACAGGAATCACAATATTCGCAGCCGTATCAATAGCGCCTTTCAACCCATCTTTCTCAATAATGGCCAATTGCATTTCTCTGTAAAACGAACCAACTTTATCATACTCAGGAGGAAGCATCATTTCGCCTGTACTTAAGAACAATCCTACTTTCTTATCCTTGTGCACTGTGTAAAACGGGGTATTGACCATTCCATATATGTAGTCATATAATATAGGAATATACAGCAATCCATCGGTACCTACCAGGCCATATTTCTGATCACGCTGCACTACCGGAAACTGTTTATGTCTATAAGTAGGGATTATTCCACATGTATCCTGCCTGCTTCCATTTTTATCAATGCAAAATACTTCTCCGTCCAATTGCACCCGTGCGAGTCCGTCTTTATTAAAATCTTCGGCATCATCGAAAATGCATGGAAGTATTTCCTTTGCATTGGCATCAATATATCCAAACTTTCCGTTTTTTACTACTCGATAATAGTTCAGGTAAGTTGAACCGAAATACAAACACATTTCGTATTGTGGCTCAACAATCTCATTATACTCAGAATCTATGAAACCAATAAGTCCGTTAAGTTTCACCGATGATGTTTTTCCGTTTTCAAGATACTGGGGATTAATAATTTCATCATACTCTTTGAAAGCCCTTACTTTGTTTTCTTTAATACGGTAATGACGACTTACTTTACCATCTTTAATGAAAGCAACCAAATCGGCCGTTTCCCACTTAAATGAATCATATTTTACTTTTATCAACTCCTCCTGCTGATAATTCATTACCCCACATTTCCCATCCTTTGTAACCAGCAGGTTATCACCGAGCGGAAAAATATTATCATACTCCACAGGAAACTGAATATCTCCAAGAGAATCTATTAAACCGCATTTGAATGAGTAAGTGCCGTTAAATCCCAGTGGTTCCATTTTAAAAGCTGCTGTATCGTCCGATTGCAGGTCGTATACTTTATAATAACCATTAAAGCTGTTATGCTGCGAGTGGCTGTATGGCCATAAACCTTCGGTCATTTTTGCCTTTGCCAAATGAGATGGAAAGAATATCAGCAGTGCATTACTGCTACTTCTGTCTAATGGAGTGTTTATAAAATGATTATTAATCTCTTCCAACGAATTAAATGAATTAAACACTTTAATAATCTGACCGGTGGTGTCTCTGAAAAAATATTCGTTTGGCAATGGTGGCGGTTCAAACATGGAATGTGGCATAGCTCTTGGGTATGATTGTTCCAGGAAAAAAATCTTCCTGTCATAATAATCTAGATGATCTACTTCGATCATCTGCACACCATTATAGAAAGGATAATAATTAGTGTCAACTTTATCGGGCATTGCCAGATCAAACAGACCTCCCCTTTGCTGAGCCTTGCATGAGCTGTTTAACATCATTGCAAATAGGGCCATTAGAATCAGTATTCTCATAACTTTAAAAAGCTCATTTATTACAAAAATCAAACCAAAAAGAGCATTATATCAGATTATTAAAAGCTAAATATTAATGGTTTTTCCGTATTTTTGTAAAAAATCAACACAATCATGAGAGCTCTCATTATCACTATTATAGCTTTTTCTTTTCTGTTAACGGCGAAAGCCCAACCATGGATGAAAGCACCGTTTCTGAAAACAAGTGCAGAAAACGCAAATTTCTATGACATTCAAAATGCCTTTAATAATTGGTGGGGTGACCGAACCTATGAGAAAGGAAAAGGATACATGCAGTTTAAACGCTGGGAATATCTCAATGAACCATTTTGTTTTCCTGACGGCAAATTACCACATCCGACACGTTTTATTGAAGCCTACAAAAGAGCTGTTTCTGAATCAGACAATAATAAAAACAAAGCTTCTGCAAACTGGGTACCTTTGGGCATTGCCAACTGGACTAACGGTTACAGCGGATATAACCCCGGAAATGGTCGTATAAACTTCATTGCTGAAGATCCGGCTGACTCAAACATAATTTACGTAGCCAGCCCAAGTGGTGGAGTATGGAAAACCACTGACGGAGGAATTACCTGGAATACTACATACGATGATCAGGATCAGCTGGGCACATCCTGCATTGCTATTCATCCGAATTTAAGTAATATAGTCTATGTCGGAACCGGGGATAAAGATGGGTGGGACACCTATGCTATCGGAATCAAGATGTCGACAAATAGTGGCAGCACATGGGTTGATGGTGGATTTAACAGTCTGGGATACAATAACATAAACAAAATCCTTATCAATCCTCAAAATCCAAATACTATTCTTGTTTCCACACCCTATTACATTTATCGTACATTAAATGCCGGTGTCAGTTGGAATACTGTTTACACCGGTACAGATATCCGAAATATGCTATACAAACCGGGTGATACTACAACTGTATATTGCGGTGGCGATGTATTCCTGAAAAGCACGAACGGTGGTGCCAGCTTTACTCCCAACACGAGTATTCCAAACGATACCTGCAGAGTGGAAATTGCAGTTTCTGAAGCAAATTCATCCTATGTTTATGTACTGGCTTCCAATTCAGGAAATTCTTTTGGTGGAGTATACAGATCAACTGATAGTGGCAATAGTTTCAGCTTAAGAGCAAGCTCTCCCAACCTGCTTGGCTATTCTGAGATTGGCGATGATGACGCCGGCCAGGCATGGTACGATCTGGCCATTGCTGCTTCTCCAATTAATGCCAATCATGTTTTTGTCGGTGGTGTTAATATCTGGGAATCTACCGATGGAGGTACCAACTGGAATATTAACAGTCACTGGGTCTATGGTGGCTCTTACGAGTATACTCATGCCGATATACACTACCTGGAGTTTTATGGTAACCGTTTTTATTGCGGAAGTGATGGCGGAGCTTTTGTCAGTCATGATTTTGGAAATACATGGAATGACCTTTCTTCCGGTCTTGAAATCACACAGTTCTATGCATTCAGTAACTCAAAACAAAGCGAGTACTTTTTAGTAGGTGGAGCTCAGGACAATGGAAGTAATATGTATAATAATGGCCACTGGACTCATGTTTTTGGTGCAGACGGATTTGATGCACTTTGTCATTACTCAGACATCAACACCTTTTATGCATCCTATCAGAGTGGTGGAATATTGAAGACTACCGATGGCGGACAAAACTTTGCATACGTAAACACTACGGGGCAGAACGGCAGTTGGCTCACACCTATTGCCATGCATCCAACCAATAGCAATATTGTGTATATGGGACTTGAAGACCTTTTCAAGAGCACAGACGGAGCAAATAGCTGGACAGACCTCACAGGTGGAATAACAGGTGGTGACAGAATAGATGAATTGGCCATTGCACCTTCAGATCCCAATTATATTTATTTTGCCGAGAACGACACCTTGTATTATTCAAGTAATGGAGGCAGTACATGGAATGCATCAAAACCATACGGTAGTTATTATATTACAGGCATTGCAGTCTCGGTTAATGACCCGCAAAAGGTATGGATATGTCAGACTTCTTCGGGTGGTGACCGTGTTATGGTAAGTTCAAACGGAGGACAGAACTGGGGAAATATAACCTTTAATGCCAATGGACTTGGCCTGAACTGTATTATCGAAGATCCCGGACATCCCGGTATGCTTTATCTTGCAACACAGACCGGTGTGTTTTACAAAGACTCAGCCATGACCAACTGGACCGCATTCGATGATGGATTACCAACAGTGATAGTCCGTGAACTTGAAATTACAGGAAACGGTGATAAAATCCGTGCTGCTACTTATGGCAGGGGTATTTGGGAAAGCAATACTTATCATACAAGCGGTGTGGAAGAGTATTCAGGTATAGAAGTCGACATTTACCCAAATCCTGCCAGTGACTACATCAATATTTACAGTAAAGAGAATAATTTACCTGAAATTATTCATTTGTTTAACGTCAGTGGACAGTTGATCCGTGAAATTCACACCAATGGAAGTACTGTATCAATTGATATTTCTGACTTGGTTTCCGGTAATTATTACCTGAGGTTTAAGATGGAAGACGACCTAATTGATGTAAGGAAAATAACTGTACTTCACTAGAATATGTGTAAAACTGAATGGCACCTTGCAGAAAACCATAAGGATACAGATATTTATCTGGAAGATGGAACGGTGAAGGTTAAAGAATGGTTTGAAACCTGGAAGAATCCTAATGTATACCATTTCACTTTTCAGGAATTCCTCGACGGTAAATACAATTTCGAACTCATAATGGCATATGACGGAGCTGTTCTTAGTGAAATAAAGGAGAACATTTTAAAACTAATGCAAAAATAACGACGGGAAAATATTTCTTAAAATTATTGCCAAATTGATATTTTTTCCTATTTTTGCAAACTCAAAATGGCCCCATAGCTCAACTGAATAGAGTATCTGACTACGGATCAGAAGGTTTCAGGTTTGAAT
>PKSX01000135.1 GCA_002869435.1 Marinilabiliales bacterium | reverse complement strand
CATATAGGGAAGTACGACCTGTACCTGAAATGGTCAAAATCTCTTTTCTATACATTCCCGGATCAGGATCTGTGGGCAAAACCGGTGGATATGGACGATTATTACTACCCGCTGGGCAACGAACGCTGGAGCATAAGTGCCGGGGTGGTGTGGAAGGTCTTTGGGAAAAATGAATAGCAAGAAATGCATAAAAGGGAATCCATAGTTACACACGGTGAAACAAGTTCAGGGTTAGATTATTGTACATGCGACAACGACGCCCAGTGGATACGCGACTTGTGGATGGGCGCCTTTACCGGAATTTGTACCGGCCCTCTTCTTTGGGATAACCAGCACCGGCAGGACCTCTGGCCACATTTTGGCAGGCTTAATTCCTTCATTTCCGGCTACGATTTTAACGAAGACGGGGGATGGGTGGCTTATCATGATTATGATGAAATGCATTATGAAAACTGGCAGCGCAAACCCGGTATAGTGGATCTCTTTTACTTGCTTAGCCCCGATGAAAAACGAGCCGTGGGTGTGCTGGGCAACCGTACCTATAATTTTTTTACGCAGTGGGATAATACAAAGTGTGGAGCTTTTGTGTGGACTGGTGTTGAGGATGACGATGGTGATGGGTATCCTAATGTACAAGAGTATTTTGAATTAACAGATGATGATAAAACGTGGAATGATTCAGCATATCATTATTCTAGATCGGCTCATTATATTAATGAATCTATGCAGGTTGACGTAAAATCCATGAAATGGTATATCATTACCTACATTAACCCGCTTACTTTGCAGGTGGTAAGCACTGAAGCAAAGTATAATGCCACCGGAAAACTGAACCTGAGTTTTCCTTATTTAACCGGTACGGAAGACCGGCCGATATTGCTGGTGACTGTGGAACCCAAAAACAAAAATAAAAGCACGGAAAATTATCTTGATTCTGTTCAGCATAGTCTGGATCAGATTGCAATGGAGTTTCAGGAGACTGGTGTATTGAATCTAGAGAATGAGAATGCTCGTGTTTATCCTAATCCTGCAGAAGATTATGTGATTATTGAATTACCTTTGGATGTTTCTTTGTGCAGAGTTAATATTTTGTCCTGTACAGGATTAATGGTGAGGACAGTTGAATTTACTGGCCAGACTTACAGACTGAATTTGGCTGATATCATCAGTGGCCTGTATATTTTACGTGTTGAATATGATAAAAAAGTAGAAACCTTTAAACTTATTGTACAATGAGAAAATTATTCATCTTGATGGGATTAATAATATTTCTTTTTTCCTGTAAAAAAGAGAATAATCTTCCTGTTGAATATAGTATATTGGTAGGTAACTGGGAATTAGATAGTTATATGGTGCGAAATAACCCGAGTTTCGGGTATTCTACTGTTGATAGTTTTCCTGTTGATTCGTTGGGATATAATATTCGATTTGATTTCACACAATCGGGTTTTACAAAATATGTAGAGAATACAAAAGCTATTGAATCAACTTTGATTGAGTCGGTTGTTGTTAATACTGTATATGATTCGAGTGGAATAAGTATAATTGGATATTATTTTATTTATAGAACGCAGGAACCATTTGTTACATATGCACTTTCGGTTGGCTACGACTATAAGGAGGATATCCTCTCGCATTCTTGTTCAAACAGTGAGTACAATTCTCCAGTTTATACTTTTAAATTTAAAAAGAACTAACTATGAGAATTGCTATTTTAATGGTATTATTCAATGCCCTTGTTTGTTCTGCGTTTGAGTCAAATGCACAGCGTTTTTCAGCTCATACGGGGTTTACATATGTTCAGCAATACCCTGATGGTCCTAATATCCGCAACAATTTTTTCCCGAATTTTGAAGGAAATATATTGTATGCATTTGTAAATACAAAATATGTAAAAGTGAGCACAGGTCTTGGCGTGGCAACGCATAATTTTGGCTTACACGATATATCGGGAAACAAAAACTACTATTATTTCAGACTTGAGCCTTTCGGTTTGCTTTCTGTTAATGGAAACCTGTCTGAAGAAAACAATTTTATTGTACATGGCCTTTATGCAGGTTTTAAAGCGGGTTTTTATAATCAGTGGTGCTTTAATCCATCATGGCAGGTGGGCCTTGTTTCCAGACAGTTTGGAAAATTCAGTTATTACCTGCAATTCAGCCAACTGTTTTACTACAAAATACCCGACAATAATTTTCTTCTTTTTGATTATACCGATAATTACTACCCGCTCGGCAACGAACGCTGGAGCATAAGTGCCGGGGTGGTGTGGAAGGTTTTTGGGAAAGAGTAATTCACAAAAAAAGGGCGTAATAAACGCCCTTCAGAAAATATGTTTCAGAT
>PKSX01000022.1 GCA_002869435.1 Marinilabiliales bacterium | reverse complement strand
TAGACTGAAATACCATGTGATTGTAAAAATAAATAGTCAAATGTACTAAAGCTTCCAGCTAAGCAATTATCAAATTAGCTCATTTTCAAATTATAATCAACAATCCTTTTGAACTTTCAACTTTATACTTTGAACTAAAAAATAATCTCTTATATTTGCACATAACAATTAAAAAAACATCGACAACATGAAAAAAGCTGCTTATTTATTGGCAATTGCATTGTTCACCTCCATGTTTATTTTCACTTCATGTGGCGGAGGAAAAGACGACAATAATAATCAGGACAGTACTGCAAACGACACCGTTGCTGAAACTCCTGAAATTTTCCAGTACCCAATTCCTACTTCGTTTGATATGACCGACATGCTGAACGAGGCCGGTGCGGCTTATATTTTTAATATCAACGACCCGGAAAACGTTGACAAGTACAACACTGAAGCTTCAAAAGCTTTGAATCTGGGCGTATATGGTGCCGATCTTTGTTATTCGAGCACATACAACATGAAGCAGGAAACCATGCTTTATCTGGAGGCCTCTAAAAAACTTTCAGATCAGCTTGAAATTAACACTCCCTACAGCGAAACTTTTGCCGAGCGTCTGGAAACCAATATTGAAAATACTGACAGTACATATGCGCTCATCAGTGCATCGATAGAAGACACTTATAATTATCTGAAGCAGAATGAAAAGGACGACCTCTCCCTGCTGGTTATGGCCGGTTCTATCATTGAAGGTATGTATATCGCAACTTCTGTTGCCATTCTTACTCCCGACAATGAAGAAATTACTGCCATAATTCTCGAGCAAAAAGCTTCTCTCGAAGAAGTTGTGGCTATGATGGAAGAATGTACTCATGAAGAAGTTGCCAATATTAAAGGCGATCTGGTTACCATGAGCGACCTTCTTACACAGGCAGAAAGCGGTATGACTCCTGAGATACTCAATAACCTTAGTGATGTAGCTGCAGAGGTAAGATCAAAAGTTGTTAAATAAAGACAATTTCACTATAGTAAAACCACGCTAAGGCGTGGTTTTTTATTGTTCAGGCCATGAGTGAACTGATTTTAAAATCCCTGATGCGGCTTTTTGCCATTTTGGCCTTCATAAATGAAGATCAGATCACCGATGAAGGTAAAAACATCGTTGAAGCCTATCTGCGTCGTTTCCTGAACAAGGATCTCACTAAGAAATATCTGGCCATATTTACCGATTACCTGAATGAGATTTATGGCAAGTACGATACACTCGACGAAAAGAAAAAGAAAAAAAGATCGTCGAGCTACTCAGTAAAAATTCTTAGCATTTGCCGTCAGATTAATGAGCAGCTTCACCAAAAGGAAAAGCTAATTGTTCTCATTCGAATCATTGAATTTGCCAATCACAACAAAGACATCAACGAAGGTGAATACGATGTTATTCAAACACTGAGCGAAACTTTCCTATTTCCGACTGAAGAATTCAAACAACTTTACAATTTTATCTGCAATGAAGATCCTGAAGCAGATGAACAAGAAAGCTATCTGCAAATCAGCAGTGAAGAAGGCAAATCTGAGATGCATCTTCATGCACCGGGATTAAGCGGTAATATTCATGTTTACCGAAACTTATCTACCGAGAGCCTCCTGTTGAAATATACAGGAACCGACAATATTTATCTCAGCTCTGCCCCGATTGATCCCGGCAGAATTTATTTAATGGAAAGCGGATCTATTATTCGCGGCAGTAAGATCACGCCATTGTATTTCAGTGAAATCATGGGGCGATTTCTTCAGAGCGAAGGCCATAAAAAAATCAGCCTTGAGGCACAGGATCTTGAATTCAGATTCCCAAACTCAAATAATGGTATCCACGATTTTGATTTTCGCGATGAGACTGGTAATTTAATTGGCATTATGGGTGGCAGTGGAGTGGGCAAAAGCACCTTGCTCAGTCTGCTAAACGGAACGCTCAAACCTCAGTCAGGGAAAATTCTGATTAACGGACAGGAATTTGACAACTCTGACGAGGATATGAAGAGCATGATTGGCTTTATACCACAGGATGATTTATTGATTGAGGAGCTTACTGTTTTTCAGAACCTTTATTTCAATGCCCAACTTTGCTTTAAAGACCTGAGCAATGAAGAAATTGCAAAGAAGACCAATGATGTTCTTCAAAATCTCGGGCTTTTCGAAATTAAAAACCTCAGAGTGGGCAGCCCGCTTAACAAAACCATAAGCGGCGGGCAAAGAAAAAGACTGAATATTGCTTTGGAACTCATACGTGAACCTTCTATACTGTTTGTGGATGAACCCACCAGCGGACTATCGAGCAATGATTCGGAGCATGTAATGCTATTGCTGAAAGAGCTGGTACTGAAAGGGAAGCTTATTATTGTAAACATTCATCAGCCGAGTTCAGATATCTTTAAACTTTTCGATCGCCTGCTAATACTTGATAAAGGTGGATATACTGTATATAACGGTAACCCTATTGAAGCACTACCATATATTAAAGGCATTGCTCAGCATGTTAATGCGGAAGAAAGCGAGTGCCCTGTTTGCGGCAATGTAAATCCGGAGCAGATACTCGAAATTATTGAAAGCAGACTGGTGGACGAGAGTGGGAATTTTTTAAGTGAACGAAGAATTTCACCTAAAGAATGGCATCAGCATTATGTTGACAATATACGTAAGAAGCATGCCGATCAGATTAAGGATCAGGAGGAGCCTGAGCACGACAGCTTTAAGAAACCCGGCCGTCTGAAGCAATTTACTGTGTATTTCAGAAGAAATCTTTTAAGCAAACTCTCCAACAAGCAATACATGTGGCTAACTCTGCTTGAGGCACCTGTGCTTGCACTTATTATTGCCATATTTACACGGCAATCACCCGGTGACGAATACCAGTTTATTGCCAATGAGAACTTCCCTGCATTTCTGTTTATGCTCATCATAGTACCTTTGTTTCTGGGAATGACGGTGAGTGCTGAAGAGATTATTAAAGACAGAAAGATTCTGCAGAGAGAGCAGTTCCTTACGCTAAGCCGGTTCAGCTATCTGCTTTCTAAAATAACAATGCTGGCCATAATATCAGCCATACAAACAGTTACGTTGGTGATCATTGCAAATTCCATTCTGGAAATTCACGATATGTTTCTGCCGTTCTGGTTTACCCTGTTTACGGTATCGTTTTTCTCGAACATGATGGGACTGAATATAAGCAGTGGTCTTGATTCAGTTGTAAGCATTTACATTATTATTCCACTAATTCTTGTTCCCCAACTCATGCTTTCGGGTGTAATCATTAAATACGAGAATCTGAACAAGAATCTGACTCACGACGAGTATGTCCCCATTGCCGGTGATATTATGGCATCGCGTTGGGCTTACGAGGCCATGGCCGTGTATCAGTATAAAAACAATGCATATTTTGCACCGGTATTCGATTATGAGCAGACCCGGTCGAATAATGGTTATTATTCGGCATTTGTCATTCCGGAAATGAAAAAGTCGATTGATGCGGCCAATAAAAATGATAATATTTCAGAGCAAAATGCGGTATTGCGCCATGCTATTGAAGAAATCTGTTCACTCCCTGATATTCCTGAATTTGATGGTACCAGAATTCCTGAAGAAAAAGTCATGGATAAAGCCACGCAGAATGAATTATTGAAATGGCTTGATCAGGCAGGAAGCATTTTCTCAGAACGATATAAAAAAGCAACAGCCCAGCGCGACAGCATATTCATAACCATGGAGAAGGAAATGGGAACAGAAGATATGCTGGCTATGAAAAACGAAAATTTCAACGATGCATTATCTAATCTAATGCTTAATCGAGCATCGAGCCGAAAAATCGTTCGCAGCAATAATCAGATCATTAGAAAAAAGGATCCGATCTACCAAATTCCTGATTGTAATTACGGACGCGCACATTTTCTGGCGCCAGTTAAGCAAATTGGAAATTTGACTATTGATACATTCTGGTTCAATAATATGGTTATCTGGGTCATGAGTATTATTCTTATGATTACTCTTTATTTTGACATGCTTAGAAAACTATTAAATTTTAATCCGGGCAAATATTTCCGAAAGAAAAAGTAAATTTGCGTCTTCAACTACATAAGAATGAAAAAAGAAAAGAAGCAAAAGATAAAGACAAAACGCTCAATCATATTCAGAGTACTATGTTATCTCTCAATGGGCGGTGGTTTCCTTGGTGTGTTTATTGGCATATTAAGCATCATTGATCTCGATCTGATTAACGTGCTTAATATCAACCGCATCCCCGGATATACAACAATTAAATCTCTTACATGGGGATCAGATGCGATCTACCCGTATCTCAAAATTGTACTTTACGGGGCCTCATTTACAGGTGCATTACTCATGTTAATGAAAAGAAGACGTGGAATATATTTTTACACCATTGCTCAGGGCATATTGCTTATCATTCCTTATCTGACATGGAATTTGAAACCCATTGTGGTGTTTTTTACCGATCTGCCCGATATGATATTCACCATAGCTTTTATTGCAGCTTACTGGATATACTACTCGGAAATAGACTTTATTTACATTAAACCTGAAGAGCTGAATCAGGAGTCCTCCAATGAGGAATCAGTGAATGCCGGCAATGTAAAGTAAAATGTTGCTCCTTCACCGGCAACACTCTCCACCCATATACGACCATTATTTTTCTCGACAAATTCTTTGCAAAGAATTAATCCGAGTCCACTACCCTTTTCATTATCAGTTCCGGCACGAACATGTTGCTGACCAAGATTGAAAAGCTGAGATATTTTTGAAGGCTCAATACCAATACCGGAGTCTTTTACAAAGAAAGAACATTCATCTTCCCCGCGGTAGAAGCCCACCTGAACCACGCCATTTCGCAATGTGAATTTCACCGCATTACTTAGCAGGTTGCGCATTACAGTATTCATCATATTGATATCTGCATATACCCACATGTCTTCACCTTCACACACAAATTTTAAGTCTATTCCTTTTGATTTGGCATTGCTTTCAACTATTCGCATATTTTCCTGAACCAGAGCCTCTGCCCTAACTGAAGTAGGCTTAAAAGCAAGTTTACCGGTTTGAGAACGCGACCAAAGTAAAAGATTCTCAAGAAGATCACTTGTACGTCCGACCACAGAACTAAACTCATCGATCAGGCTATTGCGTTCCACTTCCGAAAGCACATCATAATCACGCTTCAGGATTCTGACAAAACTCACCATACTGGCAAGGGGGTTACGCAAATCATGAGATATTATGGAAAAGAACTGGTCTTTGGCAAAATTACTTTCCTTAAGACTAAGCTCACTCTTCTTCAGTTGCTTATTCACATTACTCATTTGGCTATTCAATTCACCCAGCGTTCTGTTCTTTTTGCGGCGGTCGTATACCTGAAACCACAATAGAAAGATCATTAAAAGGGCAAATGCCAAACCAATAATGAGAAAAGTACGAAGGAATTTTTCATTTTCATTCTGAAGACTCTCAATAGTATTTTGCTGACGCAGAACTTTATTTTCTGCTTCCAGTTGCTGACGTTCTATTTCCTGCTGAGCTTCAGCAATCCTTTGTTGTTGTTTTTCGCCATAGAGGGAATCCATATATAAAACCTGCTCCTTCTTTGCCATAAAAGCACTTCTGAAATCGCCCTGCTGCTCATAAATTTTCGATAGCAAATCGTAGGCCTCAATCATCTCAAGCTTAAGTCCAATTTCATGGCCTGTTTTTATGGCTCTGAGAATATATTGCAGGGCATTAGCATTTTGCTTCAGGTAAAAATAATTATAGGCAATATTGATCTCAGATATGACTAAACTATGAGGATCTCCGCTTTGTTTTTTTATATCGTATGAAAGTAAATGGTATTCAAGTGCTTTCTGATAATCTTCCTGGTGACTATATATTACAGCAAGGTTTCCATATCCTGCAGCCATAAGAAAAGGCACATTTTCATCTTCACCAATTTTTATACTCTTTTCCAGCAATCTGATGGCTTCTTCAGTACGCCCTATCCGGCCATACACAATTGCCAGATTTATATATACACGACCAAGACCTTCCTGATTATTTGTTGTGCTGTAAATTTCCAATACCTTTTGATAATTCAGAATAGCCTTGTCAAACTCCTTCATATTATCGTAAATAACACCAATAAGATTATAGGCTTTGGCCATCCCCTCCAAATCATCGAGTTCTCTGAAAACCTGTAAAGAATGTGATGCATACGATAAAGCCACGTCAAAATTGCCCTGCCTGTTATGAACAGTAGCCATATAGTTCAAACACAATCCAAGACCGTTTTTATCATTAAGCTCATTGTACAATACCATGCTTTCGTTAAGATAAAACACAGCCCTGCTGTAGTTTCCTCTGCGAATCTCAATTTCAGCAAGATACATACGTGCATCAGCTTTACCATGCTTAAACTGCAGGCTGTCGCTGTATACCAGACTTTTATTGAAAATAGATTCGGCAACAGAGGGGTCTGAACTCATATACTCAATACCCAAACGGTTCATCAGGTTGACCTGTTCGGTGTCAACGCTGCTGTTCATCATTTTCCGAATGCTGTCGATAATACTATCATCTCTTTGAGAATGAACAAAAAGAGCTAATATTAAGCATATTAACGAAAAAATTACCCGCTTTACCACTTCTTTTTACAGATTGATAGTGGCAAAAATAGCATTTATCAAATAAATATCAAAATTAATATGTGTTTATATTAAATATAATTTGCCCTAATTCATGCAGCAAAAAGCACAAAATTCTAATCTTCAGCAATTTAACAAATATTTAGAAGCTCAATTTGAAGTTTTGCATAGAGAGTATTTTGTGTTTAACAAAACAACCAAAGAAAAATTTTTGTCATGAAATGATAAATTTCACCCTTCTAACCATTCCAACTATATATATTACATATGTACATTGGAGATCATTTTTCAAAAAAAATTAAAAAGAATTTTCTTGCAAATCGCACAAAATCCTCTTATCTTGCCGTTCGATTTATGAATAAATAATAAAAACGACTATGGTCCGCAAATCAACTACAAGTGCAGCGAAAGCCAGACCGGCTTCATTACAGGAACATATCCAACTCGTCGCCAAAGGCGAAAGAAGATTTGAGAATGTTTTTCAGGCGGTAAGCCGCATGATACTGGAAGATCCGAAAAAGGTTAAAAAAACTACCATTAATGGTAAAACCACATATGATTTTCTGATTTTCAGAGAGGGGAAAAAGCATCTCATTGGTATGTACGATGAAATAAATTCATTTGTATCATTTGTAAAAGATGCTGCAGAAGGGGGAAGTTCAGCCGAGATGGCCTTTGTTCTTATTGGCGAACCAGGTAACGGGAAAACGTTTTTTGTTGATTTCCTGAGCTCAAAATATCGTGATTTCATCTCTCAGCCGGGAAATAAGCGGTATACTTTTCGTTTTAAGAATCTTGATGCCACAGATCGCTACGGAAAGATTAAAAGCATTGAAAGTCAAAGCTACGAAGACCCAATGGTGCTTGCCATGAATCTTTTTGAGACCAGGGAAGAGAATAAAGCTTTTTTGCAAAAAGCCGGACTAAAAGCCAAAGATATTGACAAAGCATTCAAAGCGTATCGTCCACTTGGAGCTTGTTCATATTATATTTTTCATCAATTGAAAGAACACTATAATGGCGATGTAGAGAAGTTGCTTGAAAATATAGAAATCTTTGAAATGCCGGTAAGTGAATCACGAGGAACACTAACTGGTAAATACGCTGCAAAAGATAAAATAACTTCTTCTGCTGTTGACCTTCTTGGCGACGAAAGCATTAGTCGTTTGCTGCATTTGGCTGATCCGGATAATCCATATCGTTTCGACTTGCGTCGTGGAGCACTGGCTCGTGTTGCCGGTGGTGGCATTCACTTTGCCGATGAAATTTTCAAAAACAAGCGTGACCTTGTGCAGGTTTATCTCGGTGTAATTCAAAACCGAACGATAGAGATAGAAGGTTTCAAATGGCCCCTCGACACCCTCATTATTGCCACCTCAAACAATGCAGAGTTTGCCCGTTTCCTTGAAGAAAAAGAGCAGGCACCGATTATCGATCGCTGCCGTTTAACTTATATGTCTCACAACACCAATTTGCATGCTCAGAAAGAGCTTACTGAATATTCACTCGGTAGTGCAGAGAAAACCACTTTTACCGGTAAAAAACTTCATATTGATCCTAATCTGAATTCTGCCATTAGTACGGCGTTTATTCTGAGTCGTATGCCAAGCAATGAAAAGCTTACACCGATTGAAATGATGAAACTTGCGGCAGGGGAAGTAGCCGGTGAGAAAAGCATTCGCACTTTAGCTGAGGTGGTAAATGAACTCAATACCGATCCTGATATTACGCGCCGTTTTGGACAAAAAGGACTCGGACATCGTAACCTTGGTCGTGCGATTCAGATTTTACTCGAGCAAAGTGAAACTCAGGAAGGTGAGTGTATGTATGCCGGAGATGTTTTCAAGGCTATTGAAAAAGTAATTCTGGATTATGTTCATGAACCCAATGACAGGACAAAATATTTCAACGATCTGAAACTTGCACGCAAGCTTTATCGCGAAAATATCATGACCGCTATTTTCAACGCATATATGAATGAACCGAATGCGATTGAGAAGGATGTGATGAATTATGTAAACATGATCATTGGACTGGATGCGAAGAATCTTGGTCCAAATAAAGTATGGACATATAAAGATCCTCAAAGCAAAAAATTGATAAGTGTTCGCATTGATGAATCGTATATCAATAGTGTGGAAGATCGTTTAGGTCTGAAGAGCGATGAGCAAAAACAAAGCTTCAGAACGACCATCACCAAGATTTACGGCCAAAAAATGATTACCGATCCAAATTATAATTTCATGGATAATAATAATTTGGTTAAAGCGGTTACTGATGTGCGCTTAAAAAGCGATATTGCCGGTGCCGGATCATTAGTAGGAGCCTTGTCAAATCGTAATAACGATGATAATCAGCGTTTATACAATCGAATGCTGAACACTATGAACGAGAAGCTTGGTTATTGCAAAACCTGTGCAGAAAAAACCATTGAATATTTCTGTTCACAGGATGATACAAACTAGCAGCGAGGCATTAGTTACATGAGTAATTCCGATAAATATAAGGACAGGCAAAATCTGCCCGAACATGTCGTCAGAGAACTGGAGCTGATTGAGAAGCGACAGGAATCTTTACGCGATGACATGAGCGTGAACACCTCTCCATATGGTGTTAACGACTGGGAGATACTGCCCGGATTTCACGAACCCGATCTTACTCCCATTGCCAGTTTAAAAACACTGGAAGACCTCTTAAGTCAGGATAAGCGGAGAGAAGAAGATGGTTTTACCAGAAGAATACGACTGGGAAAACTCATTAAACCTGCTCCCGGCAAAAAGGGTAAAATTGTTATTGTCCCCACTACTACTGAGCCTAAATTCTATCATGATGACAGCATAACACAGGAAGAAGAAACAGGTGGTAGTGGTGAAGGTGAAGAAGGCGAAGTTATCGGGCAACAGCAAGCTGAACCTCAACAGGGTGAAGGCGAAGGACAGGGCGCCGGAGAAGGAGACTCTGCATCACACGAGGAAGGCACTAATGCGTTTGATCTTGGTAAAGTGCTCACTGAAAAGTTTAAACTTCCAAATATCAAGGACAAGGGCAAAAAACGTGCTTTAAATAAGTTTGTTTATGACCTTACCGATCGCAATCGCAGATTTGGACAACTTTTGGAAAAGAAAGCCACGCTGAAAAAGATTGTGGAAACCAATATTCTGCTTGGTAATATTAAGCCCGGTGAGCCGATTGACACACAGAATTTCGTCATTGGCCCACGCGATCAGATATTCAGAATCATGTCGGCAGAACGTGATTTTGAAACGCAGGCTGTAGTATTCTTCGTTCGTGATTACTCCGGATCTATGCAGGGTAAACCTACTGAAGCGATTGTTACTCAGCATCTGTTTATTTACAGTTGGTTGATGTACCAATACCAGAATAATGTGTTAACGCGCTTCATTGTTCACGATACTGAAGCCAAGGAAGTTGATAATTTTCAGCAATACTATCAGTTACAGGTAGCCGGTGGAACCCGGGTAGCACCTGCATTTAGGCTGGTAAACAAGATTATTGCCGAGGAAAACCTGGCAGCCGATTATAATATATACGTTTTCTACGGAACCGACGGAGACGACTGGGACAGCGACGGTAAAGAACTTACTGAGGAGTTAAAAAAGCTCTTCCCCGATACCAGCCGCGTTGGCTTCACTGTGGCCAAAAATGCCTGGGGCGGAGCCAATAAAACCACCGTAGAAAAAACCATTGAAAAGAGTGGTTTTGTGGAAAAACGCAGAGATGAATTCAGGATCGATGACTTTCAGGCAGAATCTGCTGATGAAAACCGACTCATCGAATCCATTAAAAAACTGGTTAGTCCCTAAGGAGGTCCATTATGCATTTACTCGACCAACATGCCAAAGCCATTATGGAAGAATGCAAGGTCCGGGCCCGCAACGCAGGACTTGATTTCGACCACGAAACGCTGGAATATATTGTCAGCAACAAAGACATGCTCGAATTATCACCCAAAGTGATGATTCCCACACTCTACGATTACTGGGTAAACGATGTGGAAGTACTGAAAGAGTATGGAAAGTATAAGCTCTACCCTACTAATCCTTATGAAACAGTGATTAATAGCCGGCCGGCCATTTCGTTTTATAACGATAATAATCCCGACTGGATGAACATCATGATTTTCTATCATGTGATAGGTCATATCGATTTCTTTCAAAACAACAGGCTATTTGAGCACACCTGGAATGATGATTTCGTTGGCGTTGCTCTTGCCGATAAACGTTTAATTGAATCCTACAGAAGCAGATATGGCCGCTGGACAGACTATGTAGTTGAGTTTGCCCGAAGCATTGATAATATTACTGGATATTTTCAAACTCTGGCCCGCATGAATTACGATGGTCATCTGGAGCCCAGTTCAATGCTAAATTTCTATTTCAATACTTTTCTGCCTGATCATTTGAAAGAGGACGAGTTTCATATTTTCAAAGAACAACAGCGATATAATACGCTCTTTGACAGCAATCCGAAAATGGCAGAATCGACCTTCTTTGCACAGGTTAAAAGCCGGCATCCGGAATTTGAATCGGCATATAAGAATGCTGCTGATAAAGCTCCTCCTGCTACTGATCTGCTTGAGTTTCTTATAGATCACAGTCCTTTTCTGAAACAGGAGAAAAACAGATGGATGAAATCTGTAATGACCGTAATCAGAAATACAGCCTTGTATTTTGCCCCACAAATGCGTACTAAAATCGTAAATGAAGGCTGGGCAAGTTATTGGCACGACAAATTATTCAGAGGAGATAACCGCATTATTGGCCATGAAGTAGCATATAGTGCCTTAAATGCTGGAGTTACATCATTAAGCCGGGTTGGGCTTAACCCTTATGCCATTGGACTCAGGCTACTGGAATATGTGGAAGAGCTGGCCGACAAAGGGAAAATGAGTCGTGAATATCAGAAACTGATACTGGCTGATGAAAAAGAAGCATTTGACAAAAAAACCGGAAACGGGCAGGAAGCCATTTACAAAGTGCGGGAGAAGTTCTCTGATTTCATGCTGATTAACACTTTTGTAAATCAGGAATTTGTAGATCGTCATAATCTCTTTGTGACCGGTAAACGGCCAAATCCCGAAAAAGGAGTTATTGAATATTACGTAAAAAGCCGGAAAGCCGAGGATTATAAAAAAATGCTTATCGATAGTCTGTATCATCCACCGGTAATTCGTGCAGATGTGAATAAAACTACTAACGACAGTCTTTATCTGGTTCATGCATTTGAAGGGAAGCAGCTGATCAAAGATTTTATTCCTGAAGTTCTTATCGGGCTTAATTTCCTTTGGGGTGATGAAGTGAAACTGGAAACCACCGAAATTATGGTGAATCAGAAAGCTGAGACTGAAGAAGAGATGTACTCTTTGCAAAAAGTGCTGTATGCCTGTAAAGACAAAAAAGTTACAAAATCCAAAGTAGAAGAAAATGCCGCGTAAAGCATCCGATAAGAAAAGCGCTCAGGCAATGGAAGCCCTGATTGAACAGGGTAAAAGGCTGGAGGCTATACTGAATCTGACTCAGGGACTCAGGGAAAAAGAACGACGTATTCCCATCCCATATAACGATTTTCTTTTTCTGATATCTCAAAAGCCGGAACTGGTTTTCAGAAATATATTTCAGCTTTTTCACGATATGCTGCATTATTATGTACCATATGGAGAAGATGACTACCCGGTTACCGACGATTCAGTAGGCTTTGTAAAATACGACACATGGGATCTCTTTGTTAAGGATGTAGACCAACCGTTTTTTACCGACAGGCTATTTGCCAACAGACTTATGAATCTGGCCAAAGATTTCAGACGCGGCATTCAAAACAATCATATATATCTTTTTGAAGGGCCTCCCGGAAGTGGTAAATCGACTTTTCTGAACAATCTGCTGCTAAAACTGGAGGAGTACACCAAACTTCAGGAAGGCACCATGTATAAAGTTTTCTGGAAACTGGATCTTACTAAAATTAAATCGGCTATACTCGATCTCGACAGTGATGACTATTCTCATCTTCAGCATCGTGAAGATTTAATTTCCGGTCGTCAGCAGGTTATGTTTTCCTGCCCGAATAATGACCATCCGATTTTAATGCTTCCGCGAGAGCTAAGAAAAGAATTTCTGGAAGAGCTTATTCATGATCAGGAGTTTCACGATAAACTGTGCAACGATAAGGAATACGAATGGGTTCTGAAAGATACCCCGTGTACCATTTGCAGTTCTATTTATAATCAACTGCTTGATGAGGTGGAAGATCCCGCAGAGGTTTTCGATATGATTTATGTGCGTCGTGTTGAATTCAACCG
Source organism: Marinilabiliales bacterium (assembly GCA_002869435.1). Lineage (GTDB taxonomy): Bacteria > Bacteroidota > Bacteroidia > Bacteroidales > DTU049 > BM518. The sequence continues at coordinate 1,537 of PKSX01000022.1, read as the reverse complement.
ACAGTTTGGTAAGGGAATCAGCGTCTGGAATCCCGGTGATGAAGGACTGAAAAAGAATATGGTGAATGAAAGCCTGGAAAGCTATCTCAATAATTTGTTTAAATCTGACGAGATCAGGTTTGTTCATTCAGATCTGGCCTATACCAATAACGGTGTGTATGCACTGATGGACATTAAAGATTATAATGCCCAGCGTTTAATGAACCTGCATGGAGTAATTAGCGACGGGGTGCACAAAGTAGAACACATTGAAGAAAAAATATCAACACTCTTTATGGGTCTGCTCAACCCGGAAGACAAGAAACATTTTGAAAACATCAGATCGTTTCAGGACAGGATAATCACGGTAAATATTCCCTATGTGCTTGACTACGAAATTGAGTCTAAGATATACCTCAATAAGTTTGGTGATAATATTAAAAAACTCTTTTTACCCAGGGTGCTTGAGAACTTCTCAAAAATTATCGTCAGCAGCCGTATGAACGGAGGAATAGAAGTATTTGAAAAATGGCTTCAAAACATTGAGCATTACAAAAAATACATCGACGAAAACATGCATATGCTCCGCATGGAGTTATACCGCGGAGTGGTGCCTTCATGGCTAAAAGAAGAGGACATAAAAGGCTTCAAAAAGCACATACGAAAAGAAGTTCTTGAACAAAGTGAAAACGATGGGAAATCAGGAATATCAGGTCGCATGTCGTTAAGTATTTTCAATGATTTTGTAAGCCGATTCCGCAACAATGGAAACCTTATTACCATGACCAATGTGGCCGAGTACTTTAATAATCTGCCTGACAAAATAAGAGCTCATATTCCAAATGGATTTGCCGATGCTATTTTCAGATTATACGAAATTAATATACTTGAGGAAGTAAAAGAAGCCATTTTCTATTATAATGACGAGCAAATTGAAAAAGACATTTGCAATTATCTCTATGCCATTAATTTTGATGCGGGTGAAACTGTGAAATGCTCATATACTGGTGAGGAGATAGATATTGATGAAGACTGGTTTAAAGGCATTGAGCAGTATCTGATGGATAAAGATTTAAGCGATATTCAGCGACAGAGTATGCGCGCAAAGATTCAGAAAGAATATGTTACCAAAACCCTTGCTCAGGAGATCAGACTTAAAAACAGAGAAATTACCAAAACATCACAATACAAAAATCTATTTGGAAAATACTCTGAAAGTTTGAAGAAATTCTCGCTCGACCCATTTATGGATAATTCAAATTTTGTGAGGGCTATGCATGAATATGGTTCAGAAAAATTCAAATCTTATGATACCCGTCTGAAGAAAGATATTGAATTCATGCTTGGCAATTTAGTGAAGAAATTTGGGTATACTAAACAGAGTGCACTCATCGTTGCTTTGCATGTGGTGGATAATAATTTACCGGAAAGATATAAGAGTGTATAAATATAGTGGAAAGTGGAAAGTGGAAAGTGGAAAGTAAAACGTAGAACGTATAACGTATAACGGGGAACGTACTTCTAAGTTTTAAGTTCTAAGTTCTCACTTCTAAGTTTT
>PKSX01000134.1 GCA_002869435.1 Marinilabiliales bacterium | reverse complement strand
TTATGAGTCGCAGAATTATGGGTGCTGCTTCTTTTGTGGAGCTTCAGGATAAAAAAGGACGCATTCAGGTATATTTTCGTAGAGATGATATTTGCGAAGGCGAAGACAAAACCATGTACAATACTGTTTTTAAGCGTTTGCTGGATATTGGAGATGTAATTGGTGTGAAAGGTTTTGTGTTTACGACACAAATGGGTGAAATCACTGTGCACGCGCAGGAATTTACTTTGCTGAGTAAGAGTTTGAAACCGCTTCCAATTGTGAAAGAGGCTGATGATAAAACCTTCGATGCTTTTACAGATCCTGAACAGCGTTATAGAAACCGTTCACTCGATCTGATTGTGAACCCACAGGTGAGGGAAACCTTTGTAAATCGCTCAAAACTGGTGGCTTCTATGAGAAATTATCTCAACGATAAAGGCTATCTTGAAGTAGAAACCCCTATTTTACAGCCTATTTATGGTGGAGCTGCTGCGCGTCCGTTTAAGACCCATCATAATACACTCGATATGACTTTGTATTTGCGTATTGCAAATGAGTTGTATCTGAAGCGCTTAATCGTTGGTGGATTTGATGGCGTTTTTGAATTTGCAAAAGACTTCCGCAACGAAGGTATGAGCCGCTTTCATAATCCTGAGTTTACACAGATGGAACTTTATGTTGCTTATAAAGACTATATCTGGATGATGGAAACCGTAGAGGAAATGGTGGAAAAAATTGCTATTGATGTTACCGGCGGAACCATTGTAAAAGTAGGGGAGCATGATATTGATTTCAAACGTCCGTGGAAACGATTAACCATGTTTGAAGCCATTCTGGAATACACCGGTGTTGATGTTTCACAAATGGGTGAAGGTGCTCTGCGCGACACAGCCAAGAAACTCAATATTGAAGTGGATGATACCATGGGCAAAGGCAAACTCATTGATGAGATCTTTGGAGAAACTGTTGAGGCGAAGCTGATACAGCCGACATTCATCATGGATTATCCGGTAGAGATGTCTCCCCTGGCCAAAAAGCACCGCTCGGTTCCCGGATTAGTGGAGCGTTTTGAAGCTGTGGTAAACGGAAAAGAGATTTGTAATGCATATTCAGAGCTTAATGATCCCATTGATCAACGTAAACGCTTTGAAGAACAGCTTGAGCTTGGTAAGCGCGGTGATGAGGAAGCCATGATGCTGGATGAGGACTTCTTGAAAGCCATTGAACTTGGAATGCCACCTACCGCTGGTTTAGGAATCGGAATTGACCGCCTGGCCATGATTATGACCAATAGTCATTCCATTCAGGATGTATTGTTCTTCCCGCAAATGAAGCCTGAAAAGAAAATTGAAATGGCTACTTCTGAAGATTTTGTGGAGGCCGGTGTTAATCCCGAGTGGGCTGAGCATATGGATAAATTCGGAATCACAACCATTGATGAACTTAAGGCGATGAATCCGAATAAACTATTTAACGACCTTGGCGGCAAGCGCAAGAAGTTCAAACTCGATATTAAAATGCCATCTATTGATGAGGTGAAAGCCTGGTGCGAATAGCAAGTAAAATTGAAAAACTTATAAGTTAAAAGTAAAAAGTATGGCTGTAACTAACTTTTTACTTTTCCAATTTCCAATTTTACTTTTTACTTAATCCACCTCCATCAAGCCATATTCGTGGTCTGAAATATCTACCGAAAATACCGCATCGTAGAATTCTGATGTGGCTGTAAATGTATAACGGAAAGTCATTTTTCCATTCTCTTCAAAAGCTTCATCTATTCTTAGTTCCACAAGGTCAAAAAGAACATAATTGTATTCTTCGGTGTTTGTATTGTTCATTGTGAAATAGCATTTCACTTTTTCTTCAGTTTCGTATAGTGCATTGGGGTATGGTCGATAATCTTCTCCTTTAATGGTGTAAGGGAATGTATCGATATTAAATTCCAACCCCTCCTTGTATTTATATCTGGTTGAAAATTTCGGGCATGCCGGCAATACAATAAGAAGTTTATATTCTGTGTCTTCAATAGTATCAAGAAACGTCATTTCAATGGAAGAAACAGAGCCTTCGGTGTGGTTGAGACCTGCAAGAGGTAAATTCAGACTATCCGGAAGAACTGTGTCGCTTTTATATCCCGGTTTCAGATTGATTATTGATTTGACCTCGTTTTTTAAAGTGCTGTCCTGGCTGCAACCTGTTCCAGCCGAAAGGATGATTATGCCGGTAAAAAGAAGCATGAATGACAATTTAACCATGTGTTCCGTTTTTTGGTTCATACAAATATACTAAAGGAGATGCATTTGGTATAAAATTTCACAATACCCCCCCTTTTTGTGCATTTCATATAAAAATGTTGCGATATATGTATAATATGTTAAAAAATATGTTTTTGATTATTGTAGGTTGTATCTTCATGCTCAAATTAAACACCTATGAAAAAGTTTCTATCAGTTTTTGTTTTGAGTTTGAGTTTGTCTTTTGCATTGAATGCACAAACCCCGTTAACCACAGCTGTTGATTTTACTGCTACCGATGTACACGGTACATCACATACTTTGTTTACATATTTGGATGCAGGAAAATATGTGTTAATTGACTTTTTTTATGTTACTTGCCCATATTGTCAAGCAACTGCTCCGGATTGCAATGCCTCATATGAGCATTTTGGTTGTAATACAGGGGATGTGATTTTCTTAGGAGTAGATCTTGGCGACTCAGATGCTCAGGTATTGGCCTTTGATAACACTTATGGTGTTAATTATCCTTGTATAAGTGGTGATGCCGGTGGCAGCGGTATATGTAGTACTTATGGTATAAGTGCATACCCAACATATATTTTGATTGCACCAAACCATAGTATTGTTGAGCAAGATATGTGGCCGTATAATGAGAGTATCTCTAATACAACTTTAGAAGGACATGGAATTACCCCAATGTCATGCCCCGTATCAATTGAAGAACTTGAAAATGAAACCAACCTGATTAGTGGCCTTTATCCAAACCCGGCTAAAGATAATGCTACACTAACTTTCTACTCAGAAGCAGGTTCACAGTACAGAATTGAAATATTCAATACAACTGGACAGCTAGTATACTCACAGCAATTGTATGAAGTAGCTAAAAATGCCGAGTATAAAGTAAATGTGAATACAGAAAGTCTTGCAAATGGAACATATAGTCTTCGCCTCATTTCTGATGAGCGTATGGCAGGGCAGACCATGCTTGTGATTGCACGTTAATAATAGTTTACACAGATAGCTGAGCCACTTCTTTTGAGGTGGCTTTTTTTGTTTTATTTAGTCGACAACAAATGATTACAAACAACAACTATCGAAAGTAATTGATTATTAACCGAATACTTCTTTATATGTGTTATTACTTTGCATCGTCGGATTGATTAACCGGCACACTAAAACAACTTTTACTAACTATTTAAACTTTACACACATGAAAAAGAATGAAACAAAATCAGAAAGCGCAAACAAAGCTGAAGCAAAAAAGAGCGTTAACTCAGAAAAGGATCCTTTGAACCTGAATGGCAAGGATAATACAAAGAAAAATCCTGAGCGAAATTATGTGGAGTTGTGCGGCTATGCAGCATCGAGCCCGGAAATTCGTGTATTTGAAAACGGAAACAAGGTGGCTTCTTTTCGTATAGCAACACATGAGGATATAAAGAATGACGCAGGTGAGTGGACCCGTATTACCATGTGGCACCCTGTTGTAACCTGGAATCGTCTTGCAGATCATGCAATGCAATATGTGAACAAAGGAAGCTTGGTAAACCTTAAGGGGAAGATTCGTCGTCGTTCCTATACTGACAAAGAAGGTTTGACAAGAGTCAGATTTGAGCTGGTGGCTAATGACCTTGCTGCAAATATTGCATAGGTAGAACTCATTGGTTTTTGATGGAAAGCATCTCTGGAAACGGAGGTGCTTTTTTTATGCAAACATCTGCAAGTCGTAAAGTTTCTTGTAGTGTCCGTTTTGCTTCAATAATTCTTCATGCTTGCCCTGCTCTACAATTTTACCTTCGTTGAGCACAACAATTGAGTCTGCTTTAACAATGGTCGACAGGCGGTGAGCAATTACAATTGAAGTTCTGTCTTGCATCAATCGGTCAAGCGCATCCTGTACAATTTTTTCATTTTCCGAGTCGAGTGATGATGTGGCTTCGTCAAGGATAAGGATGGGCGGATTTTTCAATACTGCACGGGCAATACTTAATCGTTGGCGCTGCCCTCCGGATAGTTTACTTCCTTGATCACCTATGCCGGCCTGATAGCCTTCAGGGGCTTCCATAATAAAATCGTGTGCATTGGCAATACGGGCTGCTTTTTCTACGTCTTCCATGCTGGTTTCCGGTGCTCCGAATGCGATATTATTGAAAAATGTATCGTTAAACAAAATAGGATCCTGATTTACAATGCCAAAAAACTGACGTAAATCATACATTTTCATTTTACGAATATCAACACCATCAATAAGAATCTCTCCATCGGTAACATCGAAAAATCGAGGCAATAAGTCTACTAATGTAGATTTGCCCGCGCCTGATGGTCCTACAATTGCTATAGTCCTGCCTTTTGGAACCTCAAGGTTTATCTGCTTCAACACAAACTCATCAACATACTTAAAACTTACATTCTTATAAGTGATTGTTTTATTGAATTGTTTAGGTTTTATGGGATGCTCCGGATCCTTAATTTTAACTTCTGCATTAATCAGTTCTTCCACTCTGTCGAGAGAAGCCATCCCTTTCTGCATGTTATAATACGCGGAGGAAAAACTCTTTGCAGGGGGAATTATTTGTGAGAAGATTAAAATATATGCAATAAAAGCCTCAGCAGTGAATGCGCTGTCTTTTCCCAGTACAATACCAGCTCCAATATAGAGAATAATTACTAAAACAATTATGGAAATAAACTCTGTTAACGGAGAGGCAAGGGTGCGGCGACGAAATATTTTAATCATCAGCCGGGTATAAAAATTATTGGTGTCGGCTGCTTTATTATAAGAGAAATTTTCGGAATTGAAGCCTTTTATTATACGCAAACCATGTAATGTTTCTTCAACAATTGAAGTTAGAATGCCTAATCGTTCCTGTCCTCTTCTCGATTTCTTTTTCAATGCTCTGCCAATCCTTCCAAGCAAGTATCCTATTACCGGAAGCATACCCAATAGAATAAACGTGAGTTTAAAATTCATCAGAAAAAGACTCCCGATATATACAATAATAACTATTGGATCGCGAAACAAGACCTGAATAGAGGCCATGATGCTAATATCTACTTCCTGTGCATCGGCCGACATTCGGCTCATTATGTCTCCTTTGCGTTCATTTGAAAAATAAGAAATAGGCAGATCCAGAATACGGCGATACATTTTATTGCGCAAGTCCTGTACAATTCCATGTCGGACCGGAGCCACAAAATAGTTTGACAAATAAGTAAAAATATTTCTAAAAAGAAAAAGTCCAACAATAACAAAACAAGTAAAAAGCAGTGTCTGAGCTTTTCCATATGAATCGATCAGCGTAGAAATTAAATAATTCAGATTGTGCTGAATGGATTCTAAGCTAAATTTAAACGGAACAGTAGTATTTACTTTTTCTTCCATTTCGAACAGAATTCTCAAAAACGGAATTACCATGGCAATAGAGAAAAGCGAAAATATGGTGTTTAAAATATTGAAGGAAAGGTATAAACTAACCAAATTCCAACGTCCTTTAAGTAATCCAAGAAGTCGCCTGAGTGTTTTCATTTCGTGGGTGCTGTGATTGCAAAAGTAACGGAATTTTATAACACCGCGAGGATATACTTATTGTGTGGTTGGAAATAATAATATGATAGATTAATTATCTATCGAGACAGAATCTTAACTTCAGTCCTTCTGTTTTGCTGCCTTCCCTCATCGGTGTCATTGGTGGCTACGGGCTTTGTCTCCCCATATCCTTTGGCGATCATGCGGCTTCCATTTATTCCTTTATTAATGAGATATGTGCGTACAGACTCGGCGCGGTTTTGTGATAAGGTCATATTGCTTGCATCATCGCCCACATTATCAGTATGGCCCCCAATTTCTATAGTGATATTGGGTTTTGACTTCAGCATATCGGCCAATTCATTTAGAGACGGATATGATTCAGGTCGCAGCGTAGCTTTTCCGAAATCAAAATATACATTTTCGAGTTTAAATACTTTTGCCGGAGTATAAATAACTTCAACCTCATAATATATTAAACCCTCTTCTGATGGAACTTCTAGAACAGCATAATCCATTTCAGTAAAGAAGTCTTTATAAGAGATATCAAATATTTCTCCTTCGGGTAATCGCAAGTATGCAAAACCGTTTGTCCCGGTGGTTACTTCATATTTCACCTTGTTTTTTCTGCTTTCAAAAATTACGGTTTCTCCCGGTGAGTTTGGCATTCCGTCTTCATGAACATAAACAGTAACGCTGGCTGAATCTTCGGTCGCTTTTAGTTCCTGGGCTTTTACAGATGTAAATAATGCCAGTGTAAAAACGAATAAAAATGTAATTCTGATCATGGTGCTTTTCTTTATGTAACGAAAATACGACATTATCTAGTACAAATGCAAATAAGAAATTGATTAACACAAACTTTTGAGTATTGTTTATTTCTATGTTTTGAATTTGTAAAAACTGCTTGGTTTAATATATCAGTAAACCATAAGTTGTTTGGTTTGGTTGCCATATTCTGTAGTAATTCTGTATAAATAGATGCCCGGCTTACAGCTATTATTAATCCATGTTACTTTATAACGGCCTTCAGATTTATGTTCAGACTCAACTACGTCAACTACCCTGCCTGTAATATCTATAATCTCCAAATTAACATACGATGGATTTTCTAAATAATACTCAATAGTTGTAGCGGTATGAAAAGGATTAGGATAGTTTTGCTTTAATTCATAACCTCTATTATGCTCTATATAACCCATTGCGGATGTTACGGTAGTTAATGCTTTTATGCAGAAATTTGCCGTAGAATCCAATAAATACAGATCTGCCCATTGGGTACCATCAAAATAATAACTTTGATCAGGCGAAGCAGAAGAAACAACTGTAGTTTTACTTTGTGCCCCCAGCAGAACAGGTACCGATGAAGTTTTATCGATGGGTTGCCCCCCACTAGATAATCTCAGGTAAACAAAAAAATCATCTCCCTTGTTAATGGCTACAGGACTTGTAAGTTTAATTGTGTGAAACCCGCTATGGTCAATAGAACCTGATTTTGATCCCAGAGTGTCAGTAAGTATTCCACCCCGGAAACTCTCAAAAATCACAATATCAAAAGCAACACTGTCGGCAGCGGTGAAAAAACTAACAGCTTCTATAAATTCAACATTCACAGATTTGAATTTGTTAAACGCCTCACTAATAGTTTTTAATGTGTCTCTCCATCCATGATAGTCGTGGTAGTAAACAAAGTCGTATTTCATTGTATCAACATCAATGAAAGAAACAGCTCCCATTTCTGGATTTCTCACAGCATGTTTATCATAATAGGAAATCCAGAAGAAGCCATGATTTCCCCAATCTGTTCCCCAGCTGTTTTTAACCAGCCATGCACCGGGTAAGGGTGCCTGAGTCTCAAGAGTATCATTCCAGCCAATTATGGCCACAGCATGATTAGGGTCAGAAGGGTTTGCAGGTGGTTGATAATGTATGAAATTCGTATCTATAAATGAACTATTGTAGCACATACAGGTACCAATAACCCCATTGGTCATTAATTTGTTTTTAATAAGATCGATGTTTTGCAGGTTTGGCCCCATTGTGTACCATTCGGTATGTGGCACATAATAATGCCTCCAACCAATACTATCTCTCGCCGGCGGGGTGTCATAACTTTGTCCGTCGATATCTCTTACGGCACCCTCTCCTCTTGAAAGATATGCTGAAGTAACCCTGTAGTCGCCTCCCATATGAACAGTTAATCCACTTCCATCAGGAGGGGATATATCATCGTTGTTAAACTCGTTGAATCCGTTCCACCAATCCAGGTGATATTCTGCAAGGTTTGGTTCACCCGTATCTCCAGCCATTATCCAGTTTCCGGACATTAAAAGATTGCTTTCAATTGAGGCCATTGCACCATGTGTCCAACAGGTTCCACCTGTTTGATCCTTAATACTTGTGACATAGTTGTTGCCGCCTACATCCCTAAGGTCGAAACTGACAGGTAATTGTGAGTGCGCTGAAACTGAGATGGATATTAATAATATTAATGCTGAAAGTTTTTTCATGTTATTGTGGGGGATCTGTGTCTTTTAGTAGATTTGATAAAAAGCAAATTCGTTTTCTCAAATTCTTTCAAAAATAAGAAATATTTCAAATCCAATATATATAACGAAGGCTATATGTGAATATTATACCATAGTATTATTTTAAAGCTGTTGCTTAAGAATTTCTGAATGAAAAATTTGTGCGTCATTCATCGGTCTTTTACCGCAGGCTACCGGTAAATTACGTCCGTTAACATGGAATTTTTTACACTTTGGAAACATTATGTGTGTAAAAACGTTTCCCGAGTGTAAATCTTTATATCTTTGCCCCATGGAAGAAAAAGTCAAACAATATCTGCAGGAAATAAGCAAAGTGTTTATGCAGTATGGCGTGCGTACCACATCGATGGATGATATTGCCCGTCACCTCGGCATATCCAAGAAAACACTATATCAGTATTTCAGCGATAAAAATGATGTAGTGAAGCAGGTCATTTCTCATAATATGGAGGAAATCAATAGCCTTTTCCAGGGCTTAATGGTAGAAAAAAGCAATGCCATTGAAACCTTAATTGAGGTGAGTAAGATTCTAATTAATCATTTTGGAAAACTCAGCTCAACGGTGAGCAATGATCTTAAAAAGTATTATCCGGAGGCTGCAAAGCTTCTGGAAGAACATCGCTCCACACATGTTCTGGAGAATATTGAAAAAAACCTGCACAAAGGAATTAAAGAAGGCATTTATCGCGATGACCTCGATGTCAAAATCATTGCATACTTCTATCTGTTGAGAATGGATCATATGCTTTCCTTCGAAGTACAGGAAGATATGCAGGAGTACCCCATGGAAAAACTTGTTCGCGAACTATTTATCTACCACATAAGGGGCATAGCCAATGAAAAAGGGATAGCCTATCTTGAAAAAAAACTTGAAGAAAACTAAACATGAATACAATTAAAATCATAAGCATATTAATACTGTTGTTCGTTTTTGGTTCGCTCCATGCACAGGAGTCCGAACCCATGCAGCTTTCTCTGGCACAAGCCTGTGAATATGCAAAACAAAATAACACCAATGTGCAAAATGCGCAAATTGATGTGGAAATTGCCCGAAAAAAAGTTTGGGAAACAACGGCAATTGGGTTGCCACAGATAAACGGATCGGTAGAGTATCAGAACTTTCTTGACATTCCGACTACCCTTCTTCCTGACTTCATCAGCCCGTCGGTATACGGTGTTCTTCTTCAGGAAGGATTGATTACACCGGCACAGATGCCATCATCAGAAAGCCAGCAGTTTTTTCCTGCCAAATTCGGAACACAGCATAATGCCAGTTATGGTGTTACCTTATCGCAACTGATTTTTAGCGGTCAATATATTGTTGGATTGCAGGCGGCCAGAGTTTTTAGCATGGTGTCGCAGCAAAGTTTACAAAAAAACGAAATTGATGTTGTGGCATCTGTTACAGAAACCTATTGCCTTGTTTTGTCATTGCAGGAAAACAAAAATTCATTAGATTCAAATCTGGCAAGTTTTCAAAAACTTCTGTTTGAAACTGAAGCCTTATATAAAGAAGGTTTTGTGGAAGAGATTAATGTTGACCAGCTTACACTAAATGTTTCTTCTTTGCAAAACGGAGTAAATTCAATTGCCCGCTCAATAGAAGCAGCGAAAATGCTTCTGGCATTTCAAATGGGAATGCCCGTAAGTCAGAAACTTGAACTCACTGATGACCTGGAGAGTATTGTTTCTACCATTGATCTTGAACAGATTCTGTCTGAAGATTATGATCCTGCTCAAAGTATAGATTATCAGATTATGGAAACACAGGTTCGGTTGATGGAACTGGATATGAAGCGCGAAAAAACTGCGTATTTACCAACGTTGGCTGGCTTTTTCTCTTATTCTGAGAAAGCCATGCGCGATGAATTTAACTTTTTCGATGGTGATCAGGACTGGTTTCCAACCACCCTTGTTGGTTTTCAATTAGAAATACCACTATGGAGCAGTGGCTCTCGTCATTCAAAAGTGCAGCAGGCCAAACTCAAGGTTCAGAAAAGCGAGAATACCCGTGATATGGTGGGCGAATCGCTGAAACTGCAATACACGCAGGCAAGAATTGAATACCTGAATGCTGTTGACACATACGTGACAGAAAAAGAAAACATGTTATTGTCGAAAAAGATACTCGACAAAACCATTATAAAATACCGTGAAGGAATAACGGGAAGCACTGAGCTGACTCAGATTCAAATGCAGTATCAAACGGCACAGGCCAATTATTTTGCTGCCATGTTTCGGGTCATTTCAGCCAAAACAAAACTCAATAAACTTTTAGTAAACTAAGAAAATGAAAAATAAAATGAAAAATATCGGGGTTTTACTCATTGCACTGGTTGTACTGGCCTCTTGTGGTGGCGAGAAAAAAGACGATCGTTTGAGCAAACTGGAAGAACTAAAAAAACAGCGTGAGGAAATTACTGCTGAAATTAATCAGTTGGAAGCGGACCTTATTGCCGAAGGAATAATTGTAAAAAACAAAAACACCAGCGTAAAAATAATGACCGTTGACACTGTTGAATTTAAGAGTTACTTAGAAATTCAAGGCACTGTTGATGGTGATGAGAATGTAATTGCGACGGGAAAAACCGTTGGGGTGGCCACCGGTGTTTACGTAAAGGAAGGTCAGAATGTATATGCCGGTCAGACACTGGCATCTATGGACGCCTCTGTGCTTCAGCAAAGTTTGGCCGAACTTGAAAACCAGTACGACTTTCTGGTCGATGTTTATAATCGTCAGAAATCGCTTTGGGAGCAAAACATTGGATCTGAAATGCAATACCTGCAAGCCAAGAATAATATGGAAAGCATGGCCAAGCGCATTGCAACCACAAAGCAGCAGATTGCCATGAATTATATTACATCACCCATTAACGGACGTGTTGAAGAAGTGAATGTAAAGGTTGGTTCTAGCATCAGCCCGGGAATACCGGCTTTCAGAATTGTGAATTTCTCTAAAGTTAAAGTAGAGGCCAGTGTTTCTGAAGCCTATTCCGAGAACATTAAGGTTGGCAATGTAGTTTTGATTGAGTTTCCTGATTTGAATTACGAAACCGAAGCAAAACTCGATTTTGTTGGTAATTATATCAATCCGAACAATCGTTCTTTCAAGGTTGAATGTCGCCTGAAACCCGAAAAAGGAATGGATTATCGTGCCAATATGATGGCTGTGATGAAAATTAATAATTACACAAACCCTAAAGCAATTGTTGTTCCGCTAAATATTATTCAGTCTTCGGCAAAGGGTGAATATGTATATGTTGCCGTGAAGAAAAAGGATAAGTACTTTGCTGAAATACGCTATATCAAAAAAGGAGAGGTATATCGGGGGCAGGCTGAAATTGTTGAAGGACTTAAGGAAGGCGATCGTGTAATTACGCAGGGCTATAATAATCTGAAAGATGGTTCAGAAATAAAGGTGGTTGAATAGCCAAATAAACTAATGATGAAAGAAAATAAAGCAAAACAAAGAGAGTTTTTTGGCTCTAACTGGGCAATCAACAATAAAACAAGTGTATTTGTTCTTACGGTTATTTTGATTGTTGTAGGTTTTATGAGCTATAAAAACCTGCCCAAGGAGCAATTTCCGGAGGTGGTCATCCCCACAATTATGGTGAGCACCGTTTATCCAGGCACTTCTCCGGAGGATATGGAAAATCTTGTAACACGGCAAATCGAGAAGCAGGTAAAATCTATAAGCAACGTTAAAAAAATCAGTTCAAACTCTGTACAGGACTATAGTATGGTTGTTGTGGAATTTGAAACCAATGTAGATGTTGATGAAGCAAAAGATGAGGTAAAAGATGCGGTAGATAAAGCCAAGCCCGACCTTCCAAGTGATTTACTGGATGATCCTGAAGTCCTGGATATTGACCTGAGTGAAAGACCCATTTCCAATATCAATATATCGGGAAACTATGATCTTGAAACTCTGAAGAAATATGCAGAAATGCTTCAGGAGCCCATCGAGTCGCTTAGCGAAATAACCCGTGTGGATATTGTGGGAGCTCTGGATCGTGAAATTCAAATCAATTTGGATTTACATAAAATGCGCGCTGCTGAAATTACTTTTTCCGATGTTGAGCGGGCAGTTGCATCTGAAAACACCATTATTGCTATTGGAACAATTGAACAAAACGGCGTACAGAGAAGTATTTCTGTAAAAGGTCAGTTTAATGACCTGTATACCATAGAAAACATTTTTATTCAAACCCCAAAAGGCGGACAGGTATACCTAAAAGATATTGCCGAAGTAAAAAATGGCTTCAAAGAACAGGAAAGCTATGCCCGATATAACGGAGAAAATGTAATTACATTGAATGTGATTAAAAAATCGGGAGAGAACCTGCTTGATGCATCAGAGAAAATAGACGCCATTATTGCCGATTTGAAAGCCAATAGTTTTCCTGATGATCTTGTTATTGAAAAAACGGGCGATCAAAGCCGGTTTACTAATAATACGCTGAACGAGCTCAACAATACCATCATAATTGGTTTTATTCTGGTAACCGTAGTACTTATGTTTTTCATGGGTTTCAGCAATGCATTTTTTGTTGCGGTATCTGTTCCGCTGGCTATGTTTTTATCATACACTGTTTTGCCGGGGATTGATTTTACCATGAACATGATTGTAATGTTCTCATTTATCTTTTCGCTCGGAATTATTGTGGATGATGCCATTGTGGTGATTGAAAACACACACCGGATGCATAAAAAGATCCCCGATATTAAAAAAGCGGCAAAACTGGCTGCCGGAGAGGTCTTTTTCCCCATTTTGAGTGGAACCATTACCACACTGGCTCCGTTCTTCCCGCTGGCATTCTGGCCCGGAGTAGTGGGGCAGTTTATGCACTATATGCCGGTTACTGTAATTATTGCGCTGTTTGCGTCGCTTGCTGTTGCATATATCATCAACCCGGTATTTGCAGTTAGTTTTATGAAGAACAGTAACCTGACCAAGCCGGTAAAACCAAAGCTGAAATATGTTTTGCGCTGGGCTTCATTCCTGCTGATTCCGGCTACGCTTTTCCATTTGGCATCTGTTCCATCGATGGGTAATTTACTCATTATGTTATTTGCCATGATGATGCTATACAAGTTCGTTCTGATCAATGCCATCTATAATTTCCAGACTTCATTCTGGCCCCGAATGATGGATCGATACAAAAATGCAATTTGTTGGGTGATACGCAAAAGAAATGCATATTGGGTAATGGGCTCTGTTTTTGCACTCTTTATCATATCTATTTTTGTATTTGTGTTGTCGGGTCCTAAAGTGATTTTCTTTCCCGATAATGATCCCAACCAAATTAATGTGCTGATAAAAATGCCTGTTGGAACAGATGTAAAAGTGACTGATAGCATTTGTCAGTTAGTAGAACATAGGGTAATCAATGTGATGGGCGTAGACAATCCTGATGTGGAATCGATTGTATCTAATGTAGCAGTAGGCGCTGACCCCAATAGTTTTGACAGGGCTGTTTCGCCGGACAAAGCAATGGTTACAGTAAATTTTGTGGAATACAAGTACAGGGAAAATCAACACACCAATCCATATATCGAAAAAATCAGGAATGAAGTGGATGATATTCCCGGAGCACAGATTACAGTAGAGAAAAACCGCATGGGACCTCCTACCGGAAAGCCCATTAATGTAGAGTTTTATTCTGAAGACCTCGATTTGCTGATTGATGACAGTAAGCGCTTTATTGATTTCATAAATGCCTCAGGCATTGAAGGCATTGAAGAGCTTAAATCTGACCTTCAGGAACAAAAACCCGAGGTAATTGTAAAGCTTGATCGGGTAAAAGCCAATTTTGAGGGTGTTTCAACTGCCCAGATTGGTATGGCTTTACGTACTGCCATCTTCGGAAAAGAGATTTCCACATATAAAATAAACGAAGATGAGTATCCGATTATGCTCAGGGTAGCTGAAAGTTATCGCGAGAACATAGAGGATATTATGAATATGAACATAACCTTCCGCGATATGGCTTCGGGGCGGATTAAGTCTATTCCGATATCATCGATGGCTACACTCGAATACGGCTCTTCTTACGGAGGTATACGCCGGGTGGATAATGAACGGGCAATTACCATTTCTTCAGAGGTAATCAGCGGGTACAATGCCAATGAGATTATTCAGCAGATGCAGGCCATAATGGGTGATTTTGACCTGAACGATGGTACAACCTATAAGTTTACCGGAGAGCAGGAAAACCAGGCTGAAAGTATGGGCTTTCTTTCTACAGCAATGATGATTTCGCTGGCAATTATTTTCTTTACCCTGATTGCGCAATTCAATTCCATTGGAAAAACACTTATTATTTTGAGTGAAGTGGTGCTTTCTATTATTGGGGTAATG
>PKSX01000094.1 GCA_002869435.1 Marinilabiliales bacterium | reverse complement strand
TATAGTATTAATGAATCTATCGTACACACTTTCTGCCCTTCAGTAGCAGGAGCAAAGATTACGTTTAACTTCACCATGTTTGATGTAGAAGCCGGGTGGGATTATCTGATTGTGTATGATGGCCCCAACACAGCATCACCGGTTATGGGTGCTTTCGACAACACTGTTCCTCTTTTAGGAACCGTAATGGCTTCACCCACCAATGTCTCAGGTTGTTTAACCTTTGAGTTTTATAGTGACGGGAGTATTAATTATGATGGTTGGGCCGCAACAATATCTTGTTCTCAACCATGTCAAACTGTTGAGGCCGTTTTCGTAAGCTCAACTCCTGCTGCTGTTGGCAATTATATTGACATATGCCAGGGGCAAACCGTTACTTTCAACGGTAATGCCAATTATCCCCAAAACGGCACCAGTTACACTCAAAGCAATGCCACTTCAACATTTGAATGGGACTTTGGTGACGGAACAACTGCCACAGGGCAAAATGTCTCACATACATTTCCAAACGAAGGAGGATATGATATTGACCTTACCGTGACAGATATTAATGGCTGCACGAATAGTAATGATATCGATATCAGAGTAAGAGTTTCCACCACACCAATTTTTGCCGGAACGCTTGTAAACCCGACAAACATCTGTCTGGGACAAAGTGCAACGCTTACAGGAGCCTATACCATGGTCTCCTGGTCTCAACCTACTGGAGCAACACTTGCAGGTACAACATACCTCCCCGATGGTACTGGTGTATCCTATTCAACCGATCTGTGTTTTACAGAGTTTTCTCCCGGGCAAACTGTTACAACCGTAAACGATATTGTAAGTATTTGTCTTGACCTGGAACATAGTTATGTTGGCGACCTCATTGTATATATCGAGTGCCCCAATGGTCAAACCATGGAGTTATTCGATGGGTATAACAGCATTTACTCCGGGTGGGTGAATCTTGGTGAGCCTGTTGATGATGATTTTTCCAGTACAGTTGGAGACCCTTATACATATTGCTTCACACCGGGAGCCACAACCACATTTGAAGATGTGATGGCAGCACCACCACTTTATACTTATACCGATAATGACGGAACCCTCGTGGTAGATAAAGAGTATATTCCGGGTGGAGATTATGAACCCAGTGGACTTTGGACTGACCTCATCGGATGTCCGCTTAACGGGTGCTGGACTATTCACGTAACTGACTATATGGGCAGTGATGATGGTACAATTTTCCAGTGGGGAATTGAATTTGATCCTTCTCTTTACCCATCATTATGGGGATTTACACCTGCATTTGTTTCAAATACATGGACAGGAACAGCAGGTAGCGGGCTGGGAACGACAAGCTCAAATCCTGTAACAGTTACACCGACAGCTACAGGGACATATACCTACACTTATTCTATTACCGATGATTTTGGGTGTACTTATGATACAACGGTAACTTTAACCGTTTCTCCGGGACCAACGGTAACGGCTTCTGCATCTCCGGCTTCAGTTTGTGCAGGTCAGAGTAGTACTCTTACCGCATCAGGTGCAAACACCTACGAGTGGAATACCGGATCAACAGCTAATCCATACACTGTTACACCGGGAGGAACCACTACTTATACTGTAACAGGAACTGATGCGCTGGGTTGTCAAGGCACAGCGAATGTTACCGTATCAATAAGCCCGGGAATTACAGTTACTGCAACAGCAACACCGGCAACAATATGTGCCGGTGAAAGCACAACATTAAGTGCCAGTGGTGGAGACACCTATGTCTGGAGCACAGGTTCCACTGCCAGTTCTTTTAGTGTCAGCCCGGGTTCTACAACAACATATACGGTGACAGGAACTTCAGCCGCAGGCTGTACAGGTACAGCATCAGTTACCGTTACCGTAAATCCTTTACCCACAGTTACTGCACTTGCATCACCTGCATCAATTTGTAATGGTGAAACCGCATCTCTTACTGCATCGGGTGCAAGCACATATGCATGGAGTTCAGGCGGATCAGGTACACCTGTTAATGTTAGCCCATCTTCAACAACTACTTATACCGTGACCGGAACGAGTGCCGCAGGATGTACAGGAACTGCTTCCGTAACTGTTACCGTAAATCCATTACCAACGGTTACAGCATCAGCTGCTCCTTCATCTTTGTGTCTGGGACAGAGTTCAACCCTCACAGGTTCTGGCGCCAGCACATACAATTGGAGTACGGGGGGAACAGGTTCAAGCATCTCTGTAACTCCGGGTGCAACAACTACTTATTATGTAACCGGAACCAGTGCCGCAGGATGTACGGGTACGGCTTCAGTAACAGTTACCATTAGCCCGAATGCAACGATAACAGCATCTGCTGCTCCATCAGCAATATGCGCGGGCAATAGCACGACCCTAACCGGATCAGGTGGAGACATTTATAACTGGAGTACCGGAGGAACGGGTACTTCTATTTCCGTTAGCCCGGGTTCTACTACTACTTATACTGTTACAGGTACCACAGTAGCAGGCTGTTCAGGAACAACATCAGTAACCGTAACTGTAAATCCAAATCCGACGGTAAGTGCAAGCGCATCTCCGGCTGCTATTTGTAATGGTGAAAGTTCTACTTTAACAGGCTCGGGAGCCAGTACATATAATTGGAGTACAGGTGGAAGCGGAACAAATATTATAGTTAGTCCTACGTCTACAACAACGTATACTGTAACAGGAACTTCGGCCACAGGTTGTACAGGAACTACTTCAGTTACTGTTACTGTAAATCCATTGCCAACTGTTTCAGCTTCAGCAAGTCCTGTTGCCATTTGTAATGGTGAAAGCACTACACTCACCGGAGCAGGTGCCAATACATATAACTGGAGTACAGGAGCAAGTGGAGGAAGTATATCTGTTAGTCCTACTTCAACAACAACATATACTGTGACCGGAACCTCAGCCGCAGGCTGTACAGGTACGGCTTCAGTAACAGTGACTGTTAATCCACTGCCAACAGTAAGTGCATCTGCATCACCCATTGCCATTTGTAATGGCGAGAGCACTACATTATCAGGTTCAGGTGCAAACACCTATACCTGGAGCACAGGTGGAAGCGGAACAAGTATTTCAGTTAGTCCCGCCTCGACCACAACCTATAGTGTAACCGGAACCTCTGCCGCGGGATGTACAGGAACTGCATCAGTTACAGTGACAGTGAATCCGTTGCCCACGGTTACAGCAAGTGCATCACCGGCTGCCATTTGTAATGGTGAAACTTCTGTTATTACAGGCGCAGGTGCCAGTACTTACGTATGGAGCACAGGTTCAACAAGCGGAAGCACTTCTGTGAGTCCATCTTCAACAACGACATATTTTGTAACAGGTACCAGTGCTGCAGGATGTACCGGAACGGCATTTGTAACCGTAACTGTAAATCCACTACCTACGGTTACAGCAAGTGCATCACCGGCAGCAATTTGTATTGGTGAAAGTTCTACGCTAACCGGTGCCGGAGCAAACACATATTTGTGGAGCACAGGATCTACGAGTAATCCGCTAGTGGTGTCCCCTGCCTCTACAACAACATATACAGTTACAGGTACCAGTGCTGCAGGATGTACAGGTACAACATCAGTAACTGTTACCGTGAATCCTCTGCCAACGGTAAGTGCCAGTGCATCTCCGGCTACCATTTGTCCGGGATCAAATTCTACACTAACCGGATCGGGTACCAGCACGTATACATGGAGCACAGGTGGAAGTGGAACAAGCATTGTAGTTAGCCCTGCTGCCGCAACTACCTATACTGTAACCGGAACCAGTGCTGCAGGATGTACAGGTACGGCTTCGGTAACCGTTAATATCAATCCAAACCTTAATGTTACTGCTACGGCCGCTCCAACTGCTATTTGTGACGGCGACAACAGTACAATAACCTGTACAGGTGCAGCAAACTATACATGGAATACCGGCTCAACAGCTAACCCATATACTGTAGCACCGGGAAGTACAACTACATATTCTGTAACCGGAACTGATGGTTTTGGCTGTTCAGGAACCACTACGGTTACTGTTACCGTAAATCCGTTGCCAACTGTTACATCGTCTGCAGCTCCTGCAGCTATTTGTAACGGAGAAAGCACCAACCTTACTGCATCCGGTGCCAATACCTATGCATGGAGTTCGGGCGGAAGCGGTTCAAACATTAGCGTGAGCCCAACAAGCACTACAGTATACACTGTTACCGGAACCACAGCAGCAGGCTGTACAGGAACATCGAGTGTTACTGTTACGGTTAATCCGTTGCCGACAGTGGGTGCTCTTGCATCGCCTTCTGCCATATGTAACGGAGAAACTTCCAATTTAACGGCCTCGGGTGCCGACACCTATTTATGGAGCAACGCAGCTACTACAGCGGGCACATCTGTAAGCCCGGGTACTACAACTACATATTACGTAACAGGAACCACAACAGCCGGATGTACAGGTACGGCATCTGTTACTGTAACAGTGAATCCGCTGCCTACAGTTTCTGCCTCAGCATCGCCGATTGCCATTTGTGAAGGACAGAGCACTACGCTTACCGGATCAGGGGCAAATACCTATGCATGGAGTTCAGGCGGAAGCGGATCTACTATTTCTGTAAGTCCGGCCGCGAGTACAACCTATACGGTGACCGGAACCTCAAGTGCAGGATGTACCGGAACTGCATCAGTATCTGTTACCGTGAATCCGTTGCCAACCGTAACATCAAGTGCTGCACCATCAGCCATATGTAATGGTGAAACTACAACATTATCGGCCAACGGAGCCAATACCTACTCATGGAGTAGTGGCGGAACGGGAGCCAATATTAATGTGAACCCAAGTTCAACAACAACATATTATGTAACCGGAACGACGGCAGCAGGTTGTACAGGAACCTCAAGTGTTAGTGTAACCGTTAATCCTATTCCAAGTATTACTGCCAGTGCAAGCCCAACCAGCATTTGTGTGGGTGAAAGCTCAACCATTACTGCAACAGGTGGCAATACATACACCTGGAGTACGGGAAGTACTGCAGCTTCAGGGCCCGTAAGTCCGACTTCAACTACCACATATTCAGTTACAGGAACAAGTGCTGCAGGCTGTACCAACACAGCCAGTGTTACCGTTACTGTGAATCCTTTGCCAAGTGTAACGGCGACGACAAGCCCTACTGCGATTTGTGAAGGACAAAGTTCTACACTAACAGCCGGCGGAGCCAATGCTTATGCATGGAGCTCTGGTGCAGCAGGTTCAACCATTAATGTGAGCCCGACCACAACAACATCGTACACTGTTACCGGAACCAGCACAGCAGGATGTACAGGCACAGCCGTAGTAAATGTTACGGTTAATCCGCTACCCACAGTTTCAGCCACAGCCAGCCCGGCAAGTATTTGTGCAGGAGAAAGCACATCATTAACTGCCGGAGGAGCCAACACTTATGCATGGAGCAGTGGTGGTGCAGGAGCCAGTATTAATGTCACTCCTGCAGCTACAGGAATATACACCGTTACAGGAACAAGTACAGCCGGATGTACCGGAACTGCCTCTGTTACGGTAACCGTGAATCCGCTACCAACCATTTCAGCGATTGCCAACCCTTCATCTATATGTATAGGATTTAGCTCTACTGTAACCGGAATGGGTGGGAACAGCTATATGTGGAGTAATGGTTATACGAGTACTTCATTTACTGAGAGTCCGACAGTTACTACCACCTATCAGGTGACCGGTACCGATGTAAACGGATGTACGGGAACTGCCGATGTTACGGTAACCGTAATGCCTGATCTTACCGTAGACATTACACCCCCGGTTGATGAGATTTGTGACGGCGAAAGTTCAACGCTAACTGCATCCTCTCCGGCCAGTGGTGTTACATATAGCTGGGATAATGGTATGACCACCAACCCGATTACAATTACACCAACTGCCAGTACTACATATACCGTTACCGGAACGGACGGACAGGGATGTAGCGGAACAGCATCAGCCGTTGTAAATGTAAATCCTCTTCCTGATGTATTGTTTAGCGGTGATCCAACTACAGGTTGTATACCGCTCGATGTTCAGTTTACCGATCAGAGCAGCGGCACCATATCATACTGGCAATGGGATTTCGGAGACGGAAGTACCAGCGGAATTCAAAACCCGGGACACACCTATACCGGTGCCGGTTCATACGATGTATTGCTTATTGTTACCACCGACAAAGGATGTGTTGACAGCTTGCTTATGCCTGCGTATATTGTTTCTGCAGGTGCGCCTACAGCATCTTTCATCGCTAACCCGGAAACAGCCACAGAGGATAACCCCACTATTCAGTTCATTGATCAGTCAATAGGAGCCACCTCATGGTTCTGGAATTTTGATGATCCGGACTCAGGTAACAATACATCTACACAACAGAACCCGATGCACACCTATAGTAAGTCGGGACAGTTTAACGTGAAGCTTGCAGTTGCCAATGATGCGGGTTGTGCCGATTCAACTTCCGGATTAGTGACCATTAAGCCTACGTTTACATTCTATATTCCAAATTCATTTACCCCCAATAATGACGGACGCAATGAATACTTTATGCCTTACGGTATGGGCTGGGATACTGATCATTTTGAGATGAGAATTTATGACCGCTGGGGAGAGCTTGTATTTATGAGTTCAGATATTAACCATGGATGGGACGGTGTAATGCCTAACGGTACTGAAGCTGCACCGGGAGTATACTCGGTTAAGACCATGGTGATGGAGATTGGCGGACAGGCTCATTATTACGACACGCGATTGACACTTATTAAATAGATAGAAAGCCTCCGGAAGGGGGCTTTTTTTTAGTTTGAGCAAGAGTGTGAGTGTAGACGCTGATTTACGCAGTAACAATAGTTTTACGGATTTACGCTGATTATGACTGATGTAACAATTTGATGATTGTCTCCCGCAGATCACGGGGATCTCGCTGATGTATCTTGATTTGAAAATAATGCCTTCGGCTTGACAGGTGTTATAATGTGCTGATTTGTCGATTTGCTGATATGCTGGTGGGACTGGTAGTTCTGGAGGGTTTTGCTGTAGCTACACCACCCCCAAAACCTCCCCCAAATCCCCAACCACATAATCTGCATCCGGAGTTTCGCCAATGTAGTTCTCATGGTTATACAGTATGGTTTGCATGCCTGCGGCCTTGGCGCCTACAATGTCCTTTTTATAATCGTTGCCGATCATTAGGGTTTCTTCGGGTGTGAAGCCGGACCGTTTGCACACTTCTTCGAAAAAGCGGGGGTCGGGTTTGCTAACGCCGAGGTCTTTGGAGGAATATTTGAAAATGAAAAAGCCTTCGATATGAACACGGGTAAGGGCTTTTACCATGGCTTCGGTATTGCTTTCGCCGGCATTGGTGGCTACGGTAAGCACAAATCTTTCGGCCAGGTTTGATAGCAGGTTTTCTACTCCGGGCATGAGTTCTACATGATCCCACTCGTACATGGGGCCGGGTTTTTCGGGAAAATCGCGCATGAGGGTGTTGCCCCAATCGAAAATGATGTGCGTTATCATGGTAGGTTGTTTATGAGTTCTGCGTACTCGGGTAAATGGTCTAAGAAATCGAGGCGGCTTTCGACCTGATTGACCAGACACGGTATATGGCGCATGCCGTTTGACATGAGAATGGTTTCTGCATGGATATGCGAATTGTAATGGGCCAGCTGCAGGAAACTTTTTTCGTCGAGCTCAACGCCGGGCTTTTTACACTCGATAAGCATGAGCACCCTACCCCCCGGGCCGGTTACAAGGGCATCGAAACGTTTTTTGAGTTTATTGATTTCGATTTGCTTTTCCAGCACAATGTTTTGCATGGGGTATCCCAAACCATAATGCAGGTAGAGTAAAAGTTGCTGACGCACCCACTCTTCGGGGGTGAGCATAAGCCATTTTTTGCGGAAAACATCGAAAATATAATCCTTGCCCTTTTCTTGTTTAAAAGAGCATTCGAAGCGAGGTAAATTCAGTTCCGGGCAGTGCTTCATTAGAGGAATTTTCGAATTTTATACCTGAAAAATATTACTTTTGTACAAACACAGGCAGTGATGCAAAACTACAAATAAATGTTTTTCATTGCCTGTTGTATGACAATCTGATTTGCCCATGAGAACAAAAGAAGAAATTGTAAAGAACTGGCTGCCCCGCTACACCGGAGTTGAAATTGAAGATCTTGGTGAATATATTCTGCTTACCAATTTTGATCAATATGTAGATATTTTTGCCGAGAAACATAAAGTGAAGGTGCAGGGCGAGGAACGCTCAATGCCCAATGCCACACACGAAAACATTTCGATGATCAATTTCGGAATGGGAAGTGCCAATGCGGCAACCATTATGGACCTGCTGAGTGCAAAAAACCCTAAAGCTGTTTTATTTCTGGGTAAATGCGGTGGTATTAAGCATGTGAGCAAGGTTGGCGACCTTATTTTACCCATTGCAGCAATACGTGGCGACGGAACATCGAACGATTATTTTCCGCCTGAGGTACCTGCCCTTCCGGCATTTAGCCTGCAGAGAGCAGCCTCATCGATGATCAGAAACGCAGGCCGCGATTACTGGACCGGCACCATTTTTACCACCAACCGCAGGGTGTGGGAATACGACGAAGAGTTTAAAGAGTATTTACTGAAGATAAGAGCTCTGGCCATTGATATGGAAACGGCTACTTTGTTTTCGGTAGGATTTTATAATCATATTCCCACGGGTGCTTTGCTGTTGGTTTCTGATGAGCCCATGATCAGCGACGGGGTAAAAACCGAAAAAAGCGATAAATTTGTGAGTGAGAATTATGTGGAAGACCATGTGCAGCTTGGCATTGATGCGCTGAAGCAATTGCGCGATAACGGCAGGTCGGTAAAACATCTTCTTTTTGAGGACAATCAATAATGAAAACGGCTTTAGATATAATCAAAGATATTCAGAAGAAAATTTACTTTCCGGTATATTTTCTGGCCGGTGATGAGCCGTACTATATCAATAAAATATCGGATTATATTGAAGATAATGTGCTGGAAGAGGATGAAAAAGAGTTTAATTCCACTATTTTATACGGACGGGATGTGGAAATGAGTGCGCTGATAAGCAAGCTCAAAAGTTTCCCGATGATGTCGAATTACCAGCTCGTAATTCTGAAAAATGCGCAGGATATTCCGGAGAAAGATTACGAACCGTTAATCAGTTATTTCGAGAACCCACTGAACTCAACCATATTGGTTGTAAGCTATCATAAAAAACCGGGGAAACGAATTAAGGCTAAACTCGATAAAATTAAAACCGGTCTGGAGTATTTTGAATCGGTAAGACTAAGGGATGACAAGGTAGCCGCATGGATTACCCAGCATTTACAGAAAAAGGGATTTACCTGCTCGCCAAAAATATCGCAAATACTTGCTGATTATCTGGGCAATGATCTGGAAAAGATTGAGAATGAGTTGCTGAAGCTAACTATTAATGTGGAAAAAGGCAGTGCCATTAACATGGATGATGTGGAGGCCAATATTGGTATCAGCAAAAACTTCAATATTTTCGAGCTCCAATCTGCCATAGCAACCAGAAATCAGGTTAAAGCCATACAGATTTCTCATTATTTTGCTGCCAATACCAAAGAGAACTCTATTTTTAAAATGATTCCTGTCATTTACAGCTTTTTCAGTAAAGTAATGATTTACCATCAGCTTAAAGACAAAAAAAACAGAGGCGATGTAGCGAGAGCTTTAAAAATAAATCCTTACTTTGCAGGTGATTATGAAACGGCAGCATTAAAATACAATGCGACTCATGTGCTTAATGTAATAAAGCTTCTTCGTGAATACGACATGAAGGCCAAGGGAGTAAATAATCAGTTCCCAGAAGGAGAGTTAATCAAGGAACTTATATATAAAATCGTTGTTTTATCATGACCATAACTGAAGTCAAAAGCAAGGAAGAAAAAAAGAAATTTGTAATGCTGCCTTTTGAAATTTACAAAGGCAATGCTTACTGGATTCCGCCTATTATTAAAGACGAGTACAAGATTTTCAACACAGAAACAAATCCTGCGCTTAAATATTGTGATGCCAATTACTGGATTGCGGAAGAGAACGGGAAATGTGTAGGAAGGATTGCGGCCATAATCAACCATAATTATAATGAGAAGATTGGTGAGAAAATGGGGCGTTTCTCACGCCTGGAATTTGAAAACAACCCTTCCATTGCAAAGACGCTGCTCGAGACTGCAGAAAAGTGGTTAAGAGGCAAGGGCATGACTAAAGTACACGGCCCGCTGGGATTCACAAATCTGGATCTTCAGGGACTTCTCATTGAGGGTTTTGATCGTATGCCTTCCATTGCATCGGTATATCATTTACCATATTACGGTGAAGTAATAGAAGACTTTGGTTACGAAAAAGAAAACGACTGGGTTGAGTTTCGCCTGGAACTTGATGATGACGTGCCTGAAAAAGCCGTCAGGCTGGTTGACATGATCAAAAAGAGGTATAAACTCAGTGTGAAATCATTCAAGACGACTAAAGAACTCATTCCCTTTGGAGAGGAAGTTTTTACCCTGCTGAATAAAGCCTTTGATGAGCTTCCGTATGTTTCTGAATTTGATGACGAAACCAAAAAATTCTATTCAGACAAGTATTTCAAAATTCTGAATCCTGAATTTGTGAAAGTGGTACAGAATGATAAAAATGAAACGGTAGGGTTTATTGTTGGATTGCCATCACTGTCTAAGGCCATGCAAAAATGCAACGGTAAACTATTCCCGTTTGGCTTCCGCCATGTCATGAAGGCACTGAAGAATCCAACAGAAATGGATTTGCTTTTAACCGGAGTGGAGCCGCATCTTCAGGGGCAAGGTATACCTGCAGTTTTGATTTATGAACTACAACAGGTACTTATCAAATACAACGTACGTTTTGTGGAAACCACAGGTATTTTTGAAACCAATCAAAAGGCCATACAGACCTGGAAGAACTACAAGAACGAGCAGCATAAGAGACGGCGTTGTTATGTGAAAACACTGTAGACAGTAGACGCTGATCAACGCTGAAACAATTTTTTCTACGGAAGAACGCGGATACTCTCTGATTTAATTGGCTTCGACAGGCTCAGCCACCGTTAACTGTTTCTCTTCAACCGTAAACTAAAACACGAATCTGTTTTGTTGATATTAAGGTAAAAGCAATGTATTTTTGCATAAACCAATCAACGCACATCGCAAAATCAAAAAAAATTACATTATATATTGCGTTAGTGCTATATTTGCACCATGAAAAGACTGTTATTCGTTGTAATTCTTGGCCTTATAACATTAGGCAGCTTCGCTCAGGATGGCACAATCAGGGGATTTGTGTATGAGGAAGGAAGTGGGGAACCCGTAATTTTCACCAATGTTTATCTTAAAGGAACCACCCATGGTGCATCTACCGATGTAAACGGATATTTTTCCATCACACAGGTGCCTCCCGGTGACTATACTTTGACGATTACTTATCTTGGATTTGATACCATTAGTGAGAACATTACTGTTAGGCCTAATGAGCTGATTACAAAGAAGATCTTCATGAAGAAAAACGGTGTAAATCTTAAAATGGTTTATATTTCGGCAAGTGCCGGCGAAGACAGTACACAAACGAAAATCAGTGTTACCAAAATTACTCCGAAAGATATTACCAATTTGCCCTCATTTGGCTCACCCGACCTTGCACAATACCTGCAGGTTTTACCCGGGGTAATTTTTACGGGAGACCAGGGCGGCCAGCTTTACATTCGTGGAGGATCACCCATTCAGAATAAAGTATTGCTTGACGGGATGGTGGTTTACAACCCTTTTCACTCTATTGGATTGTTCAGTGTTTTTGAAACTGAAATTATTCGTAATGCAGATGTTTACACCGGTGGATTCGGTGCTGAATATGGAGGCCGGATATCATCAGTAATGGATATCACTACAAGAGATGGTAATAAAAAATCATTCCATGGTTTATTTGGGGCAAGCCCGTTTGGTGCAAGAGCAGTTTTTGAAGGACCGATTCAGAAGCAGAAAAAAACCGGAGGGAGCTCTTCATTTATTATTGCTGCCAAGAATTCTTACCTGAGTAATAGCTCAAAATTGTTTTACAATTATATTGATACTGCTGGCTTACCATTTGATTTTCGTGATATCTACGGAAAAATAAGCCTTAATGCTGATAACGGATCAAAGCTCAATATATTTGGGTTCAATTTCTCCGACGATGTATTCTATCGTGAGGTAGCCACCTTCGACTGGAAGGCCAATGGTGGTGGAGCTAATTTTGTAGTTATTCCGGGAGCAACCCCTACCCTGCTCGAAGGTATTCTTGCTTATTCAGATTATAAAATCACATTGACTGATCCCAGTGGTCTTCCTAAGAGTTCCGGTATTTCCGGTTTTAATATCGGCTTGAATTTCACTTATTTTGTTGGGAAAAACGATATTAAATATGGCCTTGAAATGCTTGGTTTCAATACGAATTTCGAATTATATAATAATGCCGGCAAACTCATTCAGCAAAAAGAAAACACAACCGAGATTGCTGCATATGTAAAATATAAAGCAACCATTGGAAAACTATTGTTTGAACCGTCAATGCGTTTTCATTACTACTCCAGCTTATCTGAATTAAGCCCGGAACCTCGAGTGGCATTGAAATACAATGTTTCGAAAAGTTTCCGTATTAAAGCTGCTGCAGGCTTATATACTCAAAACCTGATTTCAGCATCATCTGACCGTGACGTAGTAAACCTGTTTTACGGATTCCTGAGTGGTCCTGATAATTTACAGGATGATTTTGATGGCAAAGATGTAACTTCAAGATTACAAAAAGCTGAGCATCTGATTCTTGGTTTTGAGTTCAACCCGATAAAAAGAATGACCATAAACCTTGAGTTCTATTATAAAAACTTCTCACAGCTTACCAACCTGAACAGAAATAAAGTGTATGATGATATAGGGGAATACGCTGATAAACCCGATTATCTGAAAAAAGATTTCATTATAGAAGAAGGAGATGCAGAAGGAGTTGACCTATCCATAAAGTATGAAATGGAATATTTCTATCTGTGGACAGCCTATTCTTACGGATTCATCAATCGTTATGATGGAATTATGGAATATCCTCCTCATTACGATCGTCGCCATAATGTTAATATTGTGGGCGTTATTCGCTTCGACGATCAGAAGAAAATGGAACTTTCCGCACGCTGGAACTTCGGTTCAGGATTCCCGTTCACACAAAATGCTGGCTTCTATCCTTTCCTTACTTTCGGCGATGGAATGGAAACCGATGTAGCGACTTCAACCGAAGAACTCGGAATTCTGTATGACGATTATAATGCAGGCCGTCTGCCTACCTATCATCGACTTGACATCAGCTTAAAGCGCAGGTTCTTTTTCTCTGAAACTACGATTCTTGAAGTCAACCTGGGAGCAACAAACATGTATAACAGAAGCAATATCTTCTATTTCGACCGCATAACAAATGAAAGAGTTGACCAGCTTCCGCTTATGCCGAGTCTTGAAATCAGCCTGAAATTCTAAACATATAGCGTTGAACTACGCCGACAGTATTGAATTTATAATGTCGCAGCTGCCCATGTTTCAGCGCAGCGGTGCAGCAGCTTATAAGGCAGATCTTAGCCGAACCGAAGCCCTGATGAAATATCTGGGCAATCCTGAAAACAAATTCAAAAGCATTCATATTGCCGGCACCAATGGCAAAGGCTCTGTTTCTCACATACTTGCTGCCATCTTCCAATCAGCAGGATACAGAACCGGGTTGTTTACATCACCACATCTGGCTGATTTTCGTGAGCGAATTCGGGTAGACGGAAAAATGATCAACAAGCCCTCAGTTGCTTCTTTTATTGAACAACATGAGGACTATCTGAAAGCACAAAAACTTAGTTTTTTTGAAATGTCGGCCGGACTTGCTTTTGATTTCTTTGCGAAAGAAGAAATTGATATTGCCATTGTTGAAACCGGCATGGGCGGGCGTTTAGACAGCACCAATGTTTTAATGCCGGAGCTTAGCATTATTACGAATATCGGGTTTGATCATACTGCTTTCTTGGGTGATACGTTGGAAAAAATCGCTATTGAAAAAGCAGGTATAATCAAAGCTGATACACCTGTGTTAATCGGAGAAAAACAGGACGAAATTGAGCACATTTTCTTAGAAAAAGCAAACTCTCAAAAGTCGGAATTGGCTTTTGCCACAGACTTGTGCGAGATGGAGATTATTGATCAACAATACCTCCCTCCCCTGCTCCGA
This sequence comes from Marinilabiliales bacterium, assembly GCA_002869435.1. Lineage (GTDB taxonomy): Bacteria > Bacteroidota > Bacteroidia > Bacteroidales > DTU049 > BM518. The sequence goes on along the minus strand of PKSX01000094.1, from coordinate 506 downwards.
CTGAATTGCCAATGCGGAGAATCCGTGTTTGAGGCAGAAACATCTCTGGCCGGGGATTACCAGATTAGGAACATAAAAACCGCACTTGCAGCATGGCAAATTCTTAAAAACCTGGGATACAATATCAACTTGCAGGATGTAAAAACCGGACTTCAAAATGTGGAAAAACTTACCGGATTTGCTGGTCGCTGGACTTATAGAAAAGCGCATTGCCCGGTAATTTTCGACACTGCACATAATTTTGAAGGGCTTTCATTTGTAAGTGAGATGCTTGGCAAAGTTGAGTACGAGAAACTTCATATTGTTTTGGGCATGGTCGATGATAAAGACCACAGTAAATTGCTGAAGCTTTTGCCCGAAAAAGCCGAATTTTATTTCTGTAAAGCTGATATTCCACGTGGGTTGGATTCGGAAAAGCTGAGGCAACAAGCTGAGGCAAACGAAAGAATCGGTCAAAACCATGGGACCGTTCAAAATGCATTGAAAAACGCTTTGAAAAATGCCGG
>PKSX01000165.1 GCA_002869435.1 Marinilabiliales bacterium | reverse complement strand
TGATGCAGAATTTCAAAAAGGCACCAATATTATTCAACATAGTTATATTTATAAAGGGAGCAGTTCGGTAGAATATAAAAATGAGTTCTTCTATCGGCTTACTACCGGGAAAATGTGGGCCAATGGTCAGATTGATGATTTTGAATTGCTGATCAATATTCCGGGACAGGGTATTTATGTGCCGTGGTCGTTTCAGAAGTCAATGGAACCTGCTAAATGGGATGTGGTTGGCATTGGGCGACTTCATGATGAGCTTACCGATTTTATGGGCGATACCGTGCGTATGGGCTATCTGCAAAGCGGAATGCTTCGCTTTCATGCCATGAACTTCAAACCCGATTTCGATCTGCATTTTGGCATGATGAACTTTTTCAATATGCTGGCTTTTGAGGCCAATGATTTACTTTCGGAAGTGGATGCCCATTTGACATTGTCTCCGTATTATTACGGTTACGAGAAGTCGGAACTTAACGATTTGAGCGATTTTGAGCTGATGTTTCTCCGTAACTACATTTTTGCCCAGCATGGATACGAGTTTAGAAATGAGGAACTTATAGCCATTTTCTCCATGTTTTCGTGGTATTATCCGCAGGCATGGAAAAATGATGAAATTGACAAGGAGTTTTCGAAGGAAGAAATGCAGCTTATTAACGATATTCTGGAAATTGAAAAGAGCAGGGGACAGTAGTTATGAAAAACACTCAATTTCTGAAGGAAAAAGCCGTTGAAATCAGAAAGTCTGTCATCCGATCTCTGAATGCTGCCGGTAGTGGACATCTTGGAGGATCTCTCGGCCTTGCCGATGTTTTTTCAGTCTTGTATTTTTATGAATTGAAACACAGACCCGAACAGCCTGACTGGTCTGAACGTGAGAGATTAATCCTGAGCATCGGGCATGTTGCACCGGTTTTATATGCCACACTTGCCGAAGCCGGATATTTTGAAAAAGAAGAGTTGCTCACTTTGCGGAAACTTGGAACACGTTTGCAGGGGCATCCCGGGCGTGATCATGGTTTGCCGGGTATAGAACTTTCGGCCGGATCACTGGGGCAGGGCTTGGGTGTTGCTGTCGGAATTACATTAATGGATCAACATGAGAAAAAAGACAAGCGCACATTTTGCATACTTGGCGATGGTGAACTGCAGGAAGGTTCTGTTTGGGAAGCAGCCATGAGTGCAGCGCATTATAAATTGCATAATCTAATAGCCATTGTCGACCGCAATAATGTTCAAATCGACGGCAAAACCGAAGATGTAATGACGTTGGAACCATTGGCTGATAAATGGCGTTCCTTTGGCTGGCATGTGCTTGAATGCAATGGTAATGATATTGCCGAATTGGGTGATGCGTTTGACGCAAAATCAAACGAAAAGCCTACGCTTATTCTTGCCCATACCAAAATGGGCTGCGGCATTCCCGAAATAGAGAACGACTATACCTGGCACGGCAAAGCCCCGAATGATGAGGAGATGGAGCGGTTTATTAGTGTATTAGAAGCTTAATTGTTTATATGATACCTCACCAGTTCGAAATTAACTACTGAATCACTCTGGTAGTCATATGGCATCACTTTTTTAATCAGACCAATGTTTTTTGCCCAGTAAAACTCTGCTGTTCCCTGTGAGAATTGAACGGCTCTGACATCATGGTATAAAACATTATTTACGGTCATGGTATCGTAAAAATTAGCATTATCGGTAAAGACTCCCATAGGATGATCCTGCTCCTGGTTGTAATATTGGTGCGAGGCATGACCCCATACCGATAAATAGGGTGAACCATCATAAAAAAATGAAGAGAAATATCGTTGCTCAAGTATTTCTTCAAACTCTGTTCTGGTATCACAGTAATCGTTTAATGTAACATTTTGATATTGCAGATTTACACTGTCAGTAACATTAAATGTTGTATCGCTATATACCCAGTAAGACCCGGTTGGAAAGAAAATATAAGCTTTGTATTCATTTGAGAAGTAAAACTCCTCGCAGGGATCCTTGCGGTTGCACGACAATGCAGTGATGATGATCAAAAGAAACATGAAATATTTCATAATCACGAAAGTTTATATGCAAATGTAATGAATTTGATGGCTGATTGCAATAAAAAAGCAGACTGTCTTTTCAGACAGCCTGCTGTATTATAGAATAATGACAGGTTCTTATTCTTTAACCACAACTTTGGTAAATGAAGTTACATCGCCCTGATAGAGTTTGATATAGTATACGCCATTGGCAAGCGTACCCATGTCAAGTACTATAGTGCGGTCAGCAATTTCTTTTGTGATGTGGCATTTACCGATTACATCGTAAATCTCAATTCTGGTATATTCATCACTGTTCAGATCAACAGTAAGCAATCCGGAAGTCGGGTTTGGATAAACCTGAATCTCTGATCCGGCATCTGAAGTAATACCTGTAATATCGGTTACAGTTACATTGTAATAGGTAGTGTCTGATCCGCAGGCGTTATACGCAATCAGCATTACTATATAAGTACCGTTGGCAGCATAAGTATAAGATGGGTTTACCAGTGTTGAGTTATTACCGTCACCGAAGTCCCAGTAATAATTGGTAGCATTGGTTGAGGTATTGGTAAAGTCTACCGTTAAACTGTTATCAACATATGTAAAAGCTGCTACCGGAGCAGGAAGTACTGTGAATGTAATGGTATTGGATGTAGCATTTGCTGAAACCACGCAGGTATCAGAAGAAACAAGTGTACAGTGTACATAATCCCCATCTGAGAAGGATGAACTACTTATAGTAGTACTTGTTCCAACACTTGATCCGTTAATGAACCATTCGTATGCAGGACTTGCACCGCCATTCACCGGA
>PKSX01000090.1 GCA_002869435.1 Marinilabiliales bacterium | reverse complement strand
TCAAAAATATTCACAATATTATCCATAATGGCCTGAATGTTCAGCTTCCATGCATATTGGGTTCTTGTAATCATTTTGATATTTTTCATTACAAACCACATCATGCGTCTTTCATCAAGTCGTTCCATCAGATACTTCTCGATTTCTTTCCTGTCTTTGATGGTCTTGAAATCAAGCTCTTTCATAATTTGCAGTAGGTGAGCATGTCGGGTAGGGCGGTAGCTAACAGGGCTGATATCTGCCACAATTAGTTTCTTTACCATTTCCGGATTGTTTCCTGCATAATACATGGCCAACTTACCGCCCATACTATGACCAAGAATATTGCAGTCATAAATATTGTGGTCTTCAATGAATTCTTCAAGGTCTTCCAGCATAGATTCGTAACTGAAAACATCGTGGTGCATTGACATACCATGATTTCGGTGATCGGGAATGATACAGTGAAAATGCTCTGCGAGTTTCTTTGCCGGGCCGACCCAATTATCAGACATCCCAAAAAGGCCGTGCAGAATCAGTAATTTATCTTCGTTTTCCTGTCCATATTCGCGGTAGAAAAGCTTCATGTGTTGCTGATTTTTCTACGATACATTTGAATTGTATTTTCCAGCCCAAAATATAAAGCATCGCTTATCAAAGCATGTCCAATACTTACTTCAAGCAGGCCGGGTATGTTTTTGACGAAGTATTCTAGATTCTCAAGGCTAAGATCGTGGCCAGCATTTAGCCCCAGCCCAACTTTATTTGCTGCTTCTGCCGCTTTTACAAAATCTGTAATGGCGGATTCAGGGTTTTTGGGAAAGTTAGCAGCATAGGGTTCAGTGTATAATTCTACCCGGTCGGTACCGCTTTCTTTCGCCATAAACATATTGTCTATGTCTGTTTCCACAAAAATAGATGTGCGGATATTTTTCTCATGGAATCGGGCAATGGTTTCTTTCAGAAAACCAATGTTCTCTTTTACTCTCCAGCCGGCATTAGAAGTGAGTGCATCGGGTGGATCGGGAACAAGGGTTACTTGTTCCGGTTGTACTTCCAGAACCAGTTTAATAAACTCTTCTGACGGATATCCTTCAATATTAAATTCGGTGGTAACCAGTTTTTTCAGTAAATACACATCACTGTATCTTATATGTCTTTCATCTGGACGCGGATGTACTGTAATTCCCTCAGCTCCAAATCTTTCGCAATCTATAGCAACCTTCTGTACATCTGGGACATTTCCCCCACGTGCATTTCGCAAAGTGGCCACTTTATTAATGTTTACACTCAGGCGTGTCATGTTAAACTTTTTTACAAAAATACTATTTTTGGGCTCAAAGCGGTTCTGATATTATAAAAGTTATACTTTTGTAATGAACTCAAGACTATGTTTGCGTCTGATTACATAGAAGAACTCGTCCCCGTTATTAAAACAAGTACTACGGCTGCAGAAGCTTTGTCACTGATGGAAGAGTTCAAGATTACGCATCTGGCAATTGTAAATAATAAGGAGTTTTTAGGACTGCTTTCTGAGAACGATTTACTATCTCTTGATAATTATGACGAAGCAGTAGGAGGTATAAAAATAGCCCTTAGTAATGTGTTTGTTAAAGCTGAGGATCATATCTTCGATATCCTTAAAAGTATTGATGACAATAAACTTAGCTTATTACCGGTAGTTTCGAAAAACAATGTATACGAAGGGTCAATTTTAGCCCGATCCTTAGTATCTGAAATGGCCACTCTGTTATCCGTAAATAATCCGGGCGGGATAATAATTCTTGAGGTAAATTTGAATGATTATGTGATGTCCCAGATTGCCTCTATTGTAGAGTCGAATGACGCATTGATAATTGCTTCCTATGTAAAAACGGATGCAGTCAGTACAAAAATGGATGTTGTTTTGAAAGTGAACAAGACTGATATAGGTGGAATAATTCAAACTTTCAATAGGTTTGAGTATATCGTTAAGGCGTCTTTTGGTGAAGAGGAGAAAGATGATTTTCTGCGCGATCGTTATGACTCACTCATGAACTACCTGAATATCTGATCTTGAAGATTAAAATTATAATCATATTCTTCCTTTTTTGTTTTCCGCCTGGGAAAATTCTTGCGCAAGACGGAATTGACTATTTTATTGTAGATAGTATTTCTTTAGAAGGAAATAAGCAAACAAAAGATCATATATTATACAGGGAGTTGCTTTTTTCTGAGGGAGATACAATCTTTTTTTCAGATACAGCAAATGTGTTCAATCAGTCAGAAGAAAACTTAGTTAATACATCTTTGTTCAATTTTGCCAGTATACAAAGTGATACATTGGGTTCAATTACTGTGTCCGTAACTGAAAGATGGTATATCTGGCCCGGAGTTTATTGGACTATAGAGGAGAGAAATTTCAATGTCTGGCTTCGAAATCCGACACTTGAGAAAGTAACCTATGGGCTTTATTTTGAACATGAAAATTTCAGAGGCAGAAAGGAGAACCTGAAACTATTATTTAAGACCGGATATAATCAGCTGGCAGGTTTTGCCTTTCAGGCTCCATATGTGAATAAATCCCGAAAGCTGGGCTTGTTTGTTGTCTCCTCTGTAAGTGGCTCACATGCAATAAATTATAAAATAAGTGATCACGAGTTTGTCAGTGTTAAGTCTGATACCGCATATCTTTTCAGCAGTATAAGAACAGATGCCGGATTAACCTGGAGAGAAGGAATTCATCAGTCTCATAAGTTAACTGTAGGATTCAATAATCTGAAAACGGTTTCCGGAGTACTCAGTTTAAATCCATCTTTCATGCCTGCTGAAAATTTAAGTATGCTGAGTCTGAATTACCAGTTTCGGCTTGATTATCGTAATTACAGATCCTATCCATTGAAGGGATGGTATTTTGATGTTGAGTTCAATCTGGGAGGGTTGATAGGAATTAGTGAAGAGAAAATGCAGAATTACTTTTTAAAAAGCAGTACAGATAAATATTTTCAAATAGTTCCCAGGCTTTACTGGGCCTCGGGAATGACTTTTCTGACAAGATTTGATAAGGTGTTTTATTATGCGGAAATGACCGCAATGGGATTAAATAATGATTATGTTAGAGGTTACGAGTACTATCTTATACCATCCAGACATTTTTTGCTCCAAAAAAACAATTTAAAACTTGAGGTTTTTAAACCCAGAATTTTCAGGTTGCCATGGATAAAAGCCGACAAATTCGCAAAAGTTCCGGTTTCTTTATACATGAATCTGTTTTTTGATTATGCTCATTCATGGGCTTATCCGGGCGTATTCGATGAATTCAACGATCAGTGGCAATATGGCTATGGGATTGGATTGGACCTGGTTACATATTACGATAAAGTGTTTCGTCTGGAGTATAGCATTAATCGTTTTAATGAAAATGGCGTATTTTTGCATTTTACAGCCCCAATTTAAGGCTTATGATGAGAATTGCAGTTTATGCACGTAAATATCAGTCGGAGTACAGAAGCGAGATTCAGGTAATCCTGGAATTTGCAGATCAACATGATGGATATGTGATGTTCAATACCAATCTGAAAAAGGAAGTTTCATCACAATTCAGCTTGCCAAAAAACACGCAGTTTTATTCCGGAAAAGATGTTTTGAAAGGAAGGGCTGATCTGGTAGTTAGTTTAGGCGGTGATGGTACTTTGCTTGAAACGGTTAATCTGATTAGGGATGGGGGTATTCCTGTTATGGGAGTAAACTTCGGGCGCCTGGGTTTTTTGTCAAATATCACTCGTGAAGATTTACGCACTACTCTGGAATCTTTTGCCGGCGGAAATTGCAGAATCTCTCCCCGTACCGTTCTGGAGCTTGAAAACTCCGAAAATATCTTTGGTGAGAAGGTATATGCTTTAAATGATCTTGCTCTACACAAAAGCGATAATAGTTCAATGATAACTGTTCATGTACATATAAACGGTTTATTTATGAACTCATATTGGTCAGATGGTCTCATTCTGGCGACCCCAACAGGTTCAACTGCATACTCATTGAGTTGTGGAGGTCCGATTCTGGTTCCAGAGTCAAATAATTTTGTGTTAACACCCATCGCACCACACAATCTTACTGTTCGTCCACTCGTTATAGAAGATGATGCTGTTTTAAAACTTGTTCCGGATGGGAGATCAGATACTTTTATCCTGTCGATGGACAGCCGTCAGTGCATCATTCAAAAGAATCAGGAAATACTAGTGAAAAAGGCCCCGTTTAAAATCAATTTTGTTCAGGTTGCAGACTCCGGTTTTTTTGGTGTAATTAGAGATAAATTGATGTGGGGAGAGGACAAAAGAAACTAAATGTTTAATTTTTCGTAAGAATTCGTAAAATTGTTTGATCAAATGTAGATTATTTACTATATTTGTACTTTATTTTAGGCAAAATCTAGGATTATGAAATTTTCAATTCCTGCATTATTAGTGATTCTCTTTCTTTTAGCCGATAATTCTGCCAATGCGCAGTTTAATCACTGGAGAAGAAACAGGTCTGAATATGTATTTGGTCTTGGCGCCACCAATTTTCTTGGTGATCTTGGAGGTGCAAACCAGATTGGAACCAATGGTATGAGAGACCTTGACTGGCCTGCCACACGCCCTCTGGGTAGTATTGGGTATCGTTACAGAACAGGTAAACAGCATGCTGTTTCATGTAAGCTTCATGTGGGCTATCTTAATGGTGATGATGCACTTACAGAAGAGCCGATTAGACAAAATAGAAATCTAAATTTTCGAACACCTGTAGTTGAGTTGGGAGGGCAATTTGAGTGGATGCTCACCAGACAGCGTGAAGGACACCGCTATAATTTGCGTGGTGTTCGCGGATGGAGAAATATTAGTATTGAATCATATGTTTTTGTTGGTATATCAGGCTTCTGGTTTAATCCACAAGGTCGTTATATTGACGGTACCTGGCATAGTCTCAGACCTCTCAATACTGAGGGTCAGGGGATGGTTGAAACACGAAAAACATATAGCCCGGTTCAGTTTGCAATCCCCTTTGGAATAGGTTTTAAATACGCAATTAGCCGTGAGTGGTCAATAGGTTTGGAGTATGGTATGCGTAAAACCTTTACAGATTATATTGATGATTGCAGTACTACATATTTTGATAACGATGAAATTCGTGCCGAAAATGGAGACTTGGCGGCCTACTTTGCTGATCCTCAACTCGGGCTTGAACCATCTCAGTCATTTGCTGGCGAACAACGTGGTGATCCGACCGATTTTGATTCTTATATGTTTGCCGAATTGACTTTCTATTATAAGATCCCTCGTGGTGGATTCGCTATTCCGAAGTTCTAAATTTCTTTGTTACGAATTCATTAAAAATTGATATTTTTGCAGCACTACCCGTTCTTTTTTAAGAGTGGGTAGTTTTTATATACTAAGCCACCATTAATTGCGTTATTGGCATAGAGATGAAAGGAATATACCTTATATTAGTGATGCTGTTTCTGGCTGCTGTACCTGTTAAGGCGCAACAGCACGAGCTTGGTTTTTTTGCAGGGGGCTCTTATTACATAGGAGATATTAATCCTTATTATCATTTTGCACAGACACAACCGGCTCTTGGATTATTATACCGGTATAACATTAATTATCGCTGGGCAATACGTCTGCATGGAATGTATGGATCTATTACAGGTTCAGATGCAACCATTAAGTATAATGAATCGAGAAATCTTTCTTTTAAATCCCCTTTAATGGAAATAGGTACTCAGGTTGAGCTTACTTATTACAGGTTCCAGATTGGAAGTCATAAAGACTATTTTACGCCCTATTTATTTACTGGTTTTTCATTTTTTAAGTTCAAGCCTATGGCTGAGTTAAACGGTGAATGGTATAATTTGCAGGCACTGGGAACTGAAGGACAGGGTACTACAGCTTATCCTGACCGAAAGCCATATTCACTTGCCGGATTATCATTTCCAATGGGAATGGGTATTAAAATCGGACTTGGAAGTTCAACTGTTTTGGGGTTTGAATGGGGGTTAAGAAAAACATTTACAGATTATTTGGATGATGTGAGCACAACCTATGCCAATCCAAATGTTTTGGCCTCTCAAAACACTTCTGCTGCTGCATACTTAGGTGATCCGTCGGAAAATCAGACCTATGAAAAAACCGGATTTCAGCGTGGGGATTCCAATACAAACGACTGGTATTCATTTGCAGGAATGACACTGACATTTAAGATCAAAGATAAAAGCGACCATTGTCCCGGTGTTAATAAAAGTCGCGGAAACTGGCTGAAAAAACAATGGCAAAAACTTAAAATGGAACCTTCACCATCTTTTTTATGATACAGGCAGAAGAAATAAGCAAGAACAAAGTTCCGGTGCATGTGGCTATTATAATGGATGGTAATGGCAGATGGGCAAAAGCAAAAGGACTCGATCGTGCAGAAGGCCATCGCTATGGTGCTGAGGCTGTGAAGAAAGTAGTTAGGGCTGCCGGCAAAATAGGAGTTGAATATCTTACACTTTATGCATTCTCTAGTGAGAATTGGAAAAGACCTCAATACGAAGTGGATGCCATAATGGATCTTTTGGTTTTTATGATTCAACGAGAAACTCCTGAACTCATGCAGAACAATGTCAGGTTACAAGCCATTGGTGAAATAGACCGGCTTAGACCTGAGGCCCGAAAGAAACTTGAAGATACCATTCAGACAACATCAGAAAATACTGGATTAAATCTTATTCTTGCATTGAGCTACAGTTCTAAAAAGGAAATACTCAGGGCTGTTAAATCAGTGGCTGTGAAAGTGAAAAATGGTGAGATCAAGCCCGAAGATATTGACGAATCATATGTTGATGGTTCATTATATACAGCAGATATGCCTGATCCTGACTTACTGATTCGCACTTCTGGCGAACTAAGAATTTCAAATTTTTTGCTTTGGCAAATTGCATATAGCGAGTTTTATTTCACAAAAACATACTGGCCTGATTTTGATGAACAGGCTTTTTACGAAGCCATACAGGACTATCAGGCACGAGAACGCCGTTTTGGACTTACTGGCGAACAAATTACTTCAAACTCTAACCCTACTGAATAATGAAGAGAATATTCTACCTGCTGATTATCATACTTTTGCCTTCCATGCTTTATGCCCAGGGTACTAAAGACAAAGTTATCGGAATAGACTACAGAAATCCCCGTAACTATGAAATAGCCGGCATAACAGTAAGTGGAGTGCAATATCTCCAGAATAGTGATATTATAATCATGCTTTCCGGTTTAAGTATTGGTCAGAAAATTAAAATTCCGGGTGATGCGATCAGCGGAGCTATTGAAAAAATATTCAAACAGGGTATGTTTGAAGAAGTAGAAATAAGTGTTACAGCGGTTCAGGGAGATTTTGTGTACCTGGATATATTTTTACAGGAAAGGCCACTGCTATCAAAGTTTAGTTTTACAGGAGTAAACAGAAATGAAGCTGATAATCTGAAAGAAAAACTGGGACTGGTTCGTGGTGATGTAGTGTCTACAAATACGATATTAAACTCAAAAAGAATTATTCGCAGTCATTTTGTGAATAAGGGATTTTGGAATACTAAGGTTGAAGTTGTTCAGAGGGTTGACTCTACACAGGGAAATCAGGTGATACTAGATTTCCAAATTGATAAAGGAAAGAAAGTTAAGATTGGTGAAATAAATATCGAGGGTAATTCTGCGGTTGAGGATCCAAAAATCCTCAGGTCGATGAAAGAAACAAAGAAGAAGAAAATATACCGCCTTTTTAAATCATCAAGATACATAGGAACCGAATTTGAGAAAGATAAACAATCGGTTATTTCTATGTATAATGAAATGGGATACAGGGATGCGGCTATCATAAGTGATTCTATGTATACAATTGATGAAAAATCAATTGGTCTGAACATAAAGGTAGATGAGGGGAGTAAATATTATTTTGGAGATATCACATGGGTTGGAAACACAAAATATTCTGATAAGGAACTTGGTGAAATTCTTGGAATTCAAAAAGGAGATGTATACAATCAGAGACTACTGGAGAGTAATCTGTATATGAATATGAATGGATATGACATTACTTCATTGTATATGGATGACGGTTATCTTTTCTTTTCAGTAATACCTGTTGAACTTACTGTTAATAATGATACTATTGATCTGGAGATGCAGATATATGAAGGGAAACAGGCTACTATTAATAAGGTTACAGTTTCCGGAAACACGCGTACAAATGACCATGTGATCATGCGTGAAATCAGAACAAAACCGGGACAACTTTTCCGCAGAAGTGATATCATCAGAACTCAGCGCGAACTTGCTCAGATGAGATATTTTAATCCTGAAGCATTGAATGTTATTCCTACGCCTAATCCTGCCGATGGTACTGTAGATATTGAGTATGTAGTGGAAGAAACTTCAACTGATCAGTTAGAGCTCTCTGGTGGCTGGGGTTTGGGAAGACTTGTTGGAACCCTTGGTGTTTCATTCAATAACTTTTCGATAAGAAATATATTTAAAAAAGGTACCTGGCGACCATTACCAACCGGTGACGGACAAAAACTCAGCTTGCGTGCTCAGTCAAACGGATTGTACTACCAGTCATATAATATTGCATTTACAGAACCCTGGCTAGGTGGTAAAAAACCAAATGCTTTCAGTGTGTCTGCTTATCATTCTGTTCAGACAAATGGTATTACCAAAAAAGATGATGGTACATACAATGAATATGGTACATTGCTTTCACGCGAAGAGATTAAAATTACGGGAGTAACAGTAGGTCTTGGCCGCAGATTGAAATGGCCTGATGACTTTTTTATGTTCTATACTACATTGTCATATCAGCATTATATGCTGGATGATTATTACTCAGCCTATTCATTCACTACCGGGAACTCAAATAACCTTAATCTCGGTCTCACTTTAACAAGAAACTCAATTGATGCTCCGATTTATCCTAAAACCGGTTCTGAGATTACTTTGATAGCTAATTTTACACCACCATACTCACTTTTTAACGGGAAAGATTACTCAGTTCTCGGAGATGATGAAAAATATAAATGGCTGGAGTATCATAAGTGGAAATTCAATATGGCATGGTATACCAAGCTTACAGGTGATCTTGTATTTATGTCGCGTGCTAAATTTGGTTTTCTCGGGTTGTATAACAGAGATATTGGAATATCTCCATTCGAGAGATTTTATCTTGGTGGTGACGGATTATCAGGCTTTGCCCTTGATGGAAGAGAAATAATCGGAATGCGCGGTTATGGTAACTCAGTATTAACTGCCCGCGACGCAAGTAATCAAACAGTAGGGGGAACCATTTACAGCAAATACACATTCGAGTTGCGTTATCCGTTATCAACAAACCCAATGGCTACTATATATATGCTAAGTTTTCTTGAAGCAGGGAACACATGGGGTAACTTTAAAGAGTATGAGCCATTTAATGTGAAGCGTAGTGCCGGATTAGGTGTAAGAATATATTTGCCGATGTTTGGTCTGCTCGGACTCGATTATGGCATACCTTTTGATGCAGTACCGGGGATACAGGAACCGTTTATCGGACAGTTCCATTTCTCAATTAACTCTTCAATCGACTAATTTTTAAATAAATAGGAGGAAACACAATATGAAAACTAGAATTTTGTTATTAATCGCATTTCTGGGATTTGCTTTTACCATGCAGGCACAGAAATTTGCCTATGTCGACACCAAGTATATTTTGGAAAATATTCCTGAATATCAGTCTGCTCAGAATACGCTTGATGAACTAAGCATGGAATGGCAGTCAGAACTTGAAGTTAAATTCAAGGAGATCGACAGTCTTTATAAAGCTTTCCAGTCTGAAGCATTTTTATTGCCTGAAGATGCAAAGATCAAAAGGCAGGATGAAATTATTGCTAAAGAAAAAGAAGCAAAATCTCTTCAGAAAAAGTACTTTGGTACCGATGGTGATCTGACCAAAAAACGTCAGGAATTGCTTAAACCTATTCAGGACAAGGTGTTCAATGCTATTGAAGAACTGGCTGAATCAGGCGCCTATGCCGTAATATTTGATAAAAGCGGATCAGTTTCAATGATTTATACCAATCCAAAGTATGATAAAAGTGATGAAGTACTTGAGATGCTTGGATTATCACCCGGTGGTGTTTCGAATGAATAATTTTCGTACTTTTGCCACTCGATAAATAATTATTACAATGAAGAAAATTGTTTTTTACAGCATTGCATTATTCCTGATGGTAGCAGTTTCAACACCTGTACTTGCTCAGGGAAAAGTTAAAATCGGTCATATCAACTCTAATCAACTTATGGAAGTGATGCCTGGCCGTGATACTGCTCTAACTCAACTTGAAGCCTATGCTCAGGGACTTGAGGATCAGCTTAAGGTTATGAATTCTGAGTTTGAGACAAAATATCAGGATTATTTAGCCAATGAAGCTACATATCTGGAACCCGTAAAAGTATCAAAACAGCAGGAACTTGTTGACTTGCAAAACAGAATAACTGATTTTCAGTCTGATGCGCAGGATTTATTATCACAAAAAGAAGCTGAGTTGATTCAACCGCTTATCGATAAAGCAAAGAATGCTATTGATGAAGTTGCCAAAGAAAATGGCTACACCTATATCTTTGATACCAGCATTGGTGCATTGATTTATTATCAGGATTCTGACGATATCATGCCTTTGGTAAAGAAGAAACTTGGTATTACAGAATAATCTAAAGTATTATATACGTTAAAAGGCTGTACTTGATGAGTACAGCCTTTTTTTGTGCCCGTTATTTATTGTATATTAGTGCAAAATTCCGCAATATGAAATACTATATTTTTCTTTGTTTCTTTTTGTTCTCCATTCAGGTGTTTTCACAAAATAAATCTGCTGAACCGCTTGTAGATGCTGTTACAGTATACCTGACAGGTGCTGAGATTCATTCGGTCTCTACCATTGATGTTTCAAAAGGTAAATCTAAAATTGTTTTTACCGGGTTGAGTCCTGTTCTTGATCCAAAGTCTATTCAGATATCTGTAGAGCCTGCTGATGTTACAATATTGAGTGTGTCAAGCCGTACCAATTATTTGAGTGGAAAATCTGATAATTCTCAAATAAAATTATTAAAGGATTCTCTCGAGATGTTGAACGATGAACTAACGTTGATTCAGTTTGAACGGGAAACATATACAAAAGAAAAAGACTTGTTGTTTAAGAATCAGTCTATCGGAGGAACTGAAAATGGTGTTGCTGTTGAGGAAATTGAGAAATCGGCTGATTTTTTCAGAGCCCGAAGTACAGAAATAAATGAATTACTATTTAAAATAAACAAGCGGGAGGCCAACATTAATGAGCAAATAGCCAGAATCAGCAGACAGCTTTCTGAATTGAATGCACAATATAATCCGCCATCTTCAGAGATTGAAGTTAGTCTGATGTCGCCCAGAGCCGGAAAATTGAATTTTGATATTTCTTATATGGTTTTTGGCTGTGGCTGGGCTCCAAAATATGATGTGCGTGTCGAAGGAGTGTCGCATCCGGTTAATTTGATTTACAGAGCAAATTTGTTTAATAACAGTGGGGTCGACTGGAATGATGTGAAGCTGAAACTATCGACAGCAGAACCAGGAAAATCTGCATCAAAACCTGTTCTAACAAAATGGTCGCTAAATTATGCAAGTGATGTACAGGATTATAGCGTGCATAACGAATTGAATATGGATCAGCGTATTACTGTTGATGAAGATATGGAAGGTAATGGCCCGGTTGGTTATGAGACGGTTCAAGTGGATGAGCTTGCAGCTGAGTTTGAAATAAAAACTCCATATACTATTTTGTCCGATTCAAAAACTTATACTGTTGATGTAAATGAATTTGACTTGCCTGCAACATATGAAAGTTATTGTGTGCCTAAAATGGACCGGGATGCTTTCCTTCTTGCCAGGTTTACCAATTGGTCTCAGCTTAATTTAGTCAGTGGTAATGCTTCGGTGTATTTTGCAGGAACATATATCGGGCAAACAATGATAAATACGGCATCTGTTGCTGATACTATGAGTGTTTCACTGGGGCGTGACCGAAAGATTATTGTAAAAAGAACTCAAAAAATGGAGGAATCCAAACGTCAGGTTGTGGGCGGCTCCATGAAAGAAACTTTTATGTATGAGATCATCATTAGAAACAATCGTGAGGCGGCAGTGAAAATAACGGTGCAGGATCAGGTACCGGTATCTCAGAATAACGATATTGATGTAGATATTCTTGAGATTTCGGGAGCAAAACATGATGAACTATCTGGTATTCTTACATGGGTGTTGACGATTCCACCGGGGGAAACCAAATCGCTGATTCTTTCTTATTCAATTAAATATCCCAAGAATATGAATGTGAATAAGAAGCGATATCGTTCTGTTCAAAATCCAAAATTCTTTTAAAAAATAGAATCATGAAAAAATTGATATCAGTTTTTCTTTTGGCGTTTCTTGCAGTTAGTGTTTTTTCACAAACAGCAACATCGGTTACTAACGGTAGTTTTCTAATGCCGACAACATGGGATTGCATGTGTATCCCAACCGATGGGTATATCATTACCATTAATCATGATGTGACGCTTGATTCTGATTATATGATGAGTTCCGGGAGTATTACTATTTCCTCAGGAGCCTCGCTTGTTGAATCCGGGACCGGTCATGGCATTCTGTTTACAGGAACGGCAGCTTTGAACGTTCAGGGAACCTTTACCTTTTCCAAACTGGCCATGTATGGAGGGACTATAGCAAATACAGGAACCATGAACGGGTTGGATAGTTTGTATCTGGGTGTTGATTTTTCTAATGATGGATTTGTAGATGCGGTTGAGGTTTCAAGTTCCGGCAATTTCTTTAATAATGATACATTATTTGCAGTAGATTATTTATCTTATATGCCTTTTAATAATAATCACTATGCAGAAATTGAAAATTTCTTTATCAATATAGGAGCTTCAAATAATGGAGATCTTCATTTGGGTGATTGTTATAATAATGGTCATCTGTGGAATCAGAAATTAATGATTGTTAGTAATGATTTCACTAATGCAGGACGCCTTGATAATGATACACTTGGTGCAATTACAATAATGCAGAACTGCACAAATGGCGATACAGTAAATAATGATGCCAGATGGACCAATAATGGTGCAGTTACCGTTTATATGAATTTTCAGAATCTTGATTCACTGCTAGGTGACGGAACTTTTTGTATTGGACTTAATACCGCCAATTATGGATATATGAACGGTACGTATGAGTTTTGCGATAATTCGAACCCGGGAACCTTAAATCTGAACTCCGGTTATATTGGCTCGGGAATTACCTATTGCAGCACTCCCTGTTTGAGTTCTATTGCAGAAACTGATCTCCAGCCCGTTCTTGTATTTCCAAACCCTGCATCAGATTATATTCATATTGTGTCAGTAGATATGATTACAGATTGGGCATTATTTGATATTTCCGGTCGTGTAGTAATGGACTGCAGAGAGTACTCTGATGATTTTGGTATAGATATTTCGGATCTACATGCAGGATTGTATTATCTGCGGCTTGAAACAGAGGACAATAGTTTTATGAAATCAATAATTAAGGAGTGATTTACTCTGCGCCGTATTCTGAAATGCGAGGGTCAACCGGCATTTTGCTGCGTGTATTCTTCATTACTGAAATAAAATCTTCCTGATCCTCTTCTCCGGGGATGAGTTTATCTAAATTTTGTTCAGTGAAAATACCGGGCATCAGATAATAACCTGGTCTTTTCTTGATGTTCTTATATCTGTAGAACGGCACGTATTTAATATCGGCAATTTCGGGACGGCCATAGCGACTTTTTTTCAGGGTAAATCCTATCATAAGACCGGCATCAGTATACGGGTCTTTTTGATTTGATATGAAGTTACCCAATGACCAAATCACCAGACGATCCTTGAATGAGCCTGAGCCTTTAGTATTTCTCATTTCGATGGGCTGAACAATATGCGGATGGCTCCCCATAACCACATCTACACCTTCACGCAAAAGAAAGTCGGCTATATTTTTCTGGTGAATATTGGGCTTGTGCTGGTATTCAGCTCCCCAGTGAATGGCCATTAAGATAGCGTCAACGTTTTGAGCTTTTGCCTTGGCAATATCGTCTTTAATTTCGTTGGTGTCGATATAGTTCACAATATATGGATCCGGAGCATCAATTTTATTGGTTCCGTATGTGGCGTTAAGCATGGCCAGTTTCCAGCCGTTTACTTCAAAAATTAGCGGGTAAAGTTCATCTCTTTCGGTCTGATTCCTGAACGTGCCTGTGTGCCAAATACCGGCACTGTCTGCAAAACTCAGGTTTCCTTCAAAACCTTTCGCGCCACGGTCGCATGAGTGATTATTTGCAAAAACAAAGAAATTGAATCCTGCTCTCACAATAGCATCTGCATATACATTAGGTGCACTAAATCTTGGGTATCCACTGTATTTTGGTCCGGCAAGAGTAGTCTCAAAGTTTACGATTCTTACATCTGCTTCTTTTAAGATTGGTCTGATAAAAGTATAGCAGGAATCAAATTCGGGAACTCCTTTTTCAGGGTTCATAGCTGCACTGTACTGAGGCATGTGCATCATGGCATCACCTGTCACCCAAAATGTAACACTACTGGTGTCTTCAACGAAAAGCCTGCTTTGACTTGCTGTTAGATTGCCCGGGGTTTTCATTTGAATGAGCAGGAAGACAATCAGAAACAGACCAAGTGCACCACCTCCGTAAATGAATATTTTATTTTTCTTCATGAAACCAGATTATTTCTGCAAAAATAATTTAATTGTGCGAATCTCATCCTGACTATAAAATGATATAAAATATATTCCGGGTGATTCTGATGCAAGGTTTACCTGAGAATCAATGAGTTCAGTGCCCTGCTTTATTACACGCCCGTACATGTCTACAATAATATAATTTGAGTACTTGAAATCAGTTTTGAAG
>PKSX01000117.1 GCA_002869435.1 Marinilabiliales bacterium | reverse complement strand
GGAAGATTCCGGTGTTGGAAAGTAGTGATCTGCACAGAACTTTTTACAGTATTCAGCAAAAACTCGGATTGTGATGAGGGAAATAGCTATAATAAGCGGCAAGGGTGGAACCGGAAAAACAAGTATTTCGGCTGCATTTTCGCGATTTGCAGCGTCGGTAGTTATGATCGATGCAGATGTGGATGCTGCCAACCAGCATATTATTCTTCAACCCGACAATTTCATTGAAAATGAATACGTGGGCGGTGAATATGCTAAAATCAACTACAGCAGTTGTCTGGCCTGCGGGCTTTGTGCTACTTATTGTCGTTTCGATGCCATAAGGCAGCAAAAGGGAACCATGATTATTGAGGAATCGGCTTGTGAAGGCTGTAAATTATGTACTCATGTTTGTCCGGCCAAATCCATTACCATGGAAGAAGACCGCGAAAGCCGCTGGTATGTCGGAAAAATTAAAAACGGGGTTCTTTTCCATGCCCGACTGGCTCCAGGGATGGATAATTCGGGCAAACTCGTTTCTCTGTTGAGGTCGGAAGCAAAAGAATATGCAAAAACCAACAATAAAAAACTGATTCTTATCGATGGCTCGCCGGGTGTGGGTTGTCCAGTTATTTCCACTATAACCGGCGTTAGCAAGGTCGCAATTGTTGTTGAGGCCACACAAAGTGCCTTGCACGATTTAAAAAGAGCCGTTGAAATAAGCCGTGAATTTCATCATATTCCTGATGTAATCATAAATAAGTACTCGCTAAACGAGAAAATCAGCAACGAAATCGAAAACTGGTGCACAGATAATGAACTCAAAGTAATCGGAAAAATACCTTTCGACCCGGTTTTTCATAAGGCTGTTCAGGCACGGATGCCGATTCCTGATTTTCAGCCCGGACACCCTGTATCAAAGCTTCTTTTTGAATGCTGGAAAAGCATCATTGGGTAATTTTGCAAGTACACATTTTTACGTATCGGCTACAAAATATATTTTTGGTCGATAAAATTTTTTTGTTGTTGATACAAATTAAATGTGCCATGATGTGTGTATATATGGTTGATCTGATATTTATTCATATTATAGTATTAATTTAAACTAATTCTCGATAAGGGCCAAAGATTTGGCATTTAAAATAAATTTCTAAATTTGCTTTTCTTACTAGGTAAAAAAGGTTTTTTAATACTCACCAGTTCAAAAAAAAACAAACGATTATGCAACACGGAGAAGCCGCGAAACTAGGAACTGATCATGCCCAGAAAAAAAAGCAAAAGCTTGGGGTTTGGTTGTTCTGGGTATATACTATTGTATATGCCATTTTTGTTGCCATTGGCGTAACAAATTACGAAATGATGGGAAAAATAGTCATGGGTAGCCAGAATCTGGCTGTTGTCTTTGGCTTTGGTCTTATTGTTTTCGCAATTATTTTGGGAATTGTTTATAACCAGATTTGTACCGGTTATGAGAATAAACTAAACAAGGAGGAGGATAAGAAATGATATATGAAGCGTCGACCATTGCGGTAGTCCTGTTTTTTGTCTTTGTGGCAATTGTACTTGGACTTTCATTTTATTTTGCAGCCAAAACAAAATCTTCCAGCGGTTATTTTGCTGCCGGGGGAACCATTCACTGGGCTGTAAACGGTATTGCCTTTGCAGGTGATTATCTTTCTGCAGCATCATTCCTTGGAATTTGCGGTATGATCGCGTTTAAAGGATATGATGGATTCCTCTATTCAATCGGCTATCTGGCCGGGTGGATTGTGGCACTTTTCCTTGTAGCCGAACCATTGAAGCGGCTTGGGAAATTTACTTTTGCTGATGCTTTGGATGCCAAATTCAACTCTAAAGGGATTCAGCTTGCAGCAGCGATAAGTACCCTGGTAGTTTCATTGTTCTACCTCATTCCTCAAATGGTAGGAGCCGGAGCTCTGGTAACCCCTCTTTTAGGATTCCCACATTGGGTAGGAGTTATGATTGTTGGTGCAATTGTGATTTTCATTGTGGCAACAGCCGGTATGACCTCTACCACGTATGTTCAGTTTATTAAAGGTGGATTGCTTATTATTTTCTCAACCATTCTTACATTTTATATCATGAATAATGGCCTTTCTTTGAAGCCAGACCATGATGATCAAACCTATCACGAGTATATTACCCTTTCAGACGACAATATGCAGGGCTTCACCATAGTTGGTGAAATCGATAAAGATGAAATGCATTTTGTGAAAGCTGAAAAAGATGGCGTTTTTAGATGGTTCCTGCAAGAAGGAGATATTTACAAGGAAGCTTTGTCAATTACTGATACTGAAAGCGGCGACAGACTGTATAACGGAAAGCCTAAGGAAGATAGAGCATTCTACCAGGTTGGCCATTTAGCAAAAATTGTAATTGATGGCAAAGAAGTGACAGAAACCGGACCTCTTGGCCCAATGAAGTATTTATCAACAATTGGCCAGAGTGAAATAGTTTCTTTCCCTGAAGTGAAATTTGAAGACGGAGGCAATAATGTTAAGTGTTATATCCAGAAAACAGTCCCGGGTGCAAAAGTGCTTATGCCCGGCCTGAAATTTAAAATTGGCGAAGGTGCCGATTTCTGGTCAAGACTTAATTTTATTTCCCTTATGCTTGCCTTGTTCCTGGGAACAGCATCGCTGCCACACATTCTTATCAGATACTATACCGTACCCAGTCAGCGTGCAGCCAGAAAATCTACAATTGTAGCTATTGCTGCTATCGGATTCTTCTATGTACTTACATTGTTCATGGGTCTTGGCGCTTCTGTAAATGGTGTACTTGATGTTGAAAGTTCGAACATGTCAGGTCCGCTGCTGGCGAAAGCATTTGGAGTTGGTTTGTTTGCCATTATCTCGGCCATTGCATTTGCAACTGTGCTTGGGACGGTTTCCGGACTTATTGTGGCCTCTTCCGGAGCCATTGCTCATGACTTTATCGACAGGTATCTGGGTAAGAATCTTACAGATAAAGCTAAGGTTAGAGCGGGTAAGATTGCAGCCTTTTGTGTTGGAATTGTGGCCATTGTCCTTGGTATTATCTTTAAGGGGATGAATGTGTCCTTCCTTGTTGGTTGGGCATTTGCCGTAGCTGCGTCTGCTAACCTTCCTGCGATTCTTATGGTATTGTTCTGGAAGAAAACAACAGCAAAAGGTGTGGCATGGTCTATTATAGTGGGTGCAGTCCTTGCCCTGGGAATTATTCTAACCGGACCGACAAACTGTGCTAAATTCTACGGAATGGAAACAGCTATTCAACCTCTGGATAATCCTGCCATTATTTCGTTTACCGCTGCATTGATAACACTTGTAATTGTATCACTTGTCTCACAAAAAGACAATGCAACAAAAATTGATATCAAATAGAGAACAAAAAACAATATGAAGAAGTTGGGTTTTCCCAACTTCTTTTTTTAACCAAAACCAAAGAATATGAGATACTTTCTGATTGCTATGGGCTTATTCCTGTGCATGCCCTTACTTAATGCTCAGGAAAACAATTTCGGAATCAAATGGAGTGGTTTCGTAAGAAATGATATGATGTATAATACTCGCCAAGTGGTGTCGGCCAGAGCTGAGGGCGGATTTTTCCTTGCACCTACGGCTATTTTGGAAAACGAAGATGGCGATGATCTTAATGCTATTCCTAATATAAATCTGGTTGGATTTACAACAAGATTAAAAGGCTCAATTACCGGACCCGATGCATTTGGCGCCACAACGTCAG
The DNA here is from genome assembly GCA_002869435.1 of Marinilabiliales bacterium. Taxonomy (GTDB): domain Bacteria; phylum Bacteroidota; class Bacteroidia; order Bacteroidales; family DTU049; genus BM518. The sequence continues at coordinate 11,266 of PKSX01000117.1, read as the reverse complement.
GAGCGATTGAAGCCGACTTTTTTGGAACCAATGGTACTACAAAGTTTGGCCTAAGATTGCGTCATGCATTTGTAAAACTTGACTGGGGCGGAAGCCAATTACTGACTGGACAGTACTGGCACCCAACTTTTGTTACCGACTGTTATCCTGGAACCATTTCTTTTGGCGCCGGTGTACCGTTTAATCCTCTGGCAAGAAATCCGCAAATAAGATACACCAAAAAGCTGGGCGAAAACCTGAGTGTATTTGGTGCAATTTTGGCGCAGGGTCATTTCAATAGTATTGCTGGTGATAATGCACAGCCAAATTCAGGTATTCCTGAACTTCATATACAGTTCCAGTTCAAAAATGACAAAGTTGCAGCAGGCGTTGGTGTAAATTATCTTACGCTAAAACCAGCCAATACAACAATTCTTTTTGGCACCGATACTACAACTGTTATTGCTAAGGAAAATGTTTCAGGCTTATCAGCTGTTGCATATTTCAAAGTAAAAACAGACCCTGTAACATTTAAGCTTTGGGGACAATATGGGCAACTTACAGATAGCAAGGTTATGATGGGTGGATTTTATCCAATCATTGATTCTACTATTACTGATTTTTCAAAAGAGTTTGTAAGATATAATCCCATTACTGCAATCAGTGCATGGATGGATGTTCATACCAATGGTAAGAAAACTCAGTTTGGCCTTTTTGCAGGATATACATCAAACATGGGTGTTGCACTTGGAACAGATGAAATGATTGCGGGTTCATATGTTGGCCGCTGGGGCAATGTTGAATCAATGATGAGAGTAGCGCCAAGAATTAAGTTCATCTCCGGAAATATGTCAATCGGGTTTGAGGTTGAGTATTCAACTGCAAATTATGCTGCTCCAAAATTTATGGATGACGGTATTACCCCTGATGTTACAAACGATCCAAACGGAACAGGTATTGATGATAACGGTGTAGTTACTAATTTCCAGACCGCCGATAACATTAAAGTGCTGACATCGTTTACTTATAAGTTTTAATTTGTCGGTTGATGAATTAAATCAAGAAAAATAATAATTTTGTAAGGCTGTTTCATTTTGAGCAGCCTTATTTTTTACCTTCAGCCGAATGAAAAAACACAAACTGCTTATTACCAAATACGATTTCAGGAAGTATTATTTCCATTCTTATTATCATATGCAAACGAGGCTGATTAGTTTCATGCGCTTATACATGGGTCCTGTTCTCGTAATGGTCTCGCTATACTTGTATTACGAAGACCTGGGTCTCAGCAATTTTATTATTGCTTTTAGCGCAGCGTTTGGTTTTGTATACACCATGAAGCCGTTTATAACTTTTATGGCTTCAGGAATAAAAGACGAAAAAATTGAGTTCGCTATTGACGGCGATACATTGATTTTTAAAGATCGCTTGAATGAAGCAGAGATAGATCTTCAGAAAAATATACTGCAGGAGAACAGGAAGTATTATTTCATCAGGCTTGATAATGGTCAAACACTTTTTTTCCCGAAAGACAAACTTAACGAAGAGCAGGCCGACTCACTTTATAATGCTTTGAATAAAGCAGACACTGAATAATTTAATAAACACTTTTATGTTGAATCTCGAACAGGCAACCCTGAAAAAGCTTGTAATCCACAGAATTGGAAACAAAGCGCTGGAAGACGGAATTAAAATCTCTGAAGAGGAAGTGGCCATGAGTGAACAGGTTTTTGATATGCTCGGGCAAACACTGCTTACACCGTTTTTCAAAGAAGATCTTCTCTACAATCTCTACCATGAATCTGATGTGCAAATGAATGAAATGCACACTATTAGCAAGAAATTCTTTGAAGAGGAAGATGAGTTTATGCAGTATTCTGCAAAGATTGCCAACATGCTGTATAACCTTATGATTAATCCTAAACTCAAAGGCGGAGAACTCTGGGTTGGACGTTTTTCAAATATCGTTATTGGTGATGAGGCGGTGGATGCGCTTGGATTATTCTTTCTGGACCGAAAAAAGAACTTTATTCGACTGTTTGGAAATGAAACCGGCTATGCCATTGAAACTGATCAGGGCTATGACCCCTCCGATTATCTTAATGGCTGCCTGATTTGTAATACCGAAGCCGAGAATGGCTATTTAATGCGCATGTACGGCAAGTCAAAAGGGGCCGACTATAAACTCTGGACCGACGAATTTCTAATTTTAAAGCAAAATGAAGATGATTATTTTCACACTCAGATGGCGCTGAGCATGTGTCGTGAATTTGTTGTGGAAAAAATGCCTGAGGAATTTGAAATGCAAAGACCTGATCAGGCCGACTTGCTGAATAAAAGTTACGATTATTTTAAGGAAAACGACAGTTTTGATGTGAAACATTTCAGCGATGAGGTAATAGATCAACCGGAGGTAAAGGAAAGTTTCAATGCTTTCTCACAGAAATTTGGTCGCGAAAACGGGGTAAATCTGCAGAGTGAGATTCCTGTAAATGAAAAAGCCGTGAAAAAACTAAGCCGTGTTTTTAAAAGTGTAATTAAGCTTGACAAGAACTTTCATGTTTATGTTCATGGCAACCGCCAAATGATTGGACGCGGCTTTGACCCCGAAAAAGAAATGCACTTCTATCAGCTGTATTTTAAGGAGGAGAATTAGGGATTATTTACAACTCCACCACATTATCCTCCTGATTTGCATCCGGGATATAGGCATTGCCAAGTGTGATTTTGGTAACTCCATCTTTAGCATTAACACTCACGGTAACTTTGTTTTTATGTCCTTTCCAGCTTGCAGCGGGCATTAATTCAGTGCTTACTATATCTTCTCCGCTATAAAGTGTAATGAAAATCGGAAGAGGGAAATTTCCTTTGTTTTCAACAGTAATATCATAGCCCAAATCTGTTTTCTTGGCTTCTGCAATAGCGAGATCAGGAATACCGCCCTGCTGAAAATACCAGGCCTGCCAGTACCAGTTCAGATCCTGCCCCGAAACATCATTGAATGTATTGAACAGGTCGTAGGGAGTTGGGTGTTTATACGACCAGCGTTCAATAAATATGTGCAGACATTTCAAAAACATCTCTTCACCTAACTCCACTTGTAACAAGCGTATTGCAGGCTCAGTTTTGGCGTAGTTCAAATAGAAATATATTCGCCCGTCAAGATAATAGGTTGGAGTAATAAGAGCCGGTTCTCCTTCTATTCCTGCATAGTATGCAAAGGCATGTGTGTTTGATTTAGCTATATCGAGCTCAGGGGTCAGGCGTGTTTGTACTGCTTCCGGGAGAAAAACGGTAAATCCTTCATCAATCCAGCCATTTTTGGTTTCATTGGTTCCTACCAGAAACGGGAAATATCCGTGTGTAATTTCATGTGAGTGCGCATAAACAGTCATGGCATACGATTCATCAGGGCCCACATTGGTCATCATTGGATATTCCATGCCAAAATCGCCGTGGAAAACGGTAAGATATGGGAAAGGATAGGGAATTCCCGGCATTTCCTCTGATAAAGCCCGCACTGTTTCTCTCGAAATTTCGGCAACCTTATCAAAATGAATGGCTCCTTCTGCATAAGCTGTACCAATTATAGTTCTTCTTTTTGTGTTTTCGTCAACTTCTACACTGCACACATCCCATAAGTAGTGATCGCTAATTCCAAAGGCAAAGTCAGAAACGTTTTCTGCTTTAAAGGTCCATGTGTGTATGTTTGTAGTGATATTGCCTTTTTCTATATCTTCAGCAGTAATAACATGCGTTATTTCTTCTGATTCAGTGGCTTTCTGGTATTTTGATAAATATTCGGAATTAAGCACCTCTTTTATATTGGTGTTTTCGCCTGTAGCCCATACCATAAAGCCCTCGGGAACAGTAATATTAACCTCAAAATTCGAGAAATCATTATAGAATTCTGCCATTCCGTTATAGGATCTTGTGTCCCAGCCATAAACATCGTCATAAACCGCCACTTGCGGATACCATTGACCAATAAACAGGCTGGTGCTGTCAATTGTTCCCATTCGAATAAGTGTATGTTCGGGAAAATCAAAACTCCACTCTATTTCCAGATTTAGTGATGAATTGGGAGCAAGTTTCTGTCCAAGCCGAACAATCATTATGGTTCCTGATCTGTGCACCGTACTCAGGTCAATTTCTGTGTGATTCACAGAAAGGCTGCTTATTGTTACACCGTTATGAATGTCACGGGGATCAACATCCACAATAGAATTACGGTTATTGCCTTTTTTATACAAATCCTGATATAAGCGAATAACAACGGCGCCCAATGAATCAGGGCTGTTGTTATAATAAACGATTCTTTCATTTCCGCTCAGGATTTTGTTTTTAACATCCATGATTACATCAATGTAATAATCAGCACTGTTTTGCCAGTAGTTTGGTCCGGGTAAACCATTTTCGCTACGGGTTTCATTTTCTAACGCATTTTGATAGCCTTTTGTAGTTGTCAGGTTGAATTGAGCAAAACAAACAGATGTGGCAAAAACAAGTAACAGTAATGAGAATGTGGTTTTCATACTTATAATATTGATTTAATAACAAATGTACAGTTTTCTGTCTCAAAGAAATATGAGAATATACGTACGGGTATTTTTTAGTAATTTGCAGCACGTTTCCATCGAAAACCCATTATTATGCGATATTTAATTATCCTGATTATCCTGTTTATTGCGAATTCTGTTCTGGCCCAGGAATGGTCGCTGGTTACCCCTGTAAAAACATCGTCTGATATTCGCGGAGTATACATGGTAGACAATGATACGGGTTTTGTTCTGGATAAACTGGAGAGAAGAGTTCTGAAAACCACAGATGGTGGATATGGCTGGGAAAGAATGCATTATTATATGTCTTATCAGCCCAATGATTTGTGGATGACCGATGCAAATAATGGAGTTATTTGTGCTTCGTCGGGAAGATTTTATAAAACTACGGATGGTTTTCAATCTTATACCCAAATTACGGGAAGCTCGGTTACTACTATGTATAGCTTGTATTTTACCGATCCTGATTCCGGTTATGCAGCAGGAGAGAATGGTGTTATTATGAAAACGACAGATGCAGGCTCAACATGGAGTACACTGACAACAGGAATAACAGACTTGCTGTTTAATGTGTTTTTTGTTGATGATACTACGGGTTTTGCCTGCGGAAACTCCGGGCGGATTATCAAAACGACTGATGCCGGTAACTCATGGAGTACTTTAACGACAGGAACAACGTCCCGTTTTTACGATGTGTTTTTCAGTGATGTAAACAATGGAATTGCGGTTGGAGCCTGGGGAAATTATATGAAAACCACCGATGGTGGCGCAACATGGACAAGTCCTGCAAGTCCGTCTACCCAGAATATGTACAATTTGCGATATTCGGCCGGAGTATTACTCATGCTTTGTGGAAACGGTGAAATATTACGATCCTCTAATTTTGGAAATACCTGGACTACAATTAATGCCGGACCGGATGACCATTATGTTGCGCATATGAACAGCAATGGCGTTGGTTTTTGTGGTGGCGATGCCACATTGTATAAAACCATTGATTATGGTGTAAGCTGGACTCTGATAAAGGCCAATGCCCCTCATAGCTTGCTTACAAAAGTGAGTTTTGCGGATAACAATCATGGACTTTCTGTCGGTTATATGACAACGGGAGGAAACCAGAATGCTATTATCAGGACTTCCGATGGGGGCCATACATGGACAACGGAGTTGGTTAATTCTTCATCGAATGCCGGAATACTGGGTTGCCATATTCTGCCCAATGGTGAAGGGGCAATTGGCGGTAGTTCGGGTCTCAATGCTCACACCAATAATTTTGGCGATAATTTTACTTATGGATCAAACCAGCCATCGGTTGCAATAAGGGCAGTATGGGCTTTCAGTGAAAACAAGTATCTTGTTGGCGGCGGATATGTGAATTCTGGTGTTTATCTTACTGAAGACGCAGGCTACTCATGGGCGCATTCATCCGGTGGTACCATACAGGATTTCTATTTTCCCTCAGATTCCGTTGGCTATGCGGTTGGAGATGGAGGTGCTGTTATGAAAACAACAGATCAGGCTGCAACTTGGACGCCATTATCAACTGGTCAGTTTTCAGATTATTATACTGTTGTATTTCTCGACGATAGCCTTGGTTATGTTGCAGGAAGTAATGGTGGGCGAAAAACTACAGATGGAGGCCAAACTTGGACGGCAATTTTCCCTTCAGGATCGTACATTTATTCTTTGCTTTTTATAACAGCAGATTCCGGTTATGCGGTCACTTATGGTGGAGATGTAACAAAAACTATTGACGGAGGTGTAACATGGACTCCTTTCGCGAATGGCAAAGTTGATCAGGGGTTGCGTGATGCAGCAATTGTAAATAATGAAATCATTGCCGTGGGTTCAAGAGGAGATGTATTTGTAATGCCTCTTACTTGTTTGACTCCGATACCAACACCAGTAATTACTCAAAATGGTGATACTTTGTTTTCTTCTGCATCTGCCAATAATCAGTGGTACAATATGTCGGGGCCAATTGCAGGAGCTAATGATACTCTACATGTGCCTTCAGCAAATGGAGAGTATTATGTAGTGGTGGAAGATCCTTTTGGGTGCGTTTCAGATAGTTCCAATCATATTACCGTTGTTTTTACCGGTACAGTGGATGTAGAAGATCCCGCATGGAATGTTTATCCAAATCCTGCTGTTTCTATAATCTGTGTCGAAGGGGTAAAAATTAGAGAAATAACAGTGTTGGATATTAATGGCCGTGTTATTCAGAATGTATTTCCTAATGCTGAAAAAGCACTATTAGATATATCGGGACAAACCGATGGCGTGTATTTTTTAAGGATTACAGGAGAGACTGATACGGAGATACAAAAAGTGCTTATTTCTTCACAATCAGATTAATCTCAGGAACGAAAAACATACAATTTCTGCCCAGAAATTTAGAGAACCTGTAAAACCATGTCCAGTTTTCTATTGGGAGTTTTTTGCGACCTGAAATAATACGAAATCCTCTGCGGTCAACAATTGCACTTTTGGGTAGACCCAGTGCTTTAAGGGTAAACCTTTTCAGCTTGCCTGCAGTGAAAGCCTGTTGGGTTTCGCCTCTGTTTCTTTTATTCATATTATGAATCCATGCACCGATGTGTGCAATTACCGGAAGCTTAGTAGGTGTAGCGACCAGCATCACACCTCCTTTTTTCAACACTCTTGCAAATTCACGAAGGATTTCATCTGGATTTGGAAGATGCTCAATTACATGTGAAGCAATAAGCACATCAAAGGTCTCGTCTTCGTAAGGTAATTTTCCCTTTTCAAGATCAACCTCATCTACGTTTGTATAACCGATATGCCTGCAAAAAGCAGCACGTGATTTCCAAACCTCTACGCCATTCCATTTCAGCTCTCCATCATACAAAGCATCGAAAAAAATTTTGAAAAAACCTTCACCGCAACCGACATCAAGAACTTCATCTCCAGGTTTAATGACGTTTTTTGCTTTCATTACTTCCACTGCACTGCGATAACGCTCAAACCACAAATCATAATTTCTAAACCCGGGAATTACACCATGAGACAGTTTTTTATGTCGTTCCGGTTGAAAAGGCCTGATGGGGTGTTCGAAATTCAGATTTTTTTGTTTCTCATAAAACTCATCAATCTTATATTTTTCGTAAAAGGCTTGTAGTTTGTCCATGGTGTGTAATAATAAGCAAAGATACTAATTATCAATTCAAGAAATATTAGCTTTACAATGCTGTACTAAACGATATCTTATACGCAAAATTATCTTCAAGCTTTGGCAGATGATGATATCCATATCTGTACACTACACCAATGCCAAGTGAGTAGAAGCCCATATTCAGTAAATTGTCGAAAAACAACCCCGACTCAAGGTAGGGTTCATTCATTATTTTAATCTCCGGGCTTTGTATATACTCTATTCCCTGAAAATCTCCAAACCCGACATTCGTCATTAACACAGGAACAGGAGCGAACTTGCCACTTCCAAAGATCATTTTATCAAAAGAATGTCTGAGGAAAACAAATAAGAACCGGGTGTTGTAAAACTCGTTCATGCGCATGGTTTCAAATGAATTTGGGGATGCGACCGTAAATTTCCGATAAGAGGCAGGGGCATTAAATGTTAGGGAAAGGGGCATGTTTTCGCTGCATATTCCGCCCATTACTTTATAGCTGAACGTACCCATATATTTTGTCTTTACAGACTGAGATACTTTTGCCCGGGCAGACCAAAAATCCAAATCTCCGCCTAAGAAACCTGGAATTCCCTTCTGTAGCTGTAATTGTATAACAGGATGTTCTTTGGGGTTGCCGAGAATCAGATCATAGTTTTCTGATGAAACTCTTTTTTCTCCGAATGCAATTCTTGTATATAAACTTATGTCATTATACTCATGGGTAGGGCTGCCTATAAAAGAACCTTCCTGCATGGAGCCAAAAAGTATATCATCCTGATTTCTGCTGAAGGTATGGCCTACACTCGGCATGAAACTGAAATTCTTCCCGATTTTGAAATTCACACTTAGTCGGTATTCCTGAAAATACTCGGCTCGGGTAAGAAGGAATGACCTGAAACTCTCGGTATCGAAAATATTAACCGATCCATCACCCCAGATAATGGCTCCGGATTCCCTGACATCTTGCCGCGCTGTGGCATTTAAGTACATGCTTCTGGCTCTGTTGATATGAATTTTTAGATCTCCGCCAAATTTATGTTGCTTGTCCTTAAACCCATAAGCATAATAGCCTCCAAGCGACCATTTTTTTGATATTTTATAGTTTGTACTTAAGCCAAGGCCAAGTCTCGAGCCTTCAATTTCGTTGTACATGTACAATTTGCTGATATCGAGGCTAAGCGGACCCACAGGGATTTTCCCTTCAAGAAGTACCATTGTTAAGTCGAGCAAGCGATCAAAGTTCTCTTTTTTGCCAAGGCTGTCAATGAAATTATACGTGTTAATTTCCTTCTGTGTTAATGAATCCGGTCTGTTTTCCTCCCAGTATGTTTCACTTTTTACATGGGCATCTGGTTCAATGCTTACAGTGGCATCGGGGAAATCACGACGTTTGAGCTCAGGATTAATTTCAACATTAAAAATTTGAGTTATTCCTCTGCCAAAAACCGGATAGGAATCGAAATCAAGGTTTGCAAAATATATATCGGTGTGTAGTTGCGAAGGGAACCATGTTTTGCCGTCCGGTTGAAAATAGTTTTGCCTAATTTTTACAGAAACACCCTGGTCCATGGTCATGGGCTCAGCAATTACACTTTGTAAGGCCCATTGATCAGTATGTATGTATAACACGCCCTGTAAAGCATCGAAATTCTTGTTTTTAAAAGGTCGGTATGAAATCACAAAAACGGTATCTGCTCCATCATAAATGGTATCTTTTAAAAGAAAGAAGTACTTATTTGTGCTCCCCCGACTAATAGGGTTTACATAGTTTTTATCAGAAATTGTGATCAAATCCTCGTAAAAAGCAAAACTCTGTATTTGACTCATTAGCAGAGTGAAAAGCGGATCAGAAAAACCTGAAACTTTTGATGCAATAATGGTTTCATTATCAAGAGATGGTTTTTTATATATCCGGTTCGACATGTTTTCCATGAAAAACAGGTAATGAGCTTCAAAAAAATCTTTGATTTGAACACTTTCGCTGTCGAGTAAGTGATTGGGGGTTTTTTGCAAACTGTCTATTCCCAGTGTAATGTAAAACTTTCCATAGCTTTCGTAGGAAAAGGAGTTCAGGGCATACGGATCATTACTTTTTCGGTGCACTATTGCGCTGTCAATAATTCGGTGTGCGGGGTTTTCGCCTGGCAAAATAACCACCTCATTCAGTTCAACGGCATTTTTTCGCATTTCAAGTTCAACAAAAGTCTGGCCTTTGTTCAGAAGTATAGTGTCACTGAAATACCCAACGTAGCTGACACGCAGGAAATAAATTTCTGAATTTGATTTCAAAGAGAATTTTCCATTGATATCGCTAATACCTCCATGATTACTATTGTTGATTACTATATTCACAAAAGGAAGAGGCTCTTTGGTTTCTGAATCAGTAATTATTCCTGTAATTTCAAAAGGCTGTGCCGAAACCGACAACACAAAGAAGCCAAGAAACAGTGTGAGAATATGTTTTAATCTATCCATTAGCTATTAAACGACAATATATAGTTTTGTATTACCTCGGGATAGTGTTTGTATTCGAGTTGATGCACTTTTTCGGCCAGCGATTTCGGTGTTTCGCCCTTTTCTATTTCACAAATGCTTTGAAAGATAGTGGTTCCATGGTCATACTCTTCATCGACCAGGTGAATTGTAATTCCACTGTGTTTTTCTCCTGCAACAATTACTGCTTCGTGAACATGCAAGCCATACATGCCTTTACCACCATAATCAGGCAAAAGTGCAGGATGGATATTTATGATTCGTGCAGGGTAGTGAAATATTATCTCTTCTGAAACTTTAAGTAAAAATCCTGCAAGAATAATATAGTTAATCTCTCTTTCTTTGAGAAAATCCAATACAGAAGTACTATTTCTGAATTCAGCACTGGAAAAATATTTTGCATCCACACCAAGTTTTTTTGCCCTTTCAAAAACACCGGCATCTTTTTTATTGCAAAGTATATGGTCAATGCTAATTTCTTTACTGTTTTTGAAATAATTATAGATGTTTTCGGCATTGCTCCCGCTTCCGGATGCCCAAATGGATAGTTTGTGCATGTCTGCTGTTTGACTTTATTATTTACAAATGAACGAAATAAAATTAAATATAATATTGTATGACTCGAAATAAAACCTTAAAAAAAGTTAATAAAAATATATCTTATGTGCAGAAAATCAATTTATTAAGTTATGTAAAACCATCTAATCATGTTCAAAATTTTGTCAGTTATGTAAAAAATCGTTTCTTTGCACCCTGTTTAACTAAAATGAGGTAAACATGTCAGAAATTGCAGAAAAAGTAAAAGAAATTATTGTGGATAAATTAGGCGTTGACGCAGGAGAGGTTAACCCTGAAGCAAGCTTTACAAATGATCTTGGTGCTGACTCACTGGACACTGTAGAATTGATTATGGAATTCGAAAAAGAATTCAATCTTTCTATTCCTGATGAGCAGGCTGAGAAGATCGGCACCGTAGGTGAAGCGATCCAATACATTGAAGCTAATTCATAATAGAAAAACAAATTACATGGACAAAAGGCGAGTTGTAATAACTGGCCTCGGTGCAATAACTCCATTAGG
>PKSX01000056.1 GCA_002869435.1 Marinilabiliales bacterium | reverse complement strand
CAGTAGTGTAAACACCGAAGGCATCAGGAAAACGGAATAATAGATAAGCCAGATAAATATCTGCATTCCCAATGAAGCATCGTCGTGTCCTTTAAAGAGGAAGAGCGGTACAAAAACCATGATCAGTAATATGTACACTGCCAGAATGAGTGAAGTGATGCTGAGTATTTTGAAGAGGGTTTTGTTCATGGGGCAAAGGTATGGAATCTCCCCCAGATGGCATATCAAAAGAATCCTCCCGGATATCTCTTCGTCATGCTATTGATCACTGGAAGGCATGACAAGAGATCACCCGGGGCAGCATATTATAAGTTGTAAGTGATACACTCATACCCTCCCCTTTGCTGCTGTTAGTCAGACTATGAGAGATCACTTCCTTTAAACAGTATTCATCCGCGTAAATCCGTATATTCTTATTGCAGCGTTAATCTGCGTCTAAATAGTTCATAACTCCCAAATCAAAAATCATCATTCATAAATCAAAATGAATACCTTTGCAATGCAAAATAAAAAACTATGCTATCGAGGCATTACCTGAGAGTAAAGACGCTGCAGGCTGTTTATTCGTTCTTTATTGGTGGAGAGACAGATCTGAGCAAGGGAAGACAAGAACTTTTCGATGCCATTGAGGGCATTTCGGAGCTAATGATGTACCAGATTTCGGCATTGCTGGAGGTACGTGATTTCGCTGAGAACAAACTGGAAGAAAACAAAAAAAAGCTTCGACCAAGTGAAGCCGACCTGGATCCAAACCGAAAGTTCATAGATAATCCGGTTATCAAAATTCTACGCGAAAACGAAACTATTCAGAATCGTATTCAAAGCTTAAAAATCAACTGGTCTGAATTTCAGGAACAATTCCGTAAAATCTATTTCGCCATGGTCGAATGGAAAGATTATAAGGAATACCTCGATAGTCCTGCCGATTCTTTTGAAGATCACAAAATTTTTGTAGCAAAACTGTTCAAGAAACACATAGCTTTTGACGGCAATTTGCGTGCATATTACGAAGAGCTCAACCTGCACTGGGGTGAAGACAGCATTACTTCGGGTCTTAATCTCAACAACTGGATCAAATCTTTAGATGAGAATAATGAAACCACCCATATTCCCGGTGAGGTTTTTAATTCCAACGCCCTCCCCGGCAACGATGATGACCGCGATTTTGTGAAAGAACTTTTCGATAAGTGCATTATGAACTCTGAGGAATATGATGGCATGATTCAGAAAAAAATATCAAATTGGGAAATTGACCGCATTAATCAGATTGATATGCTGATCCTGAAGCTTGGGTTAACAGAGATTCTGGAGTTCCCTCGAATTCCGGTTAAGGCCTCAATGAATGAGTATATTGAACTGGCCAAAGAATATGGTACACCAAAGAGCAATGCTTTTGTAAACGGTGTTCTAGACAAGCTTGTAGCCGAACTGCAGGAAGCCGGAAAAATTAAGAAAAGCGGGCGCGGACTTAAAGGTTCATAATTCAGTTGTTAATTTATAACTATTAAAAATAATTTAGCTATCTCTTTAACTTAGTGATAGTTAGATGTAATTCATACTATTGAACACATATAATTACCTGCATAGAAAACTGATTACCTGACACTTACGCACTTATCCAAAACCATTTTAAATAAATAAGCAATCCTGATTAGTTTTATACATTTGCGGCGAAATACGCAAAAAAACAGAAGAAGTGGATCCGATAATTATTGCTATCATTGTGTTAGGAGTAACTGCTTTGATTTTTGCTGCCATTATTTTTGGCGTTGAAAAGCAGTTCAAAGTAATCGAAGACCCCAGAATTGACGAAGTTTCGGAAGCATTACCCGGGGCAAACTGCGGAGGATGTGGTTTTGCCGGGTGTCGTGCATATGCCGAAGCCATTGTTAAAAACGAAAGCCTTGAAGGAATGTTTTGTCCGGTTGGTGGAAATGACCTGAATGCCGATATTGCGGCAATCATGGGATTGGAAGCCGAGGAAAAAGCGCCTCAGGTGGCTGTAGTTCGTTGCAACGGGTCATTGAAGAATTCTCCTCAGAAATTCAATTACGAAGGTGCACAGAGTTGTGCCTTTGCCAGTAACCTATCAGCAGGTCCGGGTGGTTGTCCAAACGGATGTCTTGGTCTTGGCGACTGTGTTGAGTCTTGTGATTTCGATGCCATGTATATGGACAAGGAAACAGGACTTCCGGTCATCATCGAAGAAAACTGTGTAGCTTGTGGAGCATGTGTAAAATCCTGCCCGCGTAGCATTATTGAGCTTCGCAACCAGGGCAAGAAGAGCCGACGCATTTATGTTTCCTGCGTGAACACCGAAAAAGGTGCCGTAGCGAAGAAAAACTGCGAAGTTGCCTGTATAGGTTGCGGGAAATGTGTGAAAGCCTGTACATTCGACGCCATTGTGCTGGAGAATAAGGTGGCATACATAGATTTCGAGAAATGCCGACTCTGTAGAAAGTGTCAGCCGGAATGTCCGACAGGAGCTATTACAGAGCTTAACTTCCCGCCACGCAAGGTTAAAGCCGAAGTTACAGAAGAAAATAAAGAAGTTTAATCAATTAAGGAGGCCCAAAAATGTTGAAGACATTTAAACTGGGAGGTGTTCATCCGCCGGAAAACAAATTATCGGCGCATAAAGCCATTGAAGCCATTGAAGCCCCCGAAAAAATATTTGTACCCCTGGGACAAAACCTCGGTGCACCCTCTGTCGCAACTGTAAAAAGAGGCGACAAGGTAAAAACCGGACAGCTCATTGCCAAAGGGGAAGCTTTCATTTCAGCCATGATTCATTCGCCGGTATCAGGAACCGTGGATAAAATCGATACACATATCGATGCCAGCGGTTACCGTCGTGATACCATTATTATTACTCGCGAAGGTGATGAGTGGGAAGAAGGTATTGATCTGAGTGCAGATCTTAGAAAGGAAATCACTCTGAGCCCTCAGGAAATCGTTGAAAAAGTAAAAGCCAGCGGTATTGTTGGCTTGGGAGGTGCCACCTTCCCTACACACGTAAAACTCATGGTTCCTGATGGGAAAAAAGCTGAATACCTGATTATCAATGCTGTGGAATGTGAGCCATATCTCACTGCCGACCATCAGCTGATGCTCGAAAAAGCAGACGAAATTGTCGTGGGTGTTCAGATTCTGATGAAAGCTATCGGGGTGGATAAAGCCATTATCGGAATTGAAAACAACAAACCCGATGCCATTGAGCACATGAATAAATCAGTGGCAAATTTTGCGGGAATCACTGTTCAGGCACTCAAGGTCATGTATCCGCAGGGTGCTGAGAAACAACTGATTAAAGCATGTGTTAATCGTGAAGTTCCTTCAGGAAAACTTCCTATTGAAGTGGGATGTGTGGTTCAGAACGTAGGAACTGCATTTGCGGTTTACGAAGCCGTGCAAAAAAACAAACCTCTCATCGAGCGCGTGGTTACCGTTACCGGTAAAAACGTAAGTATACCTTCGAATTTCATGGCCAGAATCGGAACTCCGGTTTCGTTGCTGATTGAAAAAGCAGGTGGCATACCAGAAGACAATGGCAAGATCATCAATGGTGGTCCTATGATGGGTAAAGCCATTAACAGTACTGATGTTCCGGTAACAAAAGGTACGAGTGGAATCCTGCTCATGAGTGAAAAGGAAGCCAAACGTGTAAGAGAATACAATTGTGTTCGTTGCGCACGCTGCACCACTGTTTGTCCGATGGGTCTCGAACCATTCCTTCTTGGACTGGCCGGAGAGAGCCTCGACTGGGAAATAGCAGAAAAAGAACAGGTAATGGATTGTATCGAGTGTGGCTCATGTCAGTATACATGCCCGTCCGGTCGTCCATTGCTCGATAATATCCGCCTTGGAAAATTCAAGGTAGGTCAAATAATGAGAAGTCGAAAAAATTAAAGAGTTATAGCATATGAGTTTATTAACTGTTTCCGGTTCACCGCATGTGCATGAAAAAGGCAATGTGAGCAAGATCATGCTCTTTGTCATCATTGCAATGTTGCCGGCTTTTATTGCATCAGCGTGGATGTTTGGCATTGGCGCAGTGAAAGTTTTTGCGGTGTCGATTATAGCCTGTATCCTGTTTGAGTGGCTCGTTCAGAAATTTCTGATCAAAGGCCCCAATACGGTCTCCGACTATTCAGCCATTGTAACTGGTATGTTGCTGGCATTTAACGTTCCTTCAAACCTCCCGGTATGGATTCTGATCATTGGTGCATTTGTATCTATTGTAATTGGTAAAATGTCGTTTGGCGGTTTGGGTAAAAACCCTTTTAATCCGGCTCTTGTTGGTCGTGTTTTTATGTTGATCTCATTTCCGGTGCCGATGACATCCTGGCCAAAACCTCTGGAAAGTGCATCACAGCTTACCGATGTAATTACCGGACCCACTCCGCTGGGAATTCTAAAAGAAAGCAGCAATGTAGCTGAAGCCATGAGCAACCCTGCCATGCCTGATTACCTGCAAATGTTTTGGGGGAATATGGGCGGTTCTGCCGGTGAAATCTCTGCCATCGCACTCCTTGCCGGTGGGTTATTCCTGCTTTTAACCCGTGTCATTTCATGGCATATTCCGGTATCATTCCTGCTGGGAGCTACCATGTTTGCCGGTGCACTCTGGCTGGCTGATCCAACCATTTATATTGATCCGCTTTTCCACCTCATTGCTGGGGGTATGATGCTGGCAGCCTTCTTTATGGCAACTGACATGGTATCGTCGCCAATGACGCCTTGGGGAATGCTGATATTCGGATTCATGGGAGGGGTCCTCACCATCATAATTCGTGTGTTTGGAGCCTACCCCGAAGGAGCCTCATTCGCCATTCTGATTATGAATGCCTTTGTTCCATTGCTCAATAAAATCAAACCCAAACGATTCGGAGAGGAGGTGAAAAATGGCTAAGAAGAAGAAAAAGAACTCTTTGTTCAATATGACTTCAACGCTCTTAATGATCGCAGGTATAGCAGCTTTCACCCTGGCTATAGTGAATGAACAAACCAAAGGGCCCATTTCTGACGGCGAAAAGAAAAAAATTGAAGCAGCCATTAACGAAGTTATTCCTGAATTTGATGAATTGCAGCAAACCCAGGTAAAAGCATACGACAGCGACGAGATGATGAACGTGTATTACGGAATCAAAGATGGTGATACAACCGGCGTGGCTGTTGAATCATTTACAAAACAGGGGTTCAGTGGTCTGATCACCATGATGGTTGGCTTTTTGCCCGATGGAACCGTTTATCAGTCAATGCCTCTGAAGCATGCTGAAACTCCGGGACTTGGAACTAAAATGGCTGACGACAAATTCAAAAATCAATTTGTTGAAAAACATCCCGATAGTTTTAATTTCACAGTTAAGAAAGACGGTGGTGATGTAGATGCCATTACAGCCTCGACTATCACCAGTCGCGCATATTGCGATGGAATTATGCGTGCATATAAATCAGTATGGGAAGGAGGTTCAGAATGAATCAATGGAAAAATTTTACCAAAGGATTTATAAAAGACAATCCTATTTTTGTACTTCTGCTTGGTATGTGTCCGGCATTAGGTGTTACTACATCTGCCATTAATGGTATTGGTATGGGGCTGGCCACTACATTTGTATTGGTGATGTCGAATGTTTTCATTTCAATATTTAAAAGCTTCATTCCTTCATCGGTACGTATCCCGGCATTTATTGTGATTATTGCCACCTTTGTAACTATTGTTGACCTTTCTATGAACGCATACATACCCACATTGCACGAGCAACTGGGGCTTTTTATTCCCCTTATCGTTGTTAACTGTCTGGTGCTGGGGCGTGCAGAAGCATTTGCATCCAAACAAAATCTCATCAGCTCGGTTATTGACGGCTTAAGCATGGGACTTGGATTTACATTTGCGCTGGGTCTGCTGGGTGCAGTTCGTGAAATTTTGGGTAGCGGCTCTATATTCGATTTCAAATTTATCAACCCTGAAGCGGATGGTATTCTCTTATTTGTACTCCCTCCCGGAGCTTTCATTGCTTTGGGCTACCTTATTGCATTAATGAACAGACTTAAAAAATCATAGGAGGAAACAACATGGATTATATTGTAATTGTCATATCTGCCATTTTCGTTTCCAACATTGTGTTGAATCAGTTCCTTGGAATTTGTCCTTTCCTTGGTGTTTCGAAAAAAGTGTCTACCTCTGTGGGTATGGGTGGTGCTGTATTGTTTGTAATGACACTGGCAACACTGGTAACTTATCTTATTCAAAACTATCTGCTCGTTCCGCAATCCGGATATTTGGCTGAGCTATATGCAGAGAAAGGCATTGACCTGAGTTATCTCAGAACCATTGTTTTTATTCTTGTAATTGCATCTTTAGTTCAAATGGTTGAGATCATGCTGAAGAAGATCTCTCCCCCACTCTATCAGGCGCTGGGTATCTTCCTCCCACTTATTACAACCAACTGTGCTGTGCTAGGTGTTGCCATTCTGGTGGTCACTAAAGAATACAACTTGATGGAAGCTCTGGTATTTTCAATATCAAATGCCATTGGTTTTACCCTGGCGCTGGTATTGTTTGCCGGACTTCGCGAGCATCTCGATCTTATGAAAGTACCCAAAGGCATGCGTGGTGTTCCGATCGCGTTTGTTGTAGCCGGTATTCTGGCTCTTGCCTTTATGGGATTTGCAAATCTTGTTTAATCTTAACTAAGATACATTTCAAAGCCGGCCTATTTGGTCGGCTTTTTTGTTTCAAAAAAATCACTAAATTTGAGAAGACATTTCAATACAGATTAGTATTTTTTTAAACAGAATACGTATGAAAGTTTTTTTATTGAGTATACTTCTATCAGTGTCGCTTTGTGTTTTTTCACAGAAAGATTCAACCAGTAAGATTAAATATTCTATTTGTCTTATACCAGAATTCAATATTTTATCAACTGGAAATCCTGTTGGTCATGAAGAAACGACTTCAAAGATAGGTTTCTCTGCTGGATTTGGGGCTGAATTTTTCCTTTCCAATAATCTATCTCTTGCTACCGGTTTGAATTATGGATTGAAAAGATATTCTCATACACATACCGGATTAATTTTTGGTTCCGATATAGATCCATACCTTGGGTATATATCAGAATCAAGCATGGAATCAATAGTTGCATACAGCGAACTTGCTATTCCAATAAACCTAAAGATTTACATACAGAAATTGAGATTAATTATGCGGAGTGGGATTGATATTATATACCCGATTGCAGACCATTCTGAGAGAATCATTTATTATGGAAATGGAATGACAGATATTCTAGGTGTCCCAGAGAAGGTACTAAATTTTGCTCCTACATTTAGTTTAGGACATTATTTTCCTCTTTCAGGTGGAGATTATCTTACTGGTAAATATATTTCTTATGAGTTTATTGCGAAGTATCATTTAAAGAGTTTTGTTTTGGCTGAGTCCAATTTATTTAATTTAGGACTTAGAATTAGCTTTTATTGGTAAGTTACCAAAGTATTCGAGTTGGCATTTTCTAATCTTGTCATAGCTCTTCATTCTGAAACTTAATTTGTTATACTCAAAAAAAATCCATAATTTGTGTCGGTTTTAATGATGTAAATTATAGTGTTATGATTAGAGATTTCCTTTTCGTACATTTACAAAATGAATAATACCATCTATTTTCATAATGGTTCTAATTCTGTGCTTGCCAGACTTATCATTTCGTTCTTGCGTATATATGGAATGCACAAGAGAATGAAAAGAAAGATATTGAAAGACAAGTATAGAAAATATCCGGCAAAGATTCCAGGGTCTATTCGAAATAACTTCCATGTATCTAAAACAGATCTCTCCGGTAGAAAAACATGGACATTCTCCAACTCCAGCAAGATCTCAAACACCTTCATAATTTATATACATGGTGGTGCCTATTATTCTAATATCATACGCTTTCAGTGGAACTTCGTTAAAAAACTTCTGCATAAAACAAATGCTAAAATCATAGTTCCGGATTATCCTTTGGCACCGGAACACAACGTTGAAGAAGTATATAGTTTTATGGAAACACTATATAGAAAAATAATTCAAGAACATGAAAACCAACGAATAGTATTAATAGGCGATTCAGCAGGCGGAGGTCTTGCACTTGGATTTGCGCAATTTCTAAGAGACAAAAATCTGAAACAACCATCAGATCTCATATTACTCTCACCCTGGCTTGATCTGACAATGATTAATCCTATCGTAAGCAATTATGCAAAAAGCGATAAAATATTAAATATAAATGCACTAAAGATTGCCGCTAAAAAATACTCTGGCAACATATCAACAAAAGATTATCGGGTCAGCCCGGTTTTTGGTTCTTTCTATGGTCTTGGAAGAATTTCTCTATTTACAAGCACCAACGATATTCTGTATGCTGATGCACAGAAACTTAAATTTTCACTGGATCATGATAAAACTCCATTCAATTATTATGAATACAAGAACCTGTTTCATGACTGGCCACTCATAACTTTCCTGAAAGAATCGGCTCATGTAACTGAGAAAATACAGGAAATACTAATGATCAAATAAGTTCTCCGGAATAAATTTGAGAATAATTTACCAAATGTATTCGCCTTAAATATATTATATTTGAAGAACTAAATATGTCACAAGGAAATACATAAATTGTATTTCCATAAATCAAATAACGTCAAGCAAGAACAATGAAACGCATCTTTCTATTCTCAACTGTGTTTATGGTTTTTACACTATTAAGCATCACTTCAAGCGGTCAAATTACGCTAAAAATAATAATCAGAGATCTTAGCAATAACACTGGAGTTGTTCAACTTGATTTTCGCGATGGAAATGATAATGCCATTATTGATGCCAGAAAAGAAATAACAAATAACACTTGTGTTTTTTGGATAAAAAACCTTAAACCCGGAAAATATTCGTTCAAGTATTTTCATGACGAAAATGAGAATTATGAGCTTGATACGTATTGGATTGGTGCTCCAAAAGAAGGATATGGTTTTTCCAATAATGCTTCAGGAACATTCGGCCCACCGTCGTTTGAGAAAACAGTCTTTGAACTTGAAAACAGTACTGTGATGGTATGCTACCCAAAATATATTGATTTATAATATTTGTTTATGGACAGTGAGCAATTATATAATCAGGAATATTCAAATGATTACAGATTAACACTGGAGATCATAAAGGATCTATGGTCGAAAACATATAATACTGATGGAAAACCCGATTGGTCGCATATACTTCCCTACTATCATGATGAAATCTATTTCAGAGACTCCATTCAGGAAATTAGAGGTATGGCAGACTTTAAAGCCATGACCGAGAGATTAACAAAGCGCTCCAAAGATCTGAAAATGGAAGTCGTCAGAGTAGTTCAAAATGAAAATGACTTCTTCCTAGAATGGATTATGACCATAAGCTACAAAAGATATCCAAGTTCAAATATGTATGGTGCTACAAGACTCACCGTAAATGATGAAGGTAAAATAATTGAACAAAGAGATTATTACGATTTATGGGGCGACATTTTTGATAACATTCCTAGGTTTGGTAAAGCATACAGACGTTTTATGAGAAGAAAATTTGGTTGAGAATGGTACGCAGAAAGCGAAAAACATATAAATACTTTAAAGAGTACAAGTTTTCTAACGTGTTTGCAATGATCAGAAACAACCGAAGAAAACCCAAAACAACCGAAGAACTATTTACCGGGAAAACCGTTGTTATAACCGGAGCAACATCCGGAATCGGGAAGCTCGTAGCCAAAGAATATGCATCAAAAGGAGCCAATCTAATTTGTGTCAATAGAAATGAAGAAAAATCCCTGGATCTGAAAAAAGAAATTGAGGCTGATTTCAATGTAAAATGCGATTATTTCATTGCTGATCTCAGCAGCATGGAGGATACACATAATGTGGCCGATTTACTTGCGGGCCTGAACACCAATCTCGATGTAATCATACATAATGCAGGCGTTTTTCTCACTAAACGTGAACTCACAGCAGATGGTATTGAAAAGGTATTTATGGTGCATTACTTATCGTCTTTTATCATTAATTATAAACTTAAAGAGAAATTAATAGCGCAGGACAAAGCCAGAATCATTCTGGTAAACTCCGAGGGGCATCGTTTTGCTGCCTGGGGGCTTCGACTGGATGATCTAAACTGGGAAAAACGAAGATATACCGGGCTAAAAAGTTATGGCTCAGCTAAGCTGGCTCAGCTTCTTTCCATGCTTGTTTTTCATAAACACTTCGAAAACACAGGTGTGACCATCATCGCCATGCACCCGGGAGCAGTAAAATCAGAAACCGGAAAGGAAAACGGCAGATTCTACAAATGGTACAAAAAGAATGTCATCGACCGAACCTTAAAACCGGCATCCATATCCTCTGATGCGCTTTATTATCTGGGTGTTAAGGATGAAATTGAAGAGTATGGCGGCAAGTTCTTTAATCTTACAAAACTCGAAGAACCTACACCGCCGGCACTCGATTTTGAAGTGGCTGAAGAATTATGGGATATCACACTAAAAATGGCAAAACTGGTTAAAGATGAGTAATACACATTACCATACTATTGTAGTTGGCGGCGGAATCGCAGGTCTGACGGCTGCTGTTTATCTGGCAAAAGCCGGCAAAAAAACAATTTTGTTTGAGAAAAACAATGAATTTGGCGGACTTGTCAGTACTTTTAAAAGAGACGGTTTCCTTTTTGAAGGAGGACTAAGGGCTCTTGAAAATGCAGGCATTATTTTTCCGATGCTCAAAGATCTGGGCATTACACTCAATACTGTGCGCAGTAAAGTCTCAATCGGCATTGAAAATGAAGTGCTGAATATCGAAGACCTGAGCAGTATTGACGAGTACAAAACAATGCTGGTAAAACTCTATCCCGAAAGTGCTGCAGAGATTGATATTTTTATTCGCAAAATGCGAAAGGTGATGAAACACCTCGATGTTTTATATGGCATTGAAAACCCTGCATTCAAAAATATAAAACAAGACAAAAAGTACTTATTTCGTCAATTGCTGCCCTGGTTGCCAAAATTTCTTTTCACTGTCGGAAAAATCAATCGCTTTAATGAGCCCATTGAAGATTATCTGAAAAAGATCATATCCAATCCATCTTTACGCGATATCATCTCCCAGCATTTCTTCAAAGGAACACCCGGTTTCTTTGCCATGAGCTACTTTTCACTTTACCTCGATTATGTATACCCACTTGGAGGTGTTGGAACTCTGGCGAAAGCAGTTACGCAAAAAATCATTGACCATAATGGTGAACTCAGACAAGATACCATCATTAAAACAGTTGATGCATACAAACAAACAGTAACAGATGACAACGGCAACACATATAGCTATGATAATTTAATCTGGGCAGCCGATTTGAAAACTTTTTACTCCATTACCAACACAGATAATCTGAGCGAAAATATTATTAAAAAGCACAATAAAATCAAAGAGAAGATTCTTAGCAGTGTTGGTAGTGAGTCAGTGTACAGCTTATATTTGGAAGTAGACCTGCCACTTGATTATTTCAGAAAAATTGCTCACGGCCATTTCTTTTATACTCCATCGAAACAAGGATTAAACAATATTCACTCAACAGGCCTTAAAACATTGCTCGAAAATTGGAAAAAGAACAAAAAAGCTGATGTAATTAAGTGGCTTGACCAGTTCATCAAATTAAACACTTACGAAATTTCAATCCCCGGGCTAAAAGATCCCTCAATGGTTCCCGAAAATAAAACCGGTGTTATTATAAGTTTCCTTGCCGATTACAACTTATTTAATAATATCAGAAATGATGGATGGGAGGAAGAATTCAAACAGGAAATAGAATCACGGATAATAGACGTGCTTTCCAATAGCATTTATCCAAAACTTGGCAGCCATATTTATAAGCAGTTTGCCTTTACTCCCATTAGCATTAAAAACCGTGTGGGCAGTTCTGAGGGTGCCATTGTAGGCTGGTCTTTTGAAGATCCTTTACCGGTAATTCATAAAATTCACAAATCGAATAAATCGGTACTAACAGCCATTCCAAATATATTTCAGGCAGGCCAGTGGGCTTACAGTCCGGCCGGTGTTCCCATGTCAATATTAACCGGAAAACTTGCTGCCGACAAAATAATATAGTATTATAGCTCTCCAACACTTCCACCTGAAACTTAATTTGTTATACTGAATAAAAATCCATAATTTGTGTCGGTTTTAACGATGTAAATTATAATACTATGATTAGCAATTTACTTTTCGTTCTGTTTTCAATCCTGATCTCCGGGAGTATTATTGCGCAAACAAATTCCGGCAGCGAAAACATTAAACAAATCAACCAAAATGGTTTAGTTATAAGCTCTAAAGTTCCGGCCGATGTCAACCAGGATGGTGAGCATATGAGTTTTGAAGTCTTTTCACCGTCGGCAAACCTAAAACAGCAGGTTTTGGCTACAAATACAAAAGGAATAACCAATTACGACCCCGGTGTGATGCCCGAAGGCGAGTATATACAAGATATTGCCTATAGCAGAGACGGCTCAAAAGTTTTTGTGGTGAACAGGCAATCCGATAATGTTACCGTCTTCGATGCTACAACCCTAAATATCATTACAAATATTACAACCGGAGCCGGTGGCGTTGCCATTGATCTGCACGACACCATTGCCGTTGTAGCATGTTTGTTTGATAGTGTTGCTACTATTATAAACCTGAACACCTATGCCACAACCAATGTTGCCACCAGCGACAGGCCCACTTATGTTAAAATAAATCCGGCCGGAACACATGCCTATGTGGCCAATGAATCTGAAATTTGCGAGATTATAGATCTTTCCACCAACACAGTTGTAGATACCATCGGCAACTTTCCGGTATACTCCACTACCCTTTCCTGGTCAACCGGAAGTGGTCGAAATTACGTACAATACAATCGCTTTCTTTTTACAAAGAATGGAACCTACCTGGTGGTAGCCGATTATCCAAACGATGAGCTGGATATTTATAATACATCAACCAATACATTGCAGACATCTTTAGCAGTTACCGGCTGTCGCAACATAGGCGTTTCCGCCGACAGTTCAATGATATACACTACAAGTGATGCTGATTCTGCTTATCGTGTTGATGCTTCCACCCTGTCGTTTATTGGAAGCCCTGTCGAAATTCCTGATGGTGCACGCTCAGGAACCCGCATTGTAAGCAATGTTGACGGTACAAAAATTTATCTGGGTACTAACGGAAATCACGGCACCCTGATTGATTTCGTAGACCAGCAGGCTGTAACTTATCCATCCATTTACAGTGCTTTCTGGTGCGATGCTACACACGATCATCAATACGCAGTTCACGGTAATTATAATTTTGCTATTATTAATTTCACAACTGAAACAATTGAAGATGTATTTCCGGGGTATTCAGTAAGTCTAGGTGCAGCTTCTCCTTCAAACTATGAATCCGTTTCGCTTGACCCTCTTCGTTTTGAGGGTGCATACCAATACACTTATACAACAGTTTCCAATATTGGTTTCTCAGAATTACTGGTCCCGGCCGACAAATATGAAGGAGATGCTCCCTTAAGAGTAGAAGTGGCTCCTGATGGATCAAAAGCTATAATGGCAAATACTTTATCGCAATCTGTTACTGTATTTAATCTGACCAGCAATACAATAGACACCATTTTTCTTTTCCCTGCGAATGCTGACGTCAGAAATGTGGCCATTACACACGACTCACACTATGGACTTGTTAGTTTTGATGATCTGGGAGTAACTAAAATCATCGACCTGACCACATTAAGCATTGTTGCCGATGTGCCGGGAAGCGGTCATACTATAAGAATTTCAGATAATGACCAGTATGCCTATATTTCAAATGTGGCCGGCACCGATAAGATTAATGTTATACAACTCAACGGAGCATCCTCCTCGTTTGTAACCGGAGTGAATACAGGGCAGATGGGATCTACCTATGCGCATTATGGCATATTGAGCGATATACGCATCTCCCCCGACGGAAATTATCTGGCCATTGCCGTTTCATTTGATGATCAGGTAAAAATAATGGATTTAAGCACCAATACCATCGTGCAGACACTGAGCACCGGATTCGATTTTCCGCTGCAATTGTGTTTTAATGACTCGGGAAACAGGCTTGCCGTTACCAATTACTACGGAAATACAGTATCCATTATCAATTTCAATGGAAGTTCATCTTCTGTGCAGGGCACTTATGCCTGCGGAGGTCAGTATCCGACACGAATGGCGTTTAATTCAGCCACAAATGAGTTTTACGTTTGCAATAATAACTCCGACAATGTTGTTCAAATTGATGCCGTGAGCGGAGCCATAAACGGGTCGATTACGTTGGCCGGTTCACCTGTTAATGTGGCCTTCGACAGCTACGGAAGTCATGTAATTCTGTACAGTGGCACACCACATAAAATCATCAACGGGGTTGGTGAAGAATTCGAAATCCCCTACTCTCCTGCCAATTTCGATATCAACCCTACTAATATTACTGCAGTAGTTTCTCCGGGGCTAGACAATCTGGCCATAATTGACTGGGTGATTACTTCCATTGGGGCTGAAGAAAATTCAAATATCTCGGTTTATCCAAATCCAACAAGCGATAAAGTAGTTATAACACTTGAAGATATTCAGGCATCAGATAAAGTGCAGGTTCAGGTTTTCGATATTACCGGCAAACTGATTTACCAGGGTTCTGAAGTGTATAATAATGGAGTCACCATTGATCTGTCTGTTTTTGAAGACAGTGAATATCTGATATCCATTTCTGACAAAGAAAACAAGTGCTCAACCAAAGTGATAAAGAACTAAAGTCATATGAAAACTTATCTGATTCTAATTGCGGTTTTTGTCTTTCAAAACTTAACAATTGAGAGTTATAGCCAAAACACCGGCTGCACCACTTTCTCACTCATTGAAAACCAGCGGGAAATTTTCGGAAGAAACCTCGATACCGAATCAGAGTTTGGATATGTCTT
>PKSX01000080.1 GCA_002869435.1 Marinilabiliales bacterium | reverse complement strand
CCGGTAGGCTTATCATTATAATAAAAGTTTCCGGCTGCATAGCGCAGGGTGCGACAGGCATCTACAATCTGATCGCGTTCACGAGCAAAAACGGCACCGGTTAATGCATAAGGTGAAGTTTCGTTAACAGTTTGGAGAATTTCGGGCCATTCTTCGTCCTTGTATACGTATACTGAGAGTACAGGACCAAAAATCTCTTCTTCCATGGTTTTGAAATGTGGATCTTTTGCCTGAATAATGGTAGGCTTAATGAAATACCCTTTGGAATCATCACCTTCGCCACCAGCAATGATTTCTGCATCAGGAGATTCTTTTGCATAATTGATATACGACATAATATTGTCAAAAGATGGCTTATCAATAACTGCATTCACAAAATTATTCACATCCTTGACATCGCCCATCTTCACTTCGCTAAGTTGCTTCAGGGTTTTCTCCTTAATCTCTGGCCAAAGCGATTCCGGAATATATGCCCGGGAAGCAGCAGAACATTTCTGTCCCTGGTATTCAAAAGCACCGCGAACCATTGCTGTAGCAACATGAGTGGTATCAGCAGAGTTGTGCACGACAATAAAATCCTTACCACCTGTTTCACCCACCAATTTTGGATATGATTTATAGGTATCCAGGTTTTGCCCTGTGGTCTTCCAAAGCTGATTGAATGTGGTTGTACTACCGGTAAAATGAATTCCGGCCAGATTTGGGTTTGACATTACCGTTTTTCCAACTATACTTCCCTGCCCCGGAATAAAATTAATAACTCCGTCAGGTAAGCCGGCTTCGCGGTAAATCTTCATCAGCAGATAATTTGACAAAAGCGCAGTGGTAGAAGGTTTCCAAACCACCACATTGCCCATAAGTGCCGGTGAAGCAGCCAGATTCATTGCAATGGCGGTGAAATTGAAAGGTGTAATTGCAAAAACAAATCCTTCCAGCGGACGGTACTCCACACGGTTTAGAGCAGTGGTATCTGAGTTTGGCTGATCATCGTATAGTTGAGTCGCATAATACGAGTTGAACCGCAAATAATCGATTGATTCGCAAGCAGCATCAATTTCGGCCTGATACAGATTTTTGCCCTGACCCAACATGGTGGCCGCATTAATTGCATATCGATATTTATGGGCCATAAGTTCGGCGACTTTCAAAAAAATGGATACTCTTTCAATCCAGGCCATCTCCACCCATTTTTTATGCGCATCCATAGCTGCATCAATGGCCATCAGTACCTCTTCAGGACCAGCCTTATGGTATGTAGCCAGTACCTTCTGATGATCGTGAGGGCTGGTTACTTTTCCGGTGTTTCCGGTTCTTATTTCTTTTCCACCAATTATTAAGGGTATTTCTATCTCACCTTCTGACATGGCTTTGAGCTCAGCCATCATCTTCTCATAATCCTCTGATCCGGGTAAATACTCTCTAACCGGCTCGTTTTTAGGCTCTCTGAGGTTAAAAATTGCATTATTCATATCTATTTTTTTATTTTTGTTGATTTAATAATCAAAATTACTAAACAAAATCAAGCTTTTCAATCTATCCTGCTAATTATCATGCTTAAGATGATATAAATTGTTGTAAATAAGATTGTGTTCAGTAAAATTTCGATATGTATTATTTTACATATCGATGCGCAAAAGTAAAAATATTTTCCAATTTTAAAAGAAAAATTATACAGATTTCCCTTTCAATGTTCGCTTAAAACACACAATATACTCCTCAAATGCACTTTCTACTTCACCGATCATATTATCGTAAGCCCTCATAAGCTTCTCACCTTCCGGACTGAGTTCTGTTCTGCCACCACTGGCCCCGCCTCTGACCTTATTCAGAATACAGATTCCCAATCTCATTTCACAGTTTTTAACCATATCCCAGGCCTTACGGTAACTTATTTTCATAATAGACGCAGCAGCACTAATAGAACCTTCTGTTTCAATATTTTTCAGCAATGTCCACATTTCAGGAGTAATAATATCCCCTTGCTCTTTATCTTTTAACGAGAAAGAGTAATCTACATAGATGTTATCGTATTTCTTAGGCGACATTTATAGATATTGACAACGATATGAGCAGGTTTCCTCAATAATAAGTTTGAATGATTTATCTTTTTCAATACGATATGATTCAAAAGGCTTATATACCTTCCATTCTGTTTCGCCCGGCAGCTGAACTTTCATTTCTCCTGCCACAACAGTCATAATTTCAATGGTAGCTGTTCCAAATTCATATTCTCCTGCTTCCATTACACCTACAGTAAATTTACCTTCTTTGTTATCGGCGGCCATAGATTTTACAGCGCCTTCATAATACTCGTTTACCTGAATCATATGCTTTTCATTTTTGATGTGGGTAACAAATCTATGAAAATAATAAACATCTGAGCAATAAAAATTTACTTCTCTTAAAAACAGGCAGATGTAAACAATCAGAAATATTTTTATGCATTAAGAAAGAAATTATTAATTTTGCAGTCGGGTAAGTCCTGTGCAACCAGCTCCCGTGAACTCCCCCAGGTCTGGAAGGAAGCAAGGGTAATCGGTCGTAGCGGTGTGATGCAGGTAACTTACCCTTTTTCAATGAACTTTTTTCAGATGCAGCTACATATACATCCGGACAATCCTCAGGACAGAAACATAAACACCGTAGTGGAAGAGCTACAGAATGGTGGCATCATTGTGTTTCCGACCGATACGGTATATGCCCTTGGCTGCAGTCTGTTCGATCATAAAGCTGTAACCCGTATTGCAAGGCTTAAAAACATTAAACCCGAAAAAGCCAAGTTTTCCATTTTGGTAAACAGTCTGAGCAACCTAAGCGAATATGCCAAGCCGATTGATAATAATTTGTTCAGGCTCATGAAAAGCGTACTTCCGGGGCCCTATACATTTATTCTGACGGCCAGCAGCAATGTTCCGAAAATATTTGAAACCCGTAAGAAAACCATTGGTATTCGTTATCCTGACAATAATATTGTTCAGCACATTATTGAAAAATTAGGACACCCTATTGTATCAACATCCCTGCACAGTGATGCCGACGACTATTTAGAGTATATTGTAGATCCTGAACTGATCCATGATAAATTCGAAAAGTTGGTTGATATTGTCATTAACGGCGGCTGGGGTGGTATTGAACCCTCAACAGTTATCGACTGCAGCAATGATGAACTCGAGATTATTCGTGAAGGCAAAGGCCCGGTCGATTTTATTGTATAAAAAAAACAGTCTGTCGTTTCCAACAAACTGTTTTTAAGCGATTATGAGTGGGGGATTTAGAAGAAACTCTTATTAAATGATTTGTTTTGGTAGCGGAAAGGACTGGGATTAATGTAACGCAGGAATATCTCAGTTCCACCTTTACTGTTTGAGGCTACATTCAATCCACTTGTATTCACATCGTAACCTATACCAATAGCGAAATTGGCAATTTCAAGCATCAACTGTGGGATAATTGCATCACCCACACGATACGCCGCACCAATAGTAAGTGCAGATTCTTTCATGAAACCTGTATAATGCGATTGCTCCGTAAGCATAAATCTAAGTCCAACGCCCGCCACAATTTCTCTTGCAGGACCCTGGTTGGCAAACATACCTTGTGCTACAACAGCAGTATTACTGCTAAAAATGCCAAACTGACCACGTGCATGCACCATATATTTGGCAAAAAGCTGTTCTGTGTCCACATTTGCGAATGTGAGTTTTGGCTGGTTAATATGGTATGATGCAAATCCAATATTGAATTTAATACCATCATTACTGGCCATACTCGATTCTTCGGTAGCAAAGCTGTACATCAATCCTGCACTGAAGTCACTATATCCAAAGTTCTCGAACGTGCTGGTTTCACCGCTGGAAACTGTTTGGTCGAATCCACCATTTCCATCATACTGATTATCCCAGTATAAGGCTGACGAATTCAAACTACGCTGACAGAATCCACCACTGATTCCCGCACTCAGTGTACTGGTATATCCAAGCACAACATGATAAGCCAGGGATACATCGAATTTTGTCGTTGTGAACTCACTGGTTCCGGCAACGTCGTTCAGAAACTGAATACCTGCTGATAAGTATCCTGACTCAGCGTCTTTTTTAAATAATCCTGCATCATAAGAACCACTGTAGGTACGAAATGGGTCTGAGATACTCTGCCACTGGTTTTTGTAGTTCACAATCATTCTGTGATCACCGGGAAAGGCACCGGTTAATGCCGGGTTGATGTTGAGCGGATTCTCATTAAACATTGAGAAATGAAAGTCCTGAGAGAAACCTGCCTTGGCAAGCATAAAAACTGCAATTAAAAGAAAAACTCTTTTCATATTATTTTGTTTTAATTATTTCACAAGGGTGATATCGCCTTTTTCAATTTTGTCGGAACCATCGGTAAAGATGGCATGCATATGGTAAACAAATACGCCGGGATCCATCTCCTGTCCACGGAAAGTTCCATCCCAGCCCTCATCCAGACTGTGGGTCTCAAACACTTTCTCGCCCCAACGGTCGTAAATTATGAAATTCAATTGTGCTACATCCTGACCACGCACATATAATATATCGTTTTCACCGTCTCCGTTCGGGCTGAAAGCATTTGGCACAACTGCATGAGGATTAACTCCATCACAATCCACCAGTGACTCATCCACAATATAGGTATCTGTTACTATACATCCATAATTATCGGTAACGGTAACAGTATATGTTCCATCTCCAATTCCGTTCAGATCCTGTGTTCCGTCACCATTCGACCATAAGTAAGAGAATGGTGAAGTTCCGTAGGTGACCGAAAGATCGATGGATCCATCAAGAGCAGTATTACATGATTCTGATGTCACTATTGCATCCAGTTCCTGAGTTCTGTAGACTTCAATTACAGTAGTACCGGTGTCGCCACAAGCTCCTGTTATTTCATAAGTAATGGTATGAGATCCTATTCCGGCTGTATACGGATTAAATGTACCACCTGTTGGTGATATTATTCCATTGCCGCTCCATGTTCCACCAGGAGTTGCAGCAAGTAATGTGAATACACTATCCTGATCGCAAAACGGGCCTGCAGCTGTTATTGAAGCATCTGCCTGTGTATAAACCAGAATATAAATAGTATCAGCATCTCCACAGGTTCCACTTATGGTGTAAACTATTTCATGAGTACCATCACCCGCAGCAGAAGGGTCAAATTCACCTGTAGTAGGATTAACTCCGGTTCCGCTCCATGTACCACCGGTATCAACCGCTGTGAGTATTTCAGGAGCATCCGAAATGCAATAAGGCCCTGCCGGCGTAATGGTTGCATCTGCGGCCTGTACAACTGTAATACTAATAGTATCAGCATCAGTACATGTTCCGCTGATTGTGTAAATGATCTGATGAGTTCCGGCTCCGGCAGCAGAAGGATCAAAAATACCACCACTACTCACTCCCGTTCCGCTCCAAACACCACCTGTATCTGCCGCAACGAGGGTTACTGAAGGATCGTTGGAACAAAATGGTCCGACTGGTGTAATTGTAGCATCGGGCATAGCTTCTACCGCTATATAAATAGTATCGGCTGCACCGCAGGATCCTGAAATAGTATAAATAACTTCATGTGTTCCCGGCCCCGGTGTTGAAGGATCAAAGGTACCGCCAACACTCACTCCGGTTCCGCTCCATGTACCACCACCGGTAGCAGCAGAAAGGGCTAAACTGCCATCTGTTTCGCAAAAAGGTCCGGCAGGTGTTATAGTGGCATTAGCCAGAGCAATAACTTCAATTGTTGTTGAATCAATTGCACCACAGGGTCCGGAAATAGTATAATAAATCGTGTGTATTCCCACGCCCGCAGTAGCCGGATCGAATACTCCCCCGGCACTAACTCCATTCCCACTCCAGGTTCCACCAGAAGTTGCAGCAGTTAATGATGTTGATCCATCTGTAATACAAAATGGTCCGGCTGCTGTAATTGAAGCATCAGGTGATAATGTAGACAATCTTGTTATCAGACCTGATCCATCGCCTACAGTTGAATGCACAGTATTTTGATAGGAGGATGGAGTGGGCTGTACCCAAGGCGGATCAGTAGCTGCAGCATTAAACTCCTGCCAGTTGCTTACCATGTAAATGGCATATCCGCAGGCATCGTCAGTTATGGCCGCATCGCCAAGCATATTTCGATCTGTCGTACCAGCATAATAAGTTGACCAGTCGAGTGTTAGACCTGATGAGAATTCTGCTATATAAACTCCCATATATACGCTGAGTGTAGCATTATAATCACCGGTTCTGGGTACCAATGGGAATGTGCCCGGAACACCGCCACCTTCTGTTGCAATAACAATAAGTTTATCATCTGAAGTAACCCCTACATAAGAACTCATATTCATTCCGAATCCAAGACCATAGGTGCCGAAATACGTACACCAGTTGAGCACACCTACTGAGGAGAAACGAGCCAGAAATGGATTGAAACCTGAACTGCTTGCAGTAAAAACTCCATCGTAATATGCCCCACCACCTGCATCAAACACAGGCAGATCGGTGCTTCTGGTTTCACCGTAAATAATAATATTATTGGAATTGTCGCAAGTGATTCTGGCTTTCTGCATATTCTCCGCCAATGTACCGCTAAAAGCAGTACCCCAATATAGTGCACCACCGGGTGTAAAACGATAAATCAACGCATCATCTCTATCTGTAGAACTACCTCCGGAACCAATACCGAGCGTATTGTCATAGTGTGCTCCCCCACCAGGGTTTTGAGTTATTATTCCTGTTCCATAATAATTATCACCATAACCAACAATATTGAGATAATTATCAGATCCTACATGTATATCTGTTGAAAATTCATCACTTGTACTACCCAGGTTTGTAGCCCATGTTCTTGAAGTGGATGAATTGAATTTAATGATAAAAATATCATCTGATTTGGAAGTACCTGATCCATCGTTTGATACCGTTGCCTGATTATATGCACCACCAAGAGATTGGACGGGTGGATTATCATACTCTGAATTTCCAACAACATAGTAATTGTTGTTTAAATCAACTGTAACATCAGGCCACTGCACATAGTCGTAGTGTGTACCCCAGTTCCTAACACCTGATGAATTGAAACGGAGAATGGCTGTACCACCACTACCAATTGAAGGGGAGTTATAGGTTGCATCATAGTACCCTCCGGCATTTTGTACAGGAATATCGGTACTCTCACACTGACCGGCAATGATAATATTATCGTTATAATCTATCACCACATCAGGTGTGTTTTCATAACCGGTACCCCCATAATAAGTAACCCATATTCTGACTCCATTGGTATCAAATTTCAGAATTTTATAATCTCCACTACCGGCATTGGTGTTTTGATAGTATGCACTGCCACCGGGATCCAAAGTAGGTAAATTGCTATTGAAACCATAATTTACAATAACAAACTGATCTCCTTTAACATCTACCGAAACATTGCTGCCATTCCAGAAAGAATCATCGTGAAAAGTAGTCCATGAAATTTCGGGATCAATTACAAACGGATGATTAAGCGTTTTCTGTGAAATGAACATCACCACATTATTGCTTACTTCATAAAAGATATCAATTTCCTCATTATTGGATTGATAATAACTGAGAGGCAACGTCTCTACAATTTCGCCCATTGGACTTTGAATAATCAATTCATTCTTAACCACTTTAAGGTTTTCAGCACCATTGAATTGCAATGCAATCTCATTAATTGAGTATGGATTCCTGACCTCAATATCATATTTCAATTTGCCGTCTTTAAAATAGTAAATGAAATCTACACCATCATATACATTTGAATATCTGATCTTTGAATAATGTTCAACATTCAGTATTCCATCCGGGCAATGTGGATAATAGTAATTGGAATAAAAACCGGATCCACCTTCACCTGATAATGAAATCTCATGACCCGGGTTATTAAAGTTTACATCAAGTCGATAGTATTGAGTAGAGTCATTCATGAATGAGCGAAAAAGCTCCGCTTGCTCTTCGTCAGAAGCATCGACTTTCCAAGGAATTTCATTGCCTTTCTTAAAGATATATGTTAATCCTTCGGAACGAAAATACACATCAAGTGATTTCGACTGATAATAAAAGAGAATTTCGCTATGTTGCTGACCGTCAAAATCTATGAGTTGACCCATGTTTTGAATAAAAACTTCCGGGGGACTGCTGTTTTCAGCAAGAGCTGATTCAGCAATGCTAAAAAAGAGCAATGCAATAATCAAGCTTAGTTTCTTCATTCTGTTCATAATTATCTGATTAGAGTTATATCTCCTTTTTCTGTTTTGCTGGTCCCGTCAATAAATATAGCATTCAGGTAATAGACAAAAACTCCGGGATCCACCTCCTTACCACGGAAAGTTCCATCCCAACCCATATCCAGACTCTGAGTTTCAAATACTTTCTCACCCCAACGATCGTATATGATGAAATTGAGTTGTTCAACACCTTCTCCCCTTACATAGAGAACATCATTTTCTCCATCACCATTCGGGCTGAAAGCATTGGGCACAACAGCATGAGGGTCATTATCTCCTGTACTGCAATCCTGAACTACAATATCGATCATGGCAGTATCTCCACAATCGCCTGCAATAGCATAGGTAATTGTATGTGTTCCAATTCCTGCAATAAACGGATTGAATTCACCGGCATTTGGATCCGTAATTCCAATTCCCGACCAAACTCCACCCGGACTGGCAGCAATTAATGTAACTATTGTGTCCGTGTTACAAAATGGGCCAGCTGCAGTAATAGTAGCATCCAACTGACTCACAACACTAATAAATGCAGTATCGGTATCACCACAGCTACCTGAAGTTGTATAAACAATCTCATGAGTGCCTACTCCTGCTATTGAAGGATCAAATGTGCCTGCAGACGGATTAGTAATTCCGGATCCGCTCCAGGTTCCTCCTGTATTGGCTGCTGTAAGTATTTCTATTCCTCCGTTAACACAGAAAGGACCGGCGGGATCTATTGTTGCATCAATAATTGAATCTACAACAACTGTAATGGTATCGGTATCCGGACAGTTGCCACTGGTGGTATATGTTATCTCGTGGTTTCCAACACCTGCTGTTGCGGGATCAAAAGTGCCATTAGAAGCATTTGTGATTCCGGTTCCTGCCCATGTTCCGCCGGAATTTGCTGCAGTAAGGTTTGTCGCAGGGTCTGACAAACAAAACGGGCCGGCAGGATTTATTGTAGCATCAATAATTGAATCTACAACGACTGTAACAGTATCAGTATCCGGACAGTTACCACTGGTTGTATATGTTATCTCGTGGCTGCCAACACCTGCTGTTGCGGGATCAAAAGTACCATTGGAAGCATTTGTAATTCCGGTCCCTGCCCATGTTCCTCCGGTATTTGCTGCAGTAAGATTTGTCGCAGGGTCGGACAAACAGAACGGTCCGGCAGGGTTTATTGTTGCATCAATAATTGAATCTACTACAACTGTAATGGTATCAGTATCCGGACAGTTGCCACTGGTGGTATATGTTATCTCGTGGCTGCCAATACCAGCAATGCTTGGATCAAAAGTACCATTTGAGGTATTTGTGATTCCTGTCCCTGCCCATGTTCCACCACTGTTTACTGCAGTGATCTGTGTAGGTGCATCAGAAAGACAGAAAGGTCCGGCAGGATTTATGGCTGCATCAATAATTGCTTCAACAGTAATAGTATCTGTAGCATAGACTGTACAACCTGTTACCGATGAAGAATAAGAAATTATAGTAGTTCCACTGGAAAATGCGATAATGAGTCCGGTTGAAGGGTCTATTGTTGCCACTCCCGGGTCAGAACTTGACCATGTTCCACCGGATACAGATGCAGACCAAAGTGTTGAATCTCCTTCACAGATAGTATTTACTCCTGTCAAATTTGGAGCAGGAGCCATATTAAACTCCCAAATCATATAACTGCTTGAGCCTGTTTTTACATCATCGTAATATGCACCGCCACCGGGATCTACTGTTGTTTCGTTTGCATAGGTTCTTGTCGACAAATACAACCTGTTTCCGTGCTGCGTATATGAAATCTGAGGAACAAGAGTATTATCGCCTACATATGATGACCAGTCTAAGGCATAATTGCTGTCAAATTGCATAAGAAAACTCTGCACACCGGTTGCATGATTGTAGTATCCAGTATATGGTGTTGGAGTATATGAAGCACGCGCGGCAACAACAAACTGGTTACAAGCGGTGAACTTTCCGTCATACAATAAAGCCCAGGCAGATGCTGAATTCTCACCCCAATATGTTGCCCATTGACGAACACCTGTATTTGAGAACTTCAGAATGAAGCTGGCAAAGTCTGAATATGAACCACCGGAAACATTTACATTGGCTGGACACGTTTGATTGTAAGCACCAGACATTGTCATCAATGGGAAATTATTACTATTTGTACCTCCGATTACGATAAGTTCATCTGAAGGATTAATAATAACCTTGGTTCCATTTCCCATTTCACTGTCAAGACCATCGTTTCCGTTACCTCCATACAATGTATTCCAATACAAAACTCCTGAAGAGGTAAATTTGCCTATCATAATATCCTCGCCATCATTTGCAGATTGATAATAAGCTCCACCTCCTGGATTAAGCAGTAGCTCATTGGCCGCAGTGCTACCTGACAGCCAAGTAACTTCAGCTGAAAAGAAGATATTATTGTTTGAATCAAAAGCTACATGACAGTTCTCCTGTGAACTAGGACCACCGAGGAATGTTCCCCATATTTGAGAGTAGCTACTATTAAGAAGCATCAGAAAAACATCCTTAAATCCTCCATTGACAGCCTGATTGTACGCACCTGACCTATTCACGATATGACCTGCAGTAACACCCCAATCATATGTGTCAAGAATAATTGCAACCTGACCTGAAGGACTAATTGCAATACTTGGATGTGAAGAAGTGTGGCCGGGAATATTTGTACAATGAAGCAGAACACCTGTGTTTTTATTAAAACGGGTATAATATGGACGAGAAGATCCGGCATTATAATAGAACCCACCACCATTTAAAAACGGACCATTATCTGCAAGAGCATCTCCAACAATATGAAGCACATCACCTCCAATGGCCATTACCTCAGTGCCAAGGCCCCAGTCCATACTTGAGTTACTACCACCAAAGTAAGTTGCCCAAACTAAACTTCTGTTTACATCAAATTTTGCAATATAAAGATCATTTGATGTATAGGTTTGAATATATGCTGAACCACCGGGATTTACTGTAGGATAAGTATTTGCATTATTATTACAATAACCAGATATATAAAGATTTCCGGCAGTATCCGCCACATTATGATCATAATCAATTGATCCTAAGGCTCCCGATGTTTCAAAATAGGTAGACCATGTTAGTGTTGGATCAATAGTGAGTATTTCAGAATTTGAATAATTACATTCAAACGCAATTACATCGTCATTAACAACATATTGCACATCTGCAATTTGTGTATTATCATTATTAAAGAACGCCAGAGGCAGCTCTTCAGTAAAAGTATAATACTTCGTTTCAATAGAAACTGAATTATTATTCAATTCTAATGAGTTTGCACCATTATATCTGATTTTTACATCGTTAATATCTGCACCCGGATGCAGAATTATATCATATTTAATTCCGGATCCATAATAATGAAAAACAATATCGATATTAGGGTACACATTCTTATAAACGAGATGCTTGTATGCTTTTACATCTCTGATATTCTCCCTTTTATTCAAAAAATAATTATACACAGTTGGTCCTTCTTCCTCAGCTACAATCACACAATTCGATGATGCACCAAGAAACTCCATATCAATTCGCTGTGTATACATTCCTAATGTAGCGTAAATACTATCAATTGCACTTTGGTTTCCGTAGTAAGGAGAATAATCGAATTTTTCTTTTTCAGCAAAGACACAAACAACTCTGTTACTTTCAAAATACATTGAATTCAAACCATCAGAGAACGTGTATTTCACCTCCGGATGAAAATTTTCATCCAGATCCATTACCTGCCCTTTATTGGCTATAAAAACAGCCTGGCTTCCCTGGCTATTAATCACATTTTCCAGCTCAGGGGTCTTATTTTGTGCATTAAACACAATAGCGCAAAGCAGTAATACAACTGAAATAGAAAGCTTTTTCATATTATCGGATTAAAGTAATATCACCTTTTTCAATTTTTTCTGTAGCATCGACAAAAATGACACGCAAATAATACGCAAATACTCCCGGATCAAGTTCCTGACCACGGAAAGTACCATCCCAGCCAATGTTTTCGTTTTGAGTTTCGAAAACCTTCTCTCCCCAGCGGTCGTATACGACAAAAGAAAGTTGTGCAATTCCTTCACCACGCACAAATAGTATATCATTTTCCCCATCACCATTAGGGCTGAAAGCATTTGGAACAACAGCATGCGGATCCACACCATCGCAATCGATATTAGGATCGTACAGAATTCCCATTCCTACATCAGCACATGAATTAGCATCACTTACTGTTACATAATATGTTCCTTCAGTAAGATTCGTATTTGAGGAAGAAGTTTCCCCATTGCTCCAGATATAACTATATGGACTGGTTCCACCTGTTACAGTAACAGTCACACTTCCATCGCCATTGCCTGTACATGTTTCATCCACTGTGCTTACTGTCATCTCAGGCGAATCAAATACTGTAATTACTATGGAATCAGTATCACCACACGCACCCGGAATAGTATATGTAACAGTGTGTGACCCCGGACCTGCAGTTGCCGGATCAAATAATCCGCTTACATTGTTTAGAATGCCTGTTCCCGACCATGTACCTCCTGCATCAGCTGCAGTTAGCAAGACTCCGGCTTCATTGTCGCAATATGGTCCGGCTGCTGTAATGGTAGCATCCATTTGATCCTGAACAACAATATATGTTGTATCCGTGTCAGAACAGTTACCCGGAGTAGTATAGATTATTTCATGTGTTCCAATACCTGCAACAAATGGGTCAAATACTCCGTTATTAACGTCAGTAATTCCGTTTCCGCTCCATAATCCGCCGCCATTGGCAGCTGTAAGTGTATCGGCAGCATCAGTCAAACAGTATGGTCCTGAGTTATTTATTGTAGCATCGAGCACATCTGTAACCTCAACCTGCATCGTATCTGTATCCGGACATGCCCCAGATGTTGTATAATAAATATTGTGGAAACCTATACCTGCCACACCGGGATCAAAATATCCATTGGTGGTATCGGTAATACCGGTTCCACTCCAAACACCCCCACCATTAACTGCTGAAAGTGTATCAACTGCATCATAAATACAGAATGGTCCGGCAGGATTCATCGCTGCATCAGTAACCGGTGTTACAAAAATTTCAAACGGAACCATACCACTATCGTTGGCACATCCTGCAGCAGTCACCGCCTGAATATAAAATACTGAATCACTTGTTGGGCTTACCATCATAGGTGCGTACCCAATCATGGTTCCACCTGTAGTATCAGTCCACACTTCATAAACAACACCCATACCTGAACCTCCTGCCATAAGTGCCACAGATTCACCTTCACAAATATTGGTATCTGATGCACTTACTGTTGGAAGAATCGGCATTGGGTTTACAATGATTGTAACCGGGTCACGTCCACCCGGATTTTCACAACCATAGCTGTTTACAGCGGCCACATAATACACTGTTGTTGAAACCGGATATACAGAAAGACCTGTACTTCCCAGGCTCGTACCACCTGTTGGAACGGTAAACACTTCATAGGTAACACCGGCTCCACCTCCTGAGGCTGTAATAAATGATGAATCTCCAATACAGATAGATGCCGGAGTTGCAACAGCAATAGGATCGGTCGGCACCGGATTGACGGTAACAGTAACAGAAGCAGTATTTGAACAACCACCTAAAGTTCCTGTTACAGTATATGTTGTGGTAGTTGTTGGAGAAATAATGTGAGAACCACCTGATCCCAGTCCCTGATCCCAGTCATAATTAGATGCGCCACCGGCAGTAAGCGTCGTCGATGAACCCAGACACAAACTGGTATCTCCGGCAATCGCAGTAACCGTTGGTGCAGAAGCAACCGTCACGGTTACACTTGCTGTATTGGAACATCCAGTGGTTGTATTTGTACCTGTTACGTAATATGTCGTTGTGGAAGCAGGTGTTACGTTATGCGTAGAACCCGCGCCAAGTGTTGCCCATGAATAAGTATCACCGCCACCTGCAGTTATATCCGTATTTCCTCCTGTACAAATAGTTGGATAAGTTGCACTGGCAGTAATTGAAGGCAAACTATTTACAGTTACTGTTACTTCAGCAGTATTTGTACAACCACTGCTGGTTCCGGTTACTGTATATGTTGTTGTAGAAGATGGTGACACAGAATATGATGAGTTTGTTCCCAAACTATGACTCCAGTTATATGTACTTGCTCCACCGGCACTTATTGTCGTGCTTTCACCGTCACAAATCGGGGAAACTGTTGCAGATGCAGATACGGATGGAACAGGGTTAACTGTGACAGTCACATTTGCTGTATTGGTACACCCACTTGTTGTACCTGTAACAGTATAAGTTGTAGTACTCGAAGGTGAAACTGCATATGCCGAATTAGTTCCCAAACTATGACTCCAGTTATATGTAGATGCGCCACTTGCACTAATAGTTGTACTTTCTCCGTCACAAATAGTTGATGTAGTTGCCGAGGCAGATACTGATGGTACCGGATTGACCGTTACAGTTACACTTGCTGTATTGGTACATCCGCTACTTGTGCCCGTAACAGTATAGGTTGTGGTAGAACTTGGAGAAACAGAATAAGATGAATTTGTTCCCAGACTGTTGCTCCAGTTATATGTACTTGCTCCGCTGGCAGATATTGTTGTACTTTCTCCGTTACAAATAGTTGAGGTAGTTGCCGAGGCAGATACTGATGGTACCGGATTGACCGTTACGGTTACACTTGCTGTATTGGTACATCCACTACTTGTGCCCGTAACAGTATAGGTTGTTG
>PKSX01000187.1 GCA_002869435.1 Marinilabiliales bacterium | reverse complement strand
TTGCATATAGTGGTCAGGTTTGCATTCATGCACAAAGGCTCTATGTTCACGAAGATATTTTTAGCGAGTTTTCGAAACGTTTTGTAGAGAAGACTAAAGCTCTGAAAATTGGTCATCCGAAAGAGGAAACAACCGATATCACAGCCATGATCGACGAAGCCAATGCAAAAAGAGTAAAGGATTGGGTAAATGAAGCTGTAGACGGCGGGGCAAAGGTACTCTGCGGTGGCAAACGCGATGGCGCCACGTATTATCCAACCGTTTTATCTGAAACACACAAGGAAATGAAAGTCTGCAGCCTCGAAGTTTTCGGTCCGGTTGTAACACTCGAGCCATTTTCAGATTTCAATGAAGCTGTGGAATGGGTGAATGATTCAAGATACGGATTGCAGGCAGGTATTTTCACCAATAGCATTCAAAACATGAATCATGCTTTTGAACATATCGATGCGGGTGGTGTAATCATCAACGATATTCCAACTTTTCGTGTAGATCACATGCCGTATGGAGGCATAAAAGATTCCGGCCTTGGGCGAGAAGGTATCAAATATGCCATGATGGATTATATGGAGATGAAGCTTTTGGTGAAGCCGTTTTAAAACGGCAGATCATCACTTGGTTCTAAGCCTTGTGCTTCCGGTCCTTCCTGTGCAATATCATAATTTGGAATGGGATCGGCGCCTTCGCTGCCTTGCGTTTCTATTTTCCAGGCATTCACATTGGTAAACCATTTTCCGTTGTATTCGCGGCTTGCAACATCAACATCCACTTTCACTTCCTGCCCTACCTGCACATTAAACTGCTCCACTTTATCTCCGAAAATGGTAATGCAAACTTTTTTCTGATATTGCCCCGGCAATTCCAGAATAAAATCCTGCTTTTTCCACTGTCCGTTTTTTCCTTCACCGGTCACTATATCCAGTACCTGTACTATTTTTCCTGAGAGTTCCATATGATTGTTTTTATTATTTGCGGAGGAAAATTCTGTCGTACTTCGACAGGCTCAGCATGACAGAATTTTGGAATAACAAAGATGCAAAAAATACACTTTTATTTAGGCAAAAAAGCACCTTAGTTTTCAACATTGCCACTCTTTTCTGTTTCCATCAACCGATCCAGCGCTTCCAATCTTTGTATCAACGGCGGGTGGCTGTAATGCATATACACATACAAAGGATGAGGAGTAAGATTGCTGAGATTTTCAACAGAGAGTTTGATCAGTGCATTACCCAAATCATCACTTTTGGTTTTTTCAAACGCATACCGGTCGGCCTGAAATTCATGTTTTCTGGATAATACATTACCCAAAATGCTTAAAATATGATTGACCGGACTCAGCAACATGCCAAAAACCAATAAGGAAGCATGAAAGCTGGGTTTCATTCCCAGTGCTTCAGGTACAGCAGGCTCCGTAGCAATATAATTGAACAGAAACAGCATTAGTCCTATCTGCAAGGTGCTGATGATAAATCCACTCAATGAGTGCTTCTTTTTGTAATGTCCGATCTCATGGGCCAAAACTGCCACCAGTTCTTTATATGTATGCTGTGCAATTAAAGTGTCGTATAAAACAATACGTTTCTTTGGTCCGAGACCGGTAAAATATGCATTGGCTTTGGTGCTGCGTTTGCTGCCATCGATAACATATATGTTATTGAGTTTGAAATTATTTTTTGCTGCAAATGATTCAATTTCATCTCTGAGTTCACCATCTTCCAGTGGTTTTTGTTTATTGAACAGCGGAACGATAAGGTTGGAATAAAAAAGTGTCATAAACAGCATGAAGAATGTAATCACACCCCAGGTGATGAGCCAGAAATAATCGGGAATCCAGAAGTAAATTTTAATAATGATCCAGAATAAACCTCCGCCAATGATGGCAGCCAGTATCCAGCTTTTGAACTTATCTCCCCAAAATGTGCCTTTGGTAGAGCGGTTAAAACCGTATTTTTCTTCAATTACAAACACCGAATGATGTGCAAAAGGTAAATTCAGAATATCGGATGCAAAGCTCAGTACACCAAAAAAGATTATGCTTTGCCAGATTGGATTGGAAATGCTTTCGGCAATTTTTTCATCTACCAATGCAAATCCACCGGCCAAAAGCATAATAATGATGATGGCAATATTCATCGTGGCAGCAGCAAGCCCAAGTTTTCGTTTTTCTCCGGTATATGCGCGTGCCAGTTTGTATTTTTCTTCAGGATAATGACCCTGCATTCGCGGATGAACTTCATCTTTCCAGTTCCTGATATTCAAAAAAGAAAGAATATTGTCAAGTATGAAGTCAAAAACCAGAAAAGCAATGATCAGTATGAAGATGAGTTGTGAAAGATCCATAGGTTATTCTCTTAGTCCAGTCCTTCAATTAGATCGCGGTCAGAAATCCGCAATGCGCTTTTAATTTTCATTCTGTTTGGAAACGCCATAAAAATTAGCAGCAGGACTGCCAGACCAATAAACAGAAAATAATCCTGACCACTGATAAACATGAATATTCCCGACATGAACCCCACCATTTCATAAAAGGCAATACTGAAAATCATGTGTATGCGATAGGCTGAAAGTCTCTTTGGAAGTGGTGCGTTTTTTGTGACATCCACAATTTTGCTTTTCAAAAATCTACTCACAATAAAAGAAAGCGCTAAAACGGCCACATTGATGATGAGAAAAAGCATTGACATTTCAAGATCTTCCTCAGTATAAGTCATGGTTGATTTCAGATAGTACATTACAAATAAAATCACAATTACACTTGACATAGCTGCAAATGCTATAATCTGATTAACCCTTAGGAATGATTGGAAGTTCATAATTTCTGATTTGATTTGTAACAAAGATACATTAAAATCTGATTTTTTTTATTGCAGGTATAGTGCTTTTAACATGTCGCCGAATTACCTTATTTTTGCAGAAATACACCGAATTGAATGTTCCGGCTTATATAGCAAAGCGACTTTCCGGAAGAAAGGAAAAGCAGGTTACCCGCCCGGTAATAAGGGTGTCCATATTTAGTATTGCTCTAAGTATTGCAATAATATTGATCTCATTTGCCATTGTTCGCGGTTTCCAGAAAGAAGTACGCGAAAAAATTATCGGGTTCGGTTCTCATATTCAGATTCGTCCGTTTGATACCAATATGTCACTTGAGCAAAGCCCGATGAATACCGGTCGGGATGATATTGAGTCTGTCAAATCTATCGAAGGGGTAGAAAGTGTTTTCCCGTTTATAGAAAAAGGTGCACTGATAAAGACCGACTCCAATATTCACGGCATTGTAATGAAGGGAGTGGATGCTGATTTCGACTGGACATTCTTTGGTAATAATCTTGATGCGGGCAAATTACCCGATTTTTCCGGAGATATCAGTAATGAGATTCTGGTATCTAAAATGATGGCCAATCTATTGCATCTCGATATCGATAGTCCGGTACGTGTATATTATATCATGCAGGGGGAGGCGCAACCCAGAGGTCGCAAATACACTGTTTGCGGAATCTATAATACAGGCATGGTCGAGTTTGACAATGTATATGCTTTAAGCGATATGCGCCATTTGCAGCAAATTAACCGATGGGGAGATTCGCTGGTAAGTGGTTACGAAGTGATGCTTGAAGATTTCGATATGCTGGAGGAGGTCTATCCAAAAGTATTTAATAGTATTTACTACGATCTCGATGC
Organism: Marinilabiliales bacterium; assembly: GCA_002869435.1. Classification (GTDB taxonomy): domain Bacteria; phylum Bacteroidota; class Bacteroidia; order Bacteroidales; family DTU049; genus BM518. The sequence continues at coordinate 11,501 of PKSX01000187.1, read as the reverse complement.
ACAGGATATTGTTACCAGACAGCTGCAGTTTTTTGACTGGCTGATGTTGCTTGATACCAATGTTTTGATCATTCTTGTACTTATGACATTGGTAGCCATTATTAATGTGATCAGCATCATACTGATGCTGATTCTGGAGCGAATTCCAATGATTGGTGTGCTAAAATCAATGGGTGCAGATAATGGTTTTGTCAGGAAGATATTTGTGTGGCATAGTCTGCAACTGCTTTTGAAGGGAATTGTATTTGGAAATATTGCCGGTATAGGACTCATTTTACTTCAACAGTTTCTTCATATCATTCCGCTCGATCAGGAAATGTATTATGTTTCTTATGTGCCGGTATTGCTTAAACCGATGTATATCATCACGGTAAACCTCGGGGTTTTTGCCATAGCATTTCTGGCCATGTTTCTTCCTGCACTTATCGTTCGCAGAATTCATCCTGCCAAAGCCTTACGCCATCAATAATGCATGTCTTTCTCGTCATACCGGTAATGAACGAGGCAGAAAATTTACCGCTTCTGCTTTTGAATTTGAAAGCACAAACTGCGAAGAAATTTTCAGTGGCTTTTATCGTCAATCAGCCTGAAACATATTGGACGGATGATGATAAAAAAGATATTTGCTTTGACAATAAAATGAGTTTGAGTCTTTTGCAGAGTTTTTCTGAAGAGGTAGACTTTCCGGTGCATATTATTGACCGGTCATCGAAGGGAAAAGGTTGGAAACTAAAGGATCAGGGAGTGGGGCAGGCTCGCCGCGAAGCTATGGATCTTGTTATTGAATATGCTGATGATGAGGATATCATTCTTAGCACCGATGCCGATACCATGTTTATGGATGATCACATTGAGAAAGTCAGGCAGCTATTTGCCGATTTTCCTCAGGCCGGTGCGCTGAGTATACCATTTTATCACATTCCCGATGGTTCAGATGCTGAAAAGAAAGCCATTTTGCGCTACGAGATGTACATGCGATATTATTTACTGAATTTGATACGCATTGGAAGTCCGTATGCATATACCGCAATTGGTTCAGCAATGGCATGTACGGTTAAAGCGTATAAGCGTGTTGGTGGGCTGGCCCCAAAAGCATCCGGAGAGGATTTCTATTTCATGATGCAGTTGCGAAAAACAGGTGCTTTGATTCCCTGGTGTGATACAACTGTAAACCCTTCACCACGTGCTTCTGACCGGGTGATATTTGGAACGGGAACGGCCGTTGCCTTTGGCATTCTGGGTGATTGGAGTCGGTATACATTTTATGATATGGAGGCGTATGATCAGATTGCTGTTGCAAATCATGCATTTTCGGCTTATTTTGACGGAGATGAAGCCGCTAAAGATCGTATTTTGAGTGTTTTTCCAGATATTTCTCTTGAAAAGCTCCGCAATAATCATCCCGTGAAGGAAAGATTTATCCATGCCTGCCATGAGAAGGCCGATTCGCTGGCAATTTTGCAGACATTGAAACGTTTACATTCCGGTGAAAAAAGTGATTCAGAGAATTTACGACGATATTGCAAAATTTACATTCCTGAATTACCCGTTCAGGATTTTAGTTTTGAGCACTCTTCTGTTGCAGAGTATCATTTGGTGCGTGATTTTCTTGCAGGACTTGAAACAAAACTGTTGACGAAAAAATATAAGGAATATCAAAATCTTGTGGATCAAAAAAAACATCCGATATGGAAATACATGACCTGATTGTAGTTCTTGGTCCAACCGCCTGTGGGAAAACGGCGCTGGCTGTACAAATGGCTGCTTCGATGGATGCAGAGATCATTGGTGCTGACAGCAGGCAAGTCTATCGGGGCCTGGACATTGGAACGGGGAAGGATTTAGCGGAATACAATGTAAATGATCAGGAAATACCCTATCATTTAATTGATATTCTTGATCCTGGCCAGGACTATAATGCATGGCAGTTTCAGCGTGATGCACTTGATGCGTGCATTGATATTCAGGAGAGAGGCAAGCTTCCCCTAATTTGTGGCGGAACAGGGCTTTATATTGAGTCGTTTTTATTAAATTATCCTTTTAATCCTGTGGAACCGGATGCAAATCTTCGGGCTGAGCTGGAAGAACTAAGTACTGAAGAGCTAGCTGCACGCGTCGATGAATTTCGCCCGGGATTAAGTGATGAGGATCGAAACAACCGTCATCGGGTAATGCGAATGCTGGAAACAGAATTGAGCAAGCCAAAAGAGACTCCTGATGTTTTAGATTATTCTATAAAAAATCCGATCGTCTTTGGAATTGATATGCCCCGGGAAATTGTGCGTCAACGTATTTCTGATCGTTTGAAATCCAGACTTGACGATGGAATGATTGCAGAAACAGAAAAATTGCTAAGAAGCGGTGTAGATAAGAATTGGCTTTTTAAACTGGGGCTCGAGTATCGCTTTTTATCACAATATATTCTTGGTGAATTGACTTATGATGAGATGTATTCGGGGCTTGAAACCTCAATACATCGCTTTGCAAAACGCCAGATGACGTGGTTTCGTCGCATGGAAAAGCGCGGCATAAAGATTCATTGGATTGATGGTATGCTGGGAATGGAAGAGAAACTGAGTTCTGTTAGCCAGATTGTTTCCCGCAAAGCTCACGAAGGACACTAAGAATTAAGAACACAAAGAGAGTATTATGAATGAGAATGAATTATCGGAAATTGCTGTAGATATAGCATTTAGAATTCATACAAGTCTAGGTCCGGGATTACTTGAAAGTGTTTACGAAAAGGCATTTGCATATGAGCTAAGTAAACAAGGAGTAGAATTTGAAACACAGGTTCCGATTAAGGCATTTTATGATGGTGCTGATTTGGGAGTTGGCTTCAGAGCAGATATTATTATTGAGAAAAAGCTAATCATCGAAATAAAATCAGTTGAGGCGATTGATAAAGTACATCACAAACAATTGCTTACATATCTAACTTTATCAGGATTAAAACTTGGCTTATTGATAAACTTCAATGAACGCCTAATCAAAAACGGAATCAGCCGGAAAATAATGGGAACGCTTGATGACTAAAATAACTGGTGCTCTTTGTGTTCTTTGTGTGCTTCGTGGGAACTTTTCACTATCCGAAAAACCCCTCTTTCCATAGTGCAGCAAAATCCATGGTAATGGCTACCGAATAATGCAGAAAAACTCCTAGTGCAATACTTCTGCTTTTTAAACTCATTGTTCCCAAAGCAATTCCGGCGAAGATTGCGGCAAAGGTTTCGCCCATTGGTTTTCCGAAGTGAATCATGCAATATGGGATGGTCATAATGAATACAGCATAGAAACCGATCTCTTTTTTCAGTCCATGAACAATAAATCCTCTAAAGAAGAATTCCAGGGCAAAGAACTGTACGAAATACAGCATTTGCCATACCCAGAAATTTGGCCATAAACTCTCGTCTGCAGCAGGTGTATAAAATGGATATCTTAATTGAAAACTCTCTGTCCCGCTTGCAAAGTGCACCAAGGGAAACATTATTGCCAGCATCACCAGATAGATCCATGAGTCTTTAAGAAAACTTCCCCACTGAAGACCATAGTCTTTTAGTTTCTCCCTGAATCCAACCTTAATTATTATAACGGGAATTATAAAATATGAAATAAATATAATGCTTACCCAGTATGCCAGTTTATACAGCTTATAATTTGGTGAATCGTCCATGTATTTTACCAGAAAATCGTGAAAGGAATCCCACCCAAGGGCGGAGGCAATATCTTTCATGAGGTGGTGCCCCGGATATTTTCCAACATATTCAATTAGCAAAAGCGAAACGGATACAGAGAATATGATAATGAGTGCTTTTTTACTCACTCCGTTACCAGTCTCACGGTTGAGTTGTGTATCTCTGATGGTCTTTTTGACCGCTTTTATAAATCCTGATAGAAACATGATTGTTTGCAGAACGGCAAAAATAACATAAAAAAAAGAGGCTGACCGAAATCAACCTCTTTTTTTCTAATATTATTACTTCCTTAGAAGTGGAATAACATTGTAAGAGCAGCTGAAGGAAGAAGTACCTGGCTGATACCATTATCAACCTGGAATCCCATTCCGCTACCACCGTTGGCGCCTTCTGCAGTATTTTCTTCCGCAGTTACACCAGCAGCATCCCAATCTTCAGTAGTTACTTCACCACGTGGGTTGGTAGTCATACCAAATCCCCAACCAAATTCAGCAGCAACTGACATTTTAGGAGCAAAGAAATACTCAACACCACCAAAACCGCGGAGACCAAAAGTAATGGCCATACCACTTGTTTGGTTAAGGATACGTCCGTCAAGACCTGATCCATCACCGTTGGTGTAACCATTGGTCATTGAAGTGTTGTCCATAGTTACAGCCCAGGTGTTTTTCACTGAGTTTGAAGCAAATCCGAGGAGTACTTCACCACCATAGAAACCTTGCAGACGGTTATGTCCACGACGGAATTCAAGACCTCCACCGAGAATAATGTTCATGTTTTTAACAACATTTACATCTTCGATTTCGCCTGGTTCGGCAACTCCATTGAATACATCATCCGGATCATCAAAGAATGTGCTTGTTTTAACACTTCCGGTGTTGATCGCCACTTTAAAACGTGCAGCCTGATCATCTTCGAGGTAATATTTACCAACGAGAACCTGACCAAAACCAGCAACATAACCTGGATGCTGTGAATAGTTGGCATTGTCAACCTGAATGTTTACAACATTAAGGAAGAAATCAACAACTGGTACAGCATTGAAACCAATAACAACGTCACCGGCTTCAGGTAAAATGGTGAATCCTTTTTTGCTTGTTAATTCTTGCGCGTTGGCCATGGCAACAATACCAAAGACCACAACAACAGAAAGAATGAGTTTTTTCATAACACGAAAATTTAATTAAACTTTGTTCGTTTTATAGTACAAAAATACGATTATTTTTTTAAATAGTTACAATTCATACGTTATTTGTCCTAAAGTTATAAACAGAAGGTGGTTAGCATTTTGTTTAAAATATATATTATGATATTAAACATAATCCATAGGTTTTCATCAAAATCAGTTGTAAATTTGTGCAAAACATTTGTGATGAAAGTAATAATTACATTATACCTAACTCTTTTTGTATTTCTCACTTTTGCTCAAAACGGGACCATAAAAGGGGTGGTTAAAGATGAGAAGAATAATGAACCCTTGCCTTTTACTAATATAATTATTAGTGGTACTCAGATAGGTAGTACCTCTGATTTTGAAGGAAATTTTATTATAACTGGTGTTCCGGTCGGTTTCGTGCGCTTGCAAGCTACTTCGGTGGGTTATAATCCATATTTATCAGAGGAGTTTCAGGTTACAAATTCTAATGAAACATACATAGAGATATATCTTACCCAGAAAACAACTACCCTCAGCACGGTTACCATTACCAATCAGATTTTTGCCAAGAATATAGAAAGTCCTGTGGCAATGCAAAGTATTGGTTTATCGGAGATCGAGAAAAATCCGGGAGGCAACCGCGATATTTCCAAAGTTGTACAATCGTTTCCGGGTGTAGGACAAACACCTGTTCAAAGAAATGACCTTATTGTAAGGGGCGGGGGTGCAAATGAAAACAGGTTCTTTCTGGATGGGATTGAATTTCCTAATTTGAATCATTTTGCAACTCAGGGCGCTTCAGGAGGTCCTGCAAGTATCGTTAATGCAGATTTTCTGCGTGAGGTAGATTTTTATACCGGATCCTTTCAGGTCAATCACGGCAATGCTATGAGTTCGGTTCTGAATATGTCATTAATCACTCCTAACAAAGATAAGTCGGAAAAAAGAATAGTGCTTGGTGCTTCCGATTTCGGGTTGTCTTTTAATGGCCCATTGACCGAAAAAAGCGGACTTCTGTTTAGCTACAGAAGATCATATTTGCAGTTTTTGTTTCAGGCACTGGGTCTTCCTTTTTTACCGACATACGATGATTACATGCTCAAATACAGAATGACTATTGGAGAGAAAAATCAGCTTTCGATCATCAGTATTGGTGCTTTGGATAAGAATCGCCTGAATCTTGAACGTAATGAAACAGAAGAACAACGATATATCCTGAGTTATTTACCGGAAACCGATCAATGGAATTATACCTTTGGAATAGTGTACCGGCATTTCCGCGAAAACGGTTTCGACAATTATATTGTCAGCAGAAATATGTTTAGAAATAAGTCTTATAAATATCAGGATAATATCGAAGCGGATTCATTAAAAGTGCAGGATTATTCCAGTGACGAGATTGAAAATAAGTTCCGTTTTGAAAGAATAAATTTTCTCAATTCATGGCGATTAATGACAGGTGTTTCTGCTGAGTATGCAAAGTACTACAATAGCACATATCAGAAAATCTTCCTTAATGGAAATTCAACACTTCTTGATTATGACAGTAGTCTGGATTTCTATAAATTCGGATTCTTTTCGCAGATCAGTGGTAAGATTTTGAAAGAAAGACTTGGTGTTACTCTAGGTTTCAGGCTTGATGGAAATACATACAGTGATGAGATGCTGAATCCGTTGAATCAGATTTCACCCCGACTTTCTTTAAGTTATGGCCTCAATGAGCGCTGGTATTTAAATGGGAGTATTGGTCATTATAAACAGTTGCCTGCATATACAACGCTTGGATATAGCGAAAGCGGAGTTCTGGTGAATAAAGCAAATGATTTAAAGTATATAGGTGTAACGCATTATATTGCCGGAATAGAGTTTCTCCCAAATGATGAAAGTAAAATCACCCTGGAAGGATTTTATAAGGATTATGGTCATTACCCAGTTTCGCTTCGCGATTCTGTAAGTCTGGCCAATAAAGGAGGAGATTTTGGTGTAGTTGGAGATGAGCCTGTAGAGTCGGTCGGAGAAGGTCGTGCATATGGTTTTGAAGTATTATACCGTCGAAAAATCATCGATAAAATGACCATGCTGGTAACATATACGTTTGTCAGAAGTGAATTTACCGGATTCGATAACGAGTATATTGCTTCTGCATGGGACGCAAGAAATATTGTTAATGTTTTGGTATCGAGAAAGTTTAAAAGAAACTGGACTTTTGGTTTGAAATGGAAATACTCAGGTGGTTCACCTTATACTCCATACGATGAATATACAAGCTCTTTGGTTCAGGCATGGAATATACAGGGGCGTCCATATCTAAACTATTCTGCCTATAATTCTGAACGATTATCCTCATTTCATCAGCTCGATGTAAGGATTGACAAAGAATATTTCTTTGATAAGTGGAGTCTCAATATTTACATGGATGTACAGAACTTCTACAATTTTCAGTATGAGGGACAGGACAATCTGATACCGGCAACCGACAATTCCGGGAATAATATCATTGTTAACCCACTTGATCCTGCCGAATTACAACGCTATGAAATGAAAACCTTGGAAAACGTTGGTGGCTCAATAGTGCCAACATTGGGAATTATTGTTGAATTTTAAGATTGTGTTATGAAATATATAATCATTTTATTAATTGCAGTATTTGTCTTTCCGGCATGTAATCCGGGAGCTAAAGTAGGTGATGAGCCTGAAAAGATTATTACCAATGTTGAAGGAAAAGGTTTGCAAATTGAGCTTGAGTTCAGAAAAGGCAAATCGCACAGCCACCCGATTCTGGCCATATGGCTGGAAACCGAAAATGGTAAATACATTCAAACTCTTTATGTGAGTGAGTCTATTGCAAAAGGCGTTTTCAAACATGGTGATGCCAGCTCGGGTAGGTGGCTGCCGGGGCCGGTCAGAAGACCATCAGCATTGCCCTACTGGGCCAGAAAAAGAAATGTGCAGGAAGATGATGGTTTATATGTTCCGAAACAGGAAACTGCAATCCCTGATGCATATACCGGTCCGACTCCAAAAGATAATTTTGACCTGAAATCGAGATCTGATCAAACGATAAACAGCCCGTTTAAGGTGATGCTTGAAATCAATCAGAGTTTCGATTATAATGAATTCTGGACTACAACGCGTTTTGCAAACGACAGGCATTATTCTGCTTCTGCTCAACCATCGCTGATATATGAATCAGAGATTATTGATCCAAAAAACCTGCAGGATAAATACTACATGAAAGTAATCGGGCACGGGCATTTCAATGGTAGTAACGGAAAATTATTTCCTGATTTATCCGGACATACTACGGCACTGGAAATAGTTAAATCGCTGGTTGTCAGAATACGACTTTGACACCTTGCTCTGATTCCGACTTATTCACTATTTTTGTATCGATATGAAAGATGCAAAATTCAGCGTTGGAATAATCGGTGCCGGAAATGTTGGTTCTCATTTGACGAGACTTTTTCTTAATGCCGGTATTGACGTTGTTATTTGCAGTTCACAAAAAGAGCTTTTAAATATCCCGGAACTGTCTTCTGAAAAAATCATTCAGGATCTTTCAGAGTTTTCTGAATACACCGATTTCATCTTTTTTACACGACGCGACCGTGATTTGAATCTTGTATTACCTGCGCTCTCAAAAAGGCATAAGATGATTCATTGTTCGGGATCAATGGATATGAATGTATTTTCTGAATTTGACAGTTATGGAGTTTTTTACCCGTTGCAAACATTCAGAAAGGAACATCATCTTTTAAATAGCGACTTTCCGGTTTTTATTGAAGCTTCAGATAAAGATACATTGCATGTATTGAAAAAACTGGCCGGAATGATAACTCCAAAAGTATTTGAAGCAGATTTTGAAACGAGGCGGCATTTACATCTGGCAGGTGTTTTGTCCAGCAATTTTGTGAATTCACTTTATGCGGCAGCTTATGAGCAAATTCCTGATAAGTATGATGCTGCAGAGGTTTTGCTGCCGTTGATGAAGGAAACTTTATCACGGCTCGATTCAGGTCATCCCGATGAGTTTCAAACCGGCCCGGCTATAAGAAAAGATGAAGAAACAATTAATAAGCATCTTGCCATGCTTTCAAACCACCCGGACTTACAGGCATTGTATCGGTCAATGTCAGAAATAATAAAAAAAAGACATTCATGAGTAATTTCAGAGAAAAACTACATAAAATCACAACATTTGTCTTCGATTACGATGGTGTCCTCACCGATGGAAGGGTCTTATTGTCTGAAGAAGGGGTGCAATTGCGCAGAGCCAATGTTAAAGACGGATATGCATTGCAGTTGGCTCGTAAAAAGGGCTATACCATTGCGGTAATTACAGGAAGTCATGATAAAGGAATTTCTCATAGGTGCAATTTACTGAAGATTGATAACGTTTTTCAGGGGGTGTCAGATAAAAAAGAGGTTTTTGAGCAATTTATTTCAGAAAAAAACATTGATGCCTCTGAGGTTTTGTTCATGGGAGATGATCTGCCCGATTATCCGATTATGAAACTGGCGGGTGTGGCGGCCTGTCCAGCTGATGCGAGCCGTGAATTGAAAGATATTGCAGATTATATTTCAGACCGGAGGGGGGGAGATGCTTGCGTTCGCGATGTGATAGAACAGGTATTAAAAGTAAAAAAACAATGGTTTGACGAGGATGCATTCCATTGGTAAACAATAGAGATTATGGCATATTTCAGATTATTCAGAGTGGTTAACCTGCTTATTATTGCATTAATCATGTATTTAATGCGGTTCTTCCTGTTTGAACCTTCCTTTGAAATTGATAAAATAATGAATCCGTTTTCAGAGTTGCAGTATGCAATGCTGGTTATGACCTATGTTTTGATTTCTGCGGGTGGATATGCATTGAACGATTATTACGATATCGGTATGGACGAAATCAACCGCCCGGGAAAAACCGTTCTCAGAAATAAGCTCCCGCTTCGCGCTGGAATGACATGGTTTATCATTATGACTACAGCCGGTATTATACTCGGAAGCATACTCGCATATCAGATGAAATCGTTTAGCATGTACTTCTTTCCTGTATTTATTGCCGGACTCTATTGGTTTTATTCCACTAAATACAAGCGCGAACTTCTTTCGGGTAATATTGTTGTATCCGTCCTTGCCGCAATAAGCATTGTACTTGTATTTCTTTACTATGTTTTGTCTTTTAATTCAACTGGACAAATTCCTATTACTTCTTTTCCATATTTGAAAAAGGCAGTGCTTATATATGCATCATTTGCGTTTTTTATCACTTTCATTCGGGAAATTGTAAAAGATGTTGTCGATGTAAAAGGTGATACGGAATTCGACTGTACTAATATTCCCATAAAATACGGTAAAAAGGAAACAAAAATGATTCTTCAAATTTTATCCTTTATATTTCTTGCTGCATTGCTTTATTTTGTTTACCTCACTTGGAAAATGGACAAAACATATCTGATGTATTATGTTGTTGTCATTTTAATACCTATGTTTATTTACTTCATTTTTCAGCTTAGAAAAGCCAAGGAGAACAATGACTACAGAGCATTGTCTACGATATTGAAGATTTATATGGTTGCAGGTATTCTCTCAATTCAATTGTTGGACTTAAGTAATAAATGGGGATGATACTAAACGAAAAAATAAAAGATTTCAGGGTGGTTCTGGCTTCTGCCAGCCCCCGTCGTCATGCTTTGCTACATGGAATGGGTATTGATTTTGATATTGCTCCTGTGCATGCAGAGGAGATCTATCCGAAAGCCCTGCAGGCTGCAGAAGTCCCTGAATATCTTAGCCGCCTGAAAAGCGAGGCATACCCGCTGGATAAGCTTGAAGAAAATGATATTCTTGTAACGGCCGATACGATTGTGTGGAAAGACGGCCGTGTTATTGAGAAGCCTGTAGATGAAGAAGATGCGGTGAAGATACTCAATAATCTTTCAGGAAATATGCACGAAGTGTTTACAGCGGTAACCTTAAAAAGTCTGCAAAAACAACACACCTTTTCGGTGCGCTCAGCCGTATGGTTTCGTGAGCTTAGCGATGAGGAAATCGATTATTATATTGATACTCATCAGCCTTTTGATAAGGCGGGATCTTATGGCGTGCAGGAGTGGATCGGGTATATAGCTATTGAACGTATTGAGGGCTCATATTTCAATGTAATGGGTTTGCCCACGCAGCAATTGTATAAGGAATTGTGTGCGTTTATCGGGGAATAGATTAAATAGTAAAGCGCTGGTTTTGTCATATTTTGTATATTTACAATGAAAATACAAATATGTAACTATGCGCTGCCCTGCAAAACCTAATATTTGGTTCATTGTTTTCCCCGTTATTCTGGTAGTGGTTTCCTGCCAGACGGTAAATCTAAAAAAGAGGTTCAATTATTTAAACAAGGTTGCTGTTGATATGCAACAAGATATAGACTCTCTTTCGAACGAAATAAGAATTCAGCGTGAGATGGCTTTATCTGAGGATTCAATATCCGGAACCTCAGATTATGATGGTGCAGAAATGAATCAGCAAGTAGTTCTTGAAGAGAATTCAACTACATGGCAGGCTGTCAATCAAATATTTTACGAGCATTCAGGGTTTTCTCTGAATCGCATTCAACCCATTCAAAATGCTTCGCTCGCAGGTGCACA
>PKSX01000099.1 GCA_002869435.1 Marinilabiliales bacterium | reverse complement strand
TCATTCAGCTTTGAAGGCAATTGATCTATCCATTTTAACAAGTCAGTGATATCCATTTCTGCAATTTCATGGATACTCTTGTTATCGATCTTAAAATTTAGAGCCTCTGATTTTAAACGTGATCCCTCACAAACCGGACAATCAGTCATATTCATAAATGAGTCAGACCAGCGTTTCACGGCCGGAGACATTTCTTCCTCATTCTGCTGTTTCAGAATATTAATAATTCCATCGAAAGATAAGTTATAGCTTGATGTTACACCGACATAATCATTTTTCAAAGTCAGCATTTCATTAGAACCATATAAAATTGCATTCAATGCATCAACATTTAAATCTGCTACTTCATCGTCAAGACTTTGCCCATATTTACGACAAATAAGCTCAACCTGCTTGTAAATACAGTTATTCTTATAAGGGCCAAGTGGCGCTATACCTCCATTTCTAATGGTTACCCGGGGCTCGGGTATTACTTTAGTCATATCGACCTCTGATATCTTTCCTGTACCTTTACAATTAGGGCAGGCACCGTATGAAGAATTGAAAGAAAATGTATTGGGCTCAGGCATCTCATATGAAATACCGCTTTGCTCACACATCAGATTTCTGCTATAATATTTCTTATCTGTATCCTCGTGCTTCAAGATACTCACGTTACCTTTACCATATCTTAATGCCAGATTCAACGCGTCTGAAAGTCGTTTTTCAGATTTCGCATTTACCTCAATCCTATCGATTAGAACATCAATATCATGAATTTTATATCGGTCTACCTGCATTTTCGGAGCCAGTTCTTTAAGCTCACCATCAACATATACATGGATAAAACCCATCTTACGATATTGCTCAAAAAGCTCACGATAATGTCCCTTTCGCGCTTTCACCAGTGGCGCCAAAACATGTATCAACTCTCCCTTAAAACGCTGTGCAATTAAATCAACAATTTCTGAATCGCTGTATTGCACCATTTCTTTCCCGGTAACCGCTGAATAGGCAGTTGATGCACGTGCAAAAAGCAAGCGAAGATAGTCATACACCTCAGTAATGGTTCCTACAGTTGATCTGGGATTCTTTGAACCTGATTTTTGCTCAATCGAGATAACCGGTGACAGACCTGATATTTTATCCACATCGGGTCTTTTCAAACCACCCATAAACTGTCTGGCATAAGCAGCAAATGTATCCAGGTACCGGCGCTGGCCTTCAGCAAAAATAGTATCAAATGCCAATGAAGACTTACCGCTGCCACTTAGTCCTGTAATTACAACCAACTCATTACGGGGAATTTGAATATCAATATTTCGCAGATTATGTTCCCTGGCACCAATTATTTCAAGATATGCACTGTTCCTTCCCATAACAACTCTTACCTACTCAACTACAATACTATCTTTAAAAATAGTATAAGGATCTGCAATATTTTCTGTCAGTTTTGTATGGCTAAAGCTAAGCGGAATATTTATTTCATATGTTTTTCCGGTATTAACTACCAATTTATCTGATCTCAACCACGGATTTACATTTTTCAGCTCAAGAAAACTCAGGTTATATTCTGCTGCAAAATCAACCAAACTGGAGATTGATGAAGAAACACTAACTTTCTTCACTGGTATTGGTTGATACAAGTCTTTATTACGGATAAAAAAACCATACTGAAATGGCTGTTCGCATATCAGTTTTAGGGCCACTATTCTATATACATACCTTGCAGTTTCCTGATTCAGAAGCAAAGAATAATAATCATTGGTTTTTTGTGCATCAACATCTCTTTTCAAAGCGCCGCCTCCCATGTTATAGGCCGCAGCAGCAAGGGTCCATGATCCAAATTGTTGTTTGGATGCTTTCAGATAGCGACATGCAGCATTTGTAGACTTTTCTAGGTGATATCTTTCATCGACATCAGTTCTGACCTCGAGGCCATACTCCTGAGCTGTGCTTTTCATAAACTGCCAAACACCTGATGCACCTACAGGAGAGACAGCATTGGTAAGTTCACTCTCAGCCATGGCCAGGTATTTAAAATCGTCAGGAATCCCATTTTCGGAAAGAATTGGCTCAATAACCGGAAAATATCTTGCAGAGCGTTTCAATAATAATATGGTATGGGAATGCCAATACATATTTCTTACAATCTCATTTTCGAGTCGTTCCCTAACAAGAACATGATCAACCGGAACATTTTCACCAAAAAGCTCGAGAGAATCAGGAATGTACGGCACAAAAATCTTATACTCCTGTTTGGCCATATTAAAGTACTTTTCGTCAGAATTCTTCTGTTGCTGAATAGTAGAGAACATGAATAACTGCAGTGCCAATACGGCAAGTATAGCTATTGCAAAAGTATAGATCAGCCATTTTTTCATTGCTGTTTGCTTTTAGTTAAAATGAGGATTAGTAAAAATCATGCAAAGCTATGCAGATTTTTTGTCTTTTTCAGGAGATTTGTAATGATCATCGCTTCGATTTAGGTGTGCTATAAAAAACAGAGCACCAAAGACAATAATAAAAAATGATCCAAATCCAAGAGTCATAAAAGAGTTCCATGCAAAATAGAGCTGCAGCATTTTCACAACAATGAATATTGATATGAGGCTAATCATAACATAAATCAGAGCGACATATCTTTCGCTTAAGCCCAGATAAAATAAATGGTGAGTAGTATGATCTTTACCTCCCTGCAATGGAGATCTTCCCGACGTAATTCTCTTAAAAAATACTGTTGCTGTATCGGTTATCGGTAATACAAAAACTATAAAAACAAGTAAAAATCGGTTAATCAATGGAATATCAACAGAACGGTCAACTATTTCCACATTCCAGGCATATTTAATACCTAGAAATGCAATAATAATACCCAGAAACATAGATCCGGTATCTCCCATAAACAGTTTTGAAGGATTCCAGTTATAGAAGAGGAAACCTCCCAAAGCAGCAATGAGACCAATAATTATAAACCCGTAAGAACCATCCTGAGTACCATTCAGCTGAATAACAACAAGAAAACTACCTAAAATTCCTATAGTAACAACAGAGGAAATGGCATCCATGTTATCCAGCAGATTAATCGAATTCATTATTCCGATTACCCAAACCAAAGTTATGGCAATATCGAGCCAGTATATACCCGTGATTCCTATATATGTTCCTGATAGTACTAAGACTACAGCTGCCAGAATCTGAGAACCAAGTTTAAGATATGGGCGGGTATTAAATGCATCATCAAATAAGCCGGTAAGGAAGCCTATAGATGCAGCAAGCATGAATCCGAGGAATTCAGTATTCTGAAATAGCACTGCACCTTCAGGATCCAGTATCAGGAATGAGATTATTGATAAAAGAAAAACGATAAAAAAGGTTATGCCTCCAAACGAAGGTTTTTCATCTTTCGCCCATCTAATTTGATCTGCTTTTGCAGGATGTCTGCGCCCCAAATTAGAGGAGAATTTAAGAAACAGGCCATTGGTTATTGCAGAAAAACCTAAAGCCAGCAAAAAAAATATCAATACACTCGTCCAGTTCATATCAGATTCCTCTAATCAAAGGGGGACACAAAATTATTAAAAAATTGAGCAACCAATGAATCTTTTTCACTAATTATTATCTCATTTGTTGGCCATTCAATATTTAATTGCGGATCGTTCCAGACAAGAGTTCCTTCACTTTCCTTATTATAATACGCATTGACTTTATAATTAACGATGGTATCATCAGCCAAAGATAAGAAACCATGCGCAAAGCCTTCGGGGATATAGAGTTGATGCTTATTCTCTTCAGACAAAACAGCAGAAATGTATTTACCAAAAGTAGAAGACGACTTTCTAATATCAACGGCAACATCAAATACAGCTCCTTTTATTACCCTGACAAGCTTGGCCTGGGCAAAGGGTGGTTTTTGAAAATGCAATCCTCTCATAACAAATTTTGCCGATCTGGATTCATTATCCTGAATAAAATCGACATTAACACCATTACTCTGAAACCTCTCCTTCTGGTATGATTCCATAAAATACCCGCGCTCATCACAAAAAACACGTGGCATTAACAAAACAGGTCCTTCTATGTTAAAAGTTTTTATTTCAAGCATGTTTTCTTCTGAAAATTCTGAACAATCTGCCAAAGAATCATCTACGTCTCACCTGTTCCTCCTCATAATATCCATATCTGTCATGACCATATCCGTAACCGTAACCATAAGCATAACCTCTTGAAGAACCGGCACCTGTAATATCCGGATCTACATTATTTAAAATAACACTCATGTAACGGAAATTATTTTCATTGTACAATCTTTCGACATTATAAACAAAATTCCTTTCCGAGAAATTTGCCCTGATTACATAAATCGGATAATCAGAGTGCTGCATACATTTCATAGCATCACTTACCAAACCGATAGGTGGTGTATCAATAATAACGTATGCGTACTTAGTCCGCAGATACTCCAGCAGTTTATCCATTCTATCTCCCAGAATTAATTCTGATGGATTAATTGGCTCAGGCCCGGCAGTAATAAAATCAAGATTAGCAAGCGCACTTTTCCGAATACACTTGTCTATATCTTCCCCTCCTGATAAAATTGAACTTACACCAACTTCATTATCCGTATTGAAACCAAGGTGAATTTTTGGTTTACGCATATCAAAGTCAAGAACAATAACACTTTCTTCACTAAACGCCAGTACTCCGGCAAGGTTTATGGCAACAAATGTTTTACCCTCTCCTGAAACTGTACTCGTAATAGTTATGGATTTGGGTGTTGTGCCATTTTTAATGAACTGTAGATTGGCTCTAATCGCACGCAATGATTCTGCAAGCAACGAACGGGGTCTTGAATCCACAATAAGTTGACTTACGGGAATATGGCTTTTGTATTTCGGAATAACACCCAGAACTGGCACATTTGTATATCTTGTTACATCCTTCAGTGAAACCACCTCATTATATAATATATACTTCAGTATTATAAATCCCAGAGAAATCAGTATGGCAAAAGCAACTCCTCCGAACCATATCATTTTTTTATTTGGAAACACAGGTTTAAAATTCGGACGGGCCGGTTCCAGAACTATCAGTTGGCTCACATATCCTGCAATTGCAATAGAATATTCAATTTTCTTCTCAATAAGTTGATTGTAGAACTTTTCATTTACCGAATAAAACCTCTGCAGCCTGCTTTGATCATCAGGTATATCAATCTCCCGCTGACCAAGAATAGCTGCAATCTTATTACGCTCGTTTACCTGCTGACGCAGATCCGATTCCATTTTATCCAATAAACTTGCAGCACTCTGATGAATCATTCTTTTCTGATAAGATATCTGCTTATCAATACTCTCAATAACCGTTGAGTTCTCTGTCATGGTGATTAAATACTCCTGACGTTTAAACTCAAGGTCCTGTAAGGAAGTTAAGTATGGAGACAAGTATGTGTAAGACTCCGTTCCAGTCAACATTGAAATCAGAAAAAGTACATCATTCTCTTCATTCTCAACAGACAGAATAAATGCAGACAGAACTTCCTTTTCGTATTTTGTTTTGGAAATTAAACGGTCCAGCTCTCTCATGCGGGATTTTAATCCAGTTTTATCTTCAAGTGAGTCTGGTGACGCTACAGA
Source organism: Marinilabiliales bacterium (assembly GCA_002869435.1). GTDB lineage: Bacteria > Bacteroidota > Bacteroidia > Bacteroidales > DTU049 > BM518. The sequence goes on along the minus strand of PKSX01000099.1, from coordinate 9,777 downwards.
AACTTTGTATAATGAATCTTCTGATTCTGTAAGGTTCTCCTCAACAATACCCAGTTGTCCATCAATAAACTCAAGAATGCTCTCAGAACTCTGTTTCTGTTCTTCAATCTCAAAAAGTTCAAATTCAGTAGTAATGGCATTTACAATATCAGTTGCCTTACTTGCATTAATATCTCTCAAGCTGATTCGAATAGTTTTTGCAGCATCGCTAACAACACTAATATTAATCTTTCTGGAATATTTATACACTAAATTATCTATATTATTGAAAACAACAATAAATTCTCTGTTTTTAAACTTCTGCATGAAGTTTACTGTATCCACAGGCTCTACTGAAAATATCACTTTTGGCAGAACAACACTTTCGTATGGTTGAAAAGATTTGTCTTCCATACTGCCATCAAGATTCATATAACTGACATTGAGATGATCATCATGAATAGTAATATCAAGCGATTCAGCATAGAATGTAGAATCTATCAATTCATAATATACTTTAAATGGCGCTGATTTATAGAGTTCAGAATTTAGAATGTTCCCCTTTGCAAAAATACTGACATCAAGTGGAAGGCGTGAAACAACCCGGCGAATAAACACCGGAGAACGCATTACCTCAATCTTACGATAAATATCTTCATCATAAAGGTTTTTGGTCTCGAAAAGCATCTGACCTTTATCATCACTATTAAGCTGAACAATAGTGCTTGACTCATAGATTGGCTGTGTATAACGCAGATAAAGAAATAAAAATAGAAATAGAACAATGAAAAATAGAATTATTCTCTTCAGATTTCTCTTCGCAATATAAAGAAAAAGCTTAAAGTCAAATTCGTCGTTAAACTTCGCTATCTTTTGTTTCATAATTAGTTTGAAGTAATATTGTAAATAACAGCAAAGGTTGAGATAATGGACAAATACGGTACTACATCATTCAGAATTGCCCTTCCAAATCTATTTTTCGGAGCAACATATACCAAGTCATTTGCCTGAAGAACTACAGAAGCATACTGAACCTGTTCATAATCCGACAAATCAATTATATAAACCTTAGATTTGTCACCATCACGTCTTATCAGCTTAACCATATTAGCCTTCCCTTCATTAAGACCACCGGCAAGAGCCAATGCTTCTACAAGACTGGTCTGGTCATTTTCAAGAGGAATAACCATAGCTTTTGATTCACCTCCTCCAGGAAAAACATATGCTCTTTTATTCAGAACATTTACCTGAACAAAGGGCTCGATAATGGTTTTACTGTATTCAGACATGAGAAGCGAATCAGCCTGTCTGATAGTATTGCCGGCAATATAAACATATCCCAATATTGGAAGATGAACCCTGCCATCAGACTCTATAGTATATGTTACGTTGTTTGAGGATGAAGCCTGACCATTTACGGCTAAGGGATCAAGCAATTTCTCACCATCGTTTGAAAATACGATAACACTTATCTCATCACCTGGTGATAAGTAATACTCACTGTTACTTAATAGATCAGAATTAGGTGAAACTTCATCTTTATTATGAAGTGTAAACATCTCACTTGAACTTTTACAAGATACAAGCAATATTGCCAATAAAACAAATACAAAATAGAGCGTTTTCCTCATCAATACAATCTTCAATCCGTCAAAAATACCAAAATTTTAATATTTAAGGTATATGATGGGATTTGTTTTTCCAACAATACGTTGTTTGTAGTAAAAATGTTCCTTTTTTTACGATATTTTGAAGATTTTATATCAGTTTCTTCTCTTTAAGAAGGTTTTGATATAATTCATGCATGTTTTGCACCATGGTAGTGTAGCTAAAACGTTCGTGTACAAAATTGCTGCCGTTTTTAGACATTTTTTCTCGTAAAGACTTATCAGATATTAGTTTGGCCATATTCTGAGCCAGTGACAAATCATCTTCAGATGGCGAAAGCAACGCAGTATCGTTCTCTATAACAATATCCTCAATACCCCCAACCCGGGTGGATACAATCGGGCAATTCGATGCCTGAGCTTCAATAAGACTGACCGGAGTTCCTTCATTAAGTGAACTAAGTGCTACAATGTCGAGCCCTGCAACAACACGGTCAATATCTTTAAGCCAGGAGGTGAAATGAACAATTTCAGGTTTATGCCCATTTATACTAAATGGCATACCATACTCAGTTAGTCTTTCCTGTACAAGTGGCTTCGTAAGACCATCTCCCACTATAAATACCTTAAATTTTCCGGGATTCATTCCCTGAAGATTTTTCACCGCATCGATGAACATTAGGTGGTTCTTAATTGGAACCATACGACCAATGATACCAATGGCAACCTCATCATCCTTAAGTTCATATTTCTGACGAAAAGCTCTTCGCTTTTCATCCATATCCAGCTGAAACTTTTCCAGTTCAAACCCAAGTGGTAAAATACTTACCTGCTTTTCATTACAGATTTTGTGTTTTACTATCAGATCATGCTTTTGACGCTCGCTTAGCGCAATTATTGCATCGGTTTTTGAAGCAAGGTTTCGCTCAACCTGTTTATAGAATCGACTGATAAGTCCGTTGAAATAGGCATCGAAGACGTGACCATGATATGTATGTACGATAACAGGAACTCCCATTGCATGTGCTGCACGCCGTCCAAGCGCACCGGCTTTTGAGGCATGAGTGTGTACAATGTGAGGTTTAAACTTTTTTATAATTCGCTTGATCTTCTTTAAAGCCTGTAAATCTCTCGCTACGTTTACCGAGCGGGTAAGCTCAGGAATAATCGTGGGCTTTAGTCCAAGATTATGCGGAATATGCAAACTATCGTGTTCGTCTTCAAGGTTGGGGCCACCAATAAGCATGGTTTCATACTCATCGGGCATGTAACGCGTTAACAAGCTGGCATTATATGTCGGACCGCCAAGGTTAAAGCGGTTCAAAATCCTCAATACTCTAATCTTCTTCATCAAGCCATGTATTTCATCCACCAATTCTGAAAAACAATGAGAGACCATAAAGTGCTTTGATGCACCGGGGCTTTTCCTGCTTCAACCTGAATCAGCAAGTGGCGAATATAATCCGGATTAAAAAGACCCTGATTTCGGATAAATGAGTCTTCCAGCCAGATATTTTGCATATCACTGAAAAGACTACCCTGCATCCATGATCCCAAAGGTACTTCGAATCCGTGTTTTGGTCGCTTCAGTACTGATGGTGGTATGATGTCCTGAAAAGCATCCAACAAGATTCTCTTTCCTGTTTTTTCATCAACTTTCCATTTTGACTGTAAAGAGAAGGCAAAGTTTATTACGCGGTAATCTAAAAATGGTGAACGAAGCTCCAACGAATTGGCCATCGACATAAGATCTGTTTTCCGCAGCATATCACCGTTTAAGACCATTTTCATGTCGGCACGAAGGAAGGTATTGAAGTCATGGGCTGATATATCTCCAAGCAAGTGCTGAAGAGCATTTCCGGCATTCTGAACTTCCGGGCTAAAAATTTTGTTTTTTTCTTCTTCTGCCATGAAAGATGCCAGAAAAACATACAAATCGTTGCCATTTAATGAAGCCGCTTTTCCCATACGCTTCATTTTTCGCATCAAATCACCTGCTTTTGATTTTCGGCTGTAAGTTCCGGGAATATGTCTGAGCGTTTTTAATAAAGCTCTTTTTGCCGAACTACCGCCCATGATGGCTGCAGCAGCCCTTTGTTTTCGATAACCACCGAAGATTTCATCGGCAGCATCTCCTGAAAGTGCAACAGTTAAATGTTTCTTCACAAACTCCTACAATACATACACCGCTATGGCCGAGGAATCGGCAAACGGCTCATCGAGGTAATCCAAAACCTTTGGCAATGCATCCAGAAAATCTTTCTCCCTGACCGGAATCAATTGCTGATTTAGACCGTGCATTTTTGCGACTTCCTTTGCATACGTGCTTTCATCGTAATACGGATGATCGGGGAAAGTGATGGAAAAGACCTCCATCTTGCTGTTCTGTCGCGCGGCCAGTACTGAAACAATACTCGAATCGATCCCTCCGCTTAAAAAAGCACCAAGCGGCACATCAGAAATCATACGTTTTGCAACAGAATCTTCCATCAGCTCACGCAAATCCTTTTGTGCATCTTCGTATGAGCCTTCGTATTTTTCTTCCGGTATTTCGTACCACTGCTTCAATTCAAATTCACCATTTTTCACTTCAGCATAATGTGCCGCGGGGAGTTTATGCACATTTTTCAGCATGGTATAAGGTTCAGGAATATACGTAAACTGAAAATAATCTCTGAACGAAGCCTCATCAAGCTCCCGTTTAATTGGAAACTCAAGCATGGCTTTCATTTCTGAAGCAAAAATCAGGTTTTGACCATCCTGATAATAGTATAGTGGCTTGATTCCATATCTATCGCGGGCCAGAAACAAAGATTTCTTCTGATTATCATACACGGCTATGGCAAAGAAACCGTTAAATTTTTCAAGACAAGCCGGGCCATAGTGCATAAAGGCCTGCAAAGCAACTTCCACATCGCCGGAAGTTTTGAATGTCCTTCCCTGCCCTTCAAGTTCTGCTCTGATTTCCCGAAAATTGAAGATTTCGCCATTAAGAAGCAAAATATAGCGTCCGTCTTCAGAGATAAAAGGCTGATCGCTGGCTTCACTGAGGTCAATTATCGATAAACGGGCATGAGCCCCGGAAAAATCTCCGTTTTCGTGAATTTTATGCCGGTCGGGACCACGCAAATGTAGTTTTTGTATAGCTGCAGGCAGAAACGGAAAAAGAGATTTTCCGTTTTCGGATAATGCCAAAACACCTGCTATGCCACACATAGAGCAATATTATAAATGTATAACTTCGTCGTATGCTGCAGCAACGGCTTCCATAACCGCTTCCGACATGGTTGGATGCGGATGTACTGCTTTTATAATTTCGTGTCCGGTGGTTTCCAGTTTACGCGCAACAACGGCTTCAGAAATCATTTCGGTAACATGGTCGCCAATCATATGCGCTCCCAGCCACTCGCCGTATTTGGCATCGAAAATCACTTTTACAAATCCATCAGTTTTGCCACTGGCTTTTGCTTTTCCACTGGCTGAATACGGGAATTTTCCAACTTTTATTTCATATCCTGCTTCCTTTGCAGCTTTCTCTGTCATTCCAACAGATGCTACCTCCGGATAAGTATATGTACAGCCCGGAATATTTTTATAATCGAGTGCGTCCACATCCATTCCTGAAATTTTCTCCACACAAATAATCCCTTCGTGAGAAGCGACATGAGCCAATGCAGGTCCGTGAACGATATCACCGATGGCATAAACGCCTTCAATATTGGTACGGTAGAAATCGTCGACCTCAATTTTGCCTTTTTCGTGTTTGATACCGGTTTCTTCCAGCCCGATGCCTTCAAGGTTTGTGGAAACACCCACTGCAGAAAGCACGATATCCACCTCAACGGTTTCCTCGCCTTTTTTGGTTTTAATCTGCACCTTACATTTTTTACCCGATGTTTCCACACTGAGCACTTCAGACGAGGTCATTACCTTCATTTTGTTCTTTTTGAAAGAACGCTCGAGCTGTTTAGATACTTCTTCGTCTTCTACAGGAACAATATTAGGCATAAACTCAACCAAAGTTACCTGAGTTCCCATGGTATGATAGAAATAGGCAAACTCAGAGCCAATGGCACCGCTTCCCACAACCAGCATAGATTCAGGTTGCTTATCCAGCGTCATGGCTTCGCGGTATCCGATGATTTTCTTGCCGTCCTGTTTCAGATTGGGCAATTCACGAGAGCGGGCTCCTGTAGCCAGAATAATATGATTGGCTTCGTAGTTCTCGGTAGTGCCGTCTTCTTTTTTCACTTCCACTTTCTTTCCGGGAAGAACTTTGCCAAATCCCTGAAGCACATCAATTTTATTCTTCTTAAACAGAAACTGAATCCCTTTACTCATGGCATCGGCTACACCGCGTGAACGGGCAACAACAGCCGGAAAATCGGGTTTCACTTCGCCGGTAACGGTAATTCCGTATTCTTCGGCATGCTTCATATTATTGAAAACCTCGGCACTTTTAAGCAGCGCTTTGGTTGGGATACATCCCCAGTTGAGGCAAATTCCGCCCAGTTCAGAGCGTTCTACAACAGCAGTTTTCATTCCGAGCTGAGATGCTCTGATGGCCGCAACATAACCTCCGGGGCCGCTTCCTATCACTATAAGATCGTATTTCATTTCAGAATTTTTTCCAAAATTACAAAAAGCGGGGGAATGAATTATGATTTATGATATATGATATGTGATTTATGAAGTTGAAAGTGTTTGGAACGCTGAAAGACGCAGACATGACAGATTATCAATAACCTGCTTTTTCGGAGCGCATCCGGCCCGGAAAACCCTGCCATCGTTCAGACGACAGGAGGATCATGGCGGGGTGTGCGGAGGCATACGAGTTCCTTTTTCATGACCCTCATGCTTCGGGACGATGGAACAGGGATTAATCTTCAGGGTTTTCGCTCTGAGGCTTGGTTTTACACTCGATTTTTCGTATTTTTGCACCCTGAAATTTGATTAGATTTTCGTCGGCGACAGGTAGCTCTCTCCTCCTTCTAAGCTCTAAGTTCTGAACTCAAAACTCTAAGTTCATTATTCCCTATCTTTGCACTCATGCAAAAATTCTCCGTACTCATACCAGCCGCAGGATTTAGTGGTCGCATGGGTCAGCCCAAGGCTTTTTTGCCGTGGCCCGGTGCAAAATCAATGGCTGATGCAATTATTCAAAATTATCTGAATGAAAATTGTGTCAAAATTGTGGTGGTGCTTAATGAACGAGATTACAAAGACCCTAACAAATTCAGTTTCTTTCCGGTTCATCCAAAAGTACATGTTCTACTGAATCCCAATGCTGAAAAAGGTCGTTTTACATCGATACAAACTGGCTTACTAAGTCTCTCACCAAAGTACCCGGTCTTTTTACATAATGTAGATAATCCCCCGCCCCCATCGGCGTTAATTTCTGAAATGCTCAACAAGCTTGAGAACAGTGCATTTCTTATTCCGGCATATAAACTCACAAACGGACATCCGCTGCTGATGAACAGTAATATATTAAGCAACATCAAAGAAGCCAATGAAAATTCGAATCTCCGCGATATCCTTTCTGTATACGAAGGCAAAATCATGCCTTGCGAATTCCCCGAAGTATTGGTAAATTTGAATACACCGGAGGAATATGATCGGTTTTTGAATCTTGAGTCGTGAATTTTAAATCTCGAATCCTGTAAAATCGATCACGTCTTACGTTCCCCGTTTTACGTTCTACGAATTCAAAACTATACTGCTGATTGATCTTTTTTATAATTAGCCACTAAAAAATTAGCACATTAGCACATTATCCATATCTTTGCAAGCTAATTTTTTTAATACGTACTTCAAAAAACTATATAAAAATGAACAAGGAAGAATTAAGTAAAGCGATATTGGCTAAGGCTGCCGAATATCGGAACTACACTGCAGAAAACCTCAGTAAACTCGTAAAAATTAAATCGCTAAGTAGTGAAGAGAAAGACGTACAGGACGAAGTAATGTGTCAAATGAAAGAAGCCGGATTCGATGAAATCAAGATGGATGAAATCGGAAATGTACTTGGGCGTGTTGGAAATGGTTCTAAAACACTGGCCATTGACGGTCATATCGATACTGTAGATGTTGGAAACCTGGATAACTGGGATATGGATCCCTTTTCAGGAAAAATTGACGATGAGTTTGTGTATGGTCGGGGTACAGTTGACCAGAAAGGTGGAATTGCTTCAGCGATAACAGCCGGGCGAATTATCAAAGACCTTGGGCTGCAAAACGACATCAGTGTTTGGGTTGTTTCAAGTGTTATGGAAGAGGACTGCGACGGCTTATGCTGGAAATATATCATTGAAGAAAGTGGTTTCAAACCCGATTTTGCGATCAGCACTGAACCGACAAACTTAAATGTATATCGCGGGCATCGCGGGCGTATGGAAATGCATGTATCTTTCCGTGGCCTCAGCTCTCATGGTTCAGCTCCCGAACGTGGCAAAAACGCTGTTTATATGGCTGCCCGTGCAGCACTTGAAGTTGAAAAACTTCACGAAAGGTTGCATAATGACGAATTTCTGGGAAAAGGCTCGGTAACCATTTCCGAAATTGTGAGTGGGAGCCCTTCTCTTTGTGCTGTTGCCGATTTTGCCCGTTTCCATCTCGATCGTCGTCTTACCTGGGGTGAAACCAAGGAAAGTGCTGTAAAAGAAGTCCAGGATGCAGTAAACAACCCGGAATCAAAAGTGGAAGTTCTGCATTATGATGGCGTAGCTTTTACCGGGAAAAAATACGGCATGGAGAAATACTATCCCACTTGGAAAATGCCGGAAGATCATCCTGCAGTGCAGTGTGGAGTAGAAACCTTTACCAACCTATTTGGAAAAGCTCCTCTGGTAGACAAGTGGACATTTTCAACCAATGGAGTGGTGATAAACGGTATTCACGGCATTCCAATTATTGGATTTGGTCCCGGAAATGAAGTACTGGCTCATGCACCAAACGAAAAAACTCCGATCTCTGATCTGGAAGCTGCATCAGCATTTTATGCACTGTATGCAAACCTAATTTAGAACAAAAACCTTGAAATATGGCAAAGTTTAAAGAATTAATAAAGAGCATTGAAAAAACCAATGCCGATTTGTTTCAGAAAGATTTTTTACTCACATGGGATAAAAGTCCCGAGGAATTGGAATATGTTTTGCTTGTTGCAGAAACCCTGAAAAAACTATATTCAAAAAACATCAGCACAAAATGCTTTGACAGTGGCCTGGCTGTTTCACAATTTCGTGACAATAGCACGCGCACACGTTTTTCTTTTGCTTCAGCAGCAAATTTGCTGGGACTTGAAGTACAAGATCTTGACGAAAGCAAATCACAGATTTCGCATGGCGAGACTGTACGCGAAACCGCTAATATGATTTCGTTTTTGACAGAGATTATTGGAATTCGTGATGATATGTACCTTGGTGCAGGCCACGAATACATGAAGGAAGTAGGCGATGCTTTAAACGATGGATACCTTAACAAAGTTCTACCGCAACGCCCCGGAATTGTGAATTTACAATGCGATGTTGACCATCCTACACAATCCATGGCTGATTTGCTTCATTTGAAAAAGATGTTTGGCTCACTCGAAAACCTGAAAGGAAAGAAAATAGCAATGACATGGGCCTACAGTCCCAGTTACGGAAAGCCACTTTCTGTTCCTCAGGGAATTATTGGCTTAATGAGCCGCTTTGGAATGGATATTACACTTGCTCATCCCGAAGGTTACGGTTTAATACCTGATGTAGTGGATTTGGCCGGAAAGAATGCAAAGAAAAGTGGTGGATCTTTCAATGTTGTAAACGATATGAAAACTGCATTTGAAGGAGCTGATATTGTGTATCCGAAAAGCTGGGCGCCATATCATGTAATGGAGCAGCGCACTGAATTGCTTCGTGCTAACGATCATGACGGATTGAAAGAGCTCGAAAAACAAGCTTTAGCAAATAATGCCAAGTTTAAAGATTGGGAATGTGACCGTGACAAAATGAATGTCACAAAAGACAAAAGTGCATTATACATGCATTGTCTGCCAGCAGATATCACCGGAGTGAGCTGCAAAGAAGGTGAAGTTACTGCAGAAGTTTTTGAACAGTATCGTCTGCCCACATATGCCGAAGCCGGATACAAACCTTATATCATTGCAGCCATGATGATGACAAATCGTTTCTACGATGTTGCCGATTTACTC
>PKSX01000198.1 GCA_002869435.1 Marinilabiliales bacterium | reverse complement strand
TTTGAGGTATGTCCCCTGCGGGAGGCAGAAACAGTAAACACCAATTGATTGGTCACCATCCAACCTGCAGAAAGTAATTTTCTCACTGCTTTCTCACTGGCAGGAGTAAGTTCAAGCGGGGATTCAAAATGAGTTTGAATAACAAATTGCTTAATCCCTATTTTCTTGGCTTTTTCTTTGAATTCGCGCAAGACCTCTATCAGGCCGTCATTAACACGTTGAGGAAGATAAACCGGCAATCGAGTTCCAAGGCGTACTCGTAATAGCTCAGCATATTTTTTTCCATCCGGGCGCTTCTTATTCGCTTCTTTTTTACGAACTGCCATATCGTAAACAGCGTCCAGAACTTTTTTGAGTGATTTATCAGATGCCATAAGTGCATCACCACCTGTAATTAGAATATCCCGAAGCTGAGAGTCCTGCTCGAAATAATCCATAATTTTCACCAGTTTTTCCGACCAACGCTCTGTTGGCTTCAGTTTATCCAGTTGAAAATTCAGACTGCCTCGCTGAAAATCATACATACGCTGGCATGATGCACATAAGCCACCGCAAGCACGACCCATGTTATCAGGAATTAAAATGGCTACAAACGGATACCGTCTGTGTACATTTTCATCAGTAGGAAGTATCCAGCCGGCGGCATTGGGTTTTCCTGCTTCAACAATATCTTCTTTCTCCCATGCAGAGATATTTCCAAACTCTTCTACCAGTTCGCGGCTGTAGAAAATATAATCGCGAATAGCAAGATCTGATCCTACTGCAAAATCAGGGGCATATACATTGAGCAGAGATAGGTAATACGGCGTTACAAAAAACGGGATGCCCTTTGCCTGAGCATCTCTCATTATCACCATTTGTTTCTCTTCCAGAGAATAGGAAAGCATTTCATTAATGAGCTCAGGATCACGAATGGCAAAACTCAGGTGAAATGTATGATCTTCCCACCACTCCATTGCACGCTCCATTTTCTGCTCATCATTCATACTTTCATCAAAAGTAAATCTGGGATGACTCATTTCGCCCTTATCCATTTTCTCAATGAGAATCTCCAGAATACGTTTCTTATTGATTTCATGAAACTTGATAATCCTTCCATCTAAACCACAGAGGTAGCTATCCATCCATTTTTCAACCTTCTCACGTGTAGGACGAACATTTTCAAGCTTCCCGCTTATTTGACGTAGCAAATGCATCATATCCTGAAAAAAAGCATAGCGGGCTCCGCCACGTTTATTGTGTACAGCTTCCCATATCAGTTTGATGGGTTGATTCGTAATTATTTTCCCTCCCTGATTCGGATCCTCAAGCTGTAAACCGGAATGCGTAATATAATCGAGCATACGAATAAGACCCAGATCTTTCCAGCGAAGTCTTTTATAAGCTTTACGACCTGAAACTTCTCCATTATAATATTTTATGGCTTCAGGTGATTTCTTTAGCAAACTCATACAATAATGCGAAATCTCCTCCTCAGCCTCCTGATAAGTATCTGAATTTCTTAAAATATTACTGAACCATGGATTTTCTTCCATGATTTTATGTAAAACTCTGCGCGAACGCAAACTTAAAGCAATATCCAATTTATAATCGGCACCCTTCATAATCCATCCGGTTTTTGTGGTTATGCAGCGAAATAATTGTCAAACAGGTGTTTGCAGCTACATCTTTTCACAAAGATAGTAAAAATCGGCCAAATGCACAAAGATTGAGCCAAGATATAGCTGAATTAAGAAAAAATTCAAATTAATTTCCACTCTTGTTAATATGAAAGGATTTTCAGACGAATAAAAAAGACGAATCAAAAATCATGATCCGTCTTTTCATTATGTGAAGTTGAGGGTTTCTGTTTTATTTATTCAGTTTGATTAAGATTCAATAGTTCTTCAATCGCTTCAAGTCTTTGTTCAAGACTCTGAATATACTCTTGCTGATCCTGAATAATTTCTTGCTGCTCCTGCATAGCCTCTGTAAGAATCGGGATCATTAAAGTATAGTTTACTACTTTAAACTGCTCTACTTTTCGTTCAGCCTGCATATCCAATGTTGCAGCCTCAGCTGAAGAAACATTCAAATTCTTTTCTTTAACCATTGTTGGAACAACCAATTCAAGATCCTGTGCAATAAATCCATATGACATTCTGTTCTCATCAAAACCCATATTTGGATATTTCTCAGTATCATAGTAATACTGAACCGGCTTAACATTCATAACAATGTCGAGTGCATTTTCAATAGGTTCAACATCTCTTTTTAGTCTTTCATCTGAGCCCCAATATGTTCCGCCACAATAGACATCTGCATTAAAGTATCCGGCCCAACCGGTATATCCACCAACGTAGTACAGGTGTCCTTCCACAGCATTTCCACTTTCATTATTGGCAGAACCGTACACACCTATTCCTCCTACACCTGTGGTAGTATTATTCAGGCTCAGTCCAATTACACCTGAAGCTTCAAATGCCGAGCCGTCATAATTGGTAGTTCCCATTAAAACACGACTTCCGTTACCGACATTGGAGTGTTGAAATCTTGTAAGGGCCCCAACAGCGGTTGTGTTGTCCCATTGAGTAATCCAGTTATTTTCTCCCGTTGAAATAAAATGAATCTGACTCTGAGGTGTTAATGTATTCATACCAATACGATTGGTACTGGCATCAACCACAAACATATCATTTTGTGCATCACTTTCTACCCTGAAGTCATAGTTCCCACCTGATTCATTAAACACACTGTTTCCTGCATATGCCATAACTGCAAAATCATTGGTCCCGCCGGATACGCTCAAATATGAACCATAATGAGTTCCGGTTCCATTACTGCTAATGTAGGTATATGTTCCATAGATTGTACTCGCACTTGCTGCAGCAGGATAAATACTGTTCGAAGTACCATATAAACTTCCCGTCCCTCCATCAATATAGGTTCTCACTCCATATTTGCTTGAAGCACCATCATTTAATATATTGTTGTACAAACCATAGATTGTACCATTATTTGTTGCACTTGGAAATTGATTGTAAACACCATAGCGTGTTCCTGTTCCTGTTAAAGGATAATTATTGTATACACCATATGAAGTTCCACTACCTGAACCTGAGAACAGATTATAATCACCATATTTTGTGGCACTGTACGAACTACTCGTGTTGAAAACCTTGTAATCACCATATTTTGTTCCTGTACTATAATCCATGTTTGTATACTCACCATATACAACAGATGTATTTGTTGATGTACCTACTTGCAAGTTATTGTATTGCCCATAAGAGTTTGCACTGGCGGTACTACCCGACAAATACAAATAATTATACTCCCCATAGTGAGTTCCTGTTCCTGTTGTATAATGATAATTATATAAGCCATAATTTGTGTTAGTGCCATATGAACTTAGGTAATTGCGAATACCATAAGCAGTTGAATTGGATGCTGAATTTTGATATACACTACTATATATACCATATCTGGATCCTGTCCCTTCAGAATTTACATAACTGTATAACCCATATTTGGTACTATTAGTTGAGCTGTAATTCAAGTTCCTTGAAGCATATGTTGTACCCGTTGTTGTTCCATCGTGATAATTATACTCAACATATAATGTACTGGCATCTGCTGGTAGAACAAAATTATATAGATTAGCTGCTTGATCAGCAGTAGTTCCAATACTTACTGTACCATCTGATTGTACCCTGGCCTCTTCAACATTATTGGTTCGAATCACCAATGGTTGTGCATCGGTTGTACCCAGAAAATTTGTAGCCGGGCTTGTTCCTGCATTACCGGTAATATGCCAGTCATCACTTTCCGCTCCAACGAAAAACTTGACCCATTGTGCACCATCCCAGTAATAATAACCGGGAACAACATTAGTAGGCGACACTCCTGCAGTGGCAGTATTATATACCAACAAACTGGTTGCCGGTGCAGCAATTGTTGCCACATCCAACGTACTGGTTAATGCAACTCTGGGTATTAAAACCCCCTTATTGGTTGCTCTTACTTCAAAAATACTGGAGGCATCAGGTGTAATGGCTGCATTACTGATACCAACACTTTGTGCATTAATAAATGCAATAGAAGCCAAAAAAATGGCGATAACGATAAAAACCCTCATAATTATACATTTTTATTAAAATATGAGTGTTTTTTGGTAGAAAGGTTTAACTGCCCTAGATAAAATTTATAATGTTTTAACACCAAAAGTATTTTATTTGTCTAACTGTTGGTATTTTGAGTTTTTGGAAATAAACTCAGGCACAATTTCTTTCATTACAGCCACCAGTGCCATGTCATCTTCATTGTTGGTAATCTGCAACAGCTCTTCAATCTTTTTCAGGTTTTCAGGATTATTTTCTCCAACATCGGCTATGAGTATACGGTTATGGTAAGTCGGTTTTGTATTCTCCTCTGTTGCAAGTAGTTCTTCAAAAAGTTTTTCTCCGGGGCGTAAACCAGTATACTGAATCTGAATATCTTTTCCTGGTGCAAGACCACTTAGCTGAACCATTTTTTCGGCCAGGTCTGCAATTTTAACAGATTTGCCCATATCAAAAATGAAAATCTCGCCACCTTCACCCATGGTACCTGCTTCAAGCACCAGTTGACAAGCTTCCGGAATAGTCATAAAATATCTGGTCACATCAGGGTGAGTAACAGTAAGAGGCCCGCCCTTCTGAATCTGTTCTCTAAACAAATGTATCACAGACCCATTGCTTCCCAGCACATTACCAAAACGTGTTGTGATAAATCGTGTTTTGCCTTCTGCATTTTTTATATCCACATAAATCTCGGCAATTCGCTTTGAAGCTCCCATAATATTGGTTGGGTTCACAGCTTTGTCAGTAGAAACCATAACAAATTTCTGAACACCTGATAATACAGCCAGATCGGCAAGCACTTTTGTACCGCCGACATTATTTCGAACAGCCTCCGCTGCATTGAGTTCCATAACCGGCACATGTTTATAGGCAGCAGCATGAAAAACAATTTCCGGTTTGTACTGATCGAACAATCGCTGCATAGCAGATTCATTGCAAATATCAGCTATTATGAAAGTGTAGTTTTTAAATATTCCCTGCTCAAGTTCGTTTTGCAAAATAAAGACTGCAGTTTCGGCCTGATCAACACAAATAATCTGCTCGGGATTAAACTGCATCAACTGACGTACAATCTCCGAACCAATGCTACCTGCAGCGCCACTAACAAGGATTCTTTTACCGGCCAGATCGCGTCCTACTTTATCATTATTAATTACAATAACCTCACGCTCCAGCAATTCCTCAATATTAATCTCACGAATCTGCCGAAAAGAAAGCTGCCCGTTAATCCAGGTTGAAACCGGCGGCACCACTAAAACCTTAACCTCATGTTTTAAACAGATATCAGTAATCTCATTTTTTCGCTTAGCACTCAGATTCTGAATAGAAATAATTACCTGATCGACTTCGTTGTTTTGAAGTAAATCATCAAGCTTATCTGCGGGCTGAATGGGAACATCTTCAAGTTTTTTGCCTGTCTTTTTCCGGTCATCATCCACAAAAGCCAGCACTTTGAGTTTTGGTCCCGCATCACGATCCAGGCTACGTTTAGTAATAAGGCCACTCTCGCCTGCTCCAAATATAATTACATGGCGTTTTTGCCCTCCCGAAGCACGTGTTTCCATAAATACCACCTTGAGCAAGACCCTGTAGCCAAGCAACAGGAATGAAGAACTCAGTAGCTCAATTATTATAATGGAATAAGGAATAATATTCTGATGATCAAAAGCAAAATAGGAAACTACATTTCCTAGCACGAAAAGCAGGGAACCGGTAAGTAAATTCACCATGAGCCTCAAGGCATCAGAAGTACTGATATACCGTATTATTCCTTTATGCGTTCCAAAAACAAGAAAAAACACCAATCGCACAAATCCAATGATCAGCAGGTCAATATAAAGCCATGTGAACTCATATGATGGAATATCGAAATTGAAGCGAAGCAGAAAACTCATCACCACAGCAAAAAGTACCACCATAAAATCCAGCAATAGAATTATGGTTCGCGGAAATGGTTTTTGTGGTAAATGCAGCATTTTATGTAATTGTCTGAACAAAGATAAGAATTAGTGGAAAGTGGAAAGTGAAAAGTGGAAAGAAATTGCACCTGTCCTTTAACAGGTCGACGAGTTTTTTTATTTGAAAACTGACAATTTTAAAACTTCGAATTTTTGTAATCCTGAGTTGGAAATCGGGAAGCAAAGAGTACGTTTTACGTTATTCGTTTTACGTTCTACTTTTCACTCCAATTTCTTGCAGGATTCAAAAATTTGCATTACGTTTGCTATCGGGAATTAATCTTAATAAATAATACAATGAAAGATACAGCATTCAGGGCCTATCACGAAGAGATGGGTGCCAAAATGGTTGAATTTGCAGGCTATTTAATGCCAATTCAATACGAAGGAGTTAACATTGAACATGAAACCGTGCGAAACGGAGTTGGTGTTTTTGATGTTTCACATATGGGAGAATTCTGGGTAAAAGGCCCAAATGCCGAAGCGTTCCTTCAATATCTCTGCACCAACAATGTTGCCGATCTTTACGACGGTAAAGCGCAATATACATGTTTCCCAAACGGTAAGGGCGGAATCGTTGATGATCTTCTGATCTATCGTATAAATCCGGAAACATTTTTGCTTGTTGTGAATGCAGCCAATATTGCCAAAGACTGGGAATGGGTTTGCTCACATGCCCCAAAATTTAATCTCACAATTGGTGAAGAACTTTATAATGCTTCCGATGAAATTTCTCAGTTAGCTGTTCAGGGCCCACTTGCATTGAAAGCAATGCAGAAACTTACAAACGATTCTGTGGAAGACATGGAATTCTACACCCACAAGAAAGTGGAGTTTGCCGGAGTAAAAGATATTATTTTCGCCACAACAGGATATACCGGAAGTGGCGGATGCGAGATCTATATGGCCAACGAAGATGCACCGAAAATCTGGAAAGCCGTTTTTGAGGCTGGTGCTGAGTTTGGAATTAAACCCATTGGTCTGGCAGCACGCGATACCCTTCGTCTGGAAATGGGATATTGCCTCTATGGAAACGATATCGACGACACTACAGCTCCTATTGAAGCCGGACTGGGATGGATCACCAAATTCAATAAAGATTTCATCGACAAGGAACTAAACCTGAAACTAAAAGAAGGTGCGGCTACACGTCGTCTTGTAGGTTTTGAAATGATAGACCGTGGTATACCACGCCATCATTACGAAATCTGTGATGCAGACGGAAACAATATCGGAACAGTTACTTCAGGTACCATGGGACCCAGCGTTAAAAAAGGCATTGGAATGGGTTATGTCACTAATGATTACAAGAAATCCGGTTCTGAAATCTATATCAAAGTTCGCGACAAATTACTGAAAGCGGAAGTGGTAAAAATGCCGTTTTATAAAGGATAAGATTTGTGCAGACGCACTCATATCCACCCAGATTTCATTAGTTTCGACGGATACAGAGAGGTCTGCAAGACATAATTAAAAGCCTGCCGGAAAGCGGGCTTTTTTTTAATATTGCAACTTATCCCGACAGTCATCAAACTCACGTGTTTTATCGTACCGGGCTTTATCGTTAAATCCGTTCTCGCGGGAAAGTTTGAGGAATTCCTGAGCTTTTACACAATCTTTCAGATCGGCATAATAAGCTGCAAAAAGAAAGAGCATTTCATTATTATTCGGCTCCACAATTTGATACATGCGCAACTGACTGAACAGTTGAGGTGATTTTGCTTTAAACGCCTGACTGGAATACGAATAAGCCACAATTCCACAATACGCCTCTATTCGCAAAAGCTGATCAAACCTAAGCGACATGGAATCGGTATGATTTTGCTTGAGCGAATCCAGAAAAAACATCAGACGGGTAGTATCAGCATTCTGAAAAATAGCCCTTGCTTTTTCCTGCAAACCCGCTTCGGCAGACATAACAAGGTTGTATTCATTTAAAAAAGATGTTGAAATTGAGCTGCTCACACTGTCGCCAAAAGCCGATAATTGTTGGGCGTTTCCGGGCTGCAAAGCAAAAACACCTCCCGAAGCAGAGTTTATGGCCAGATCTGGGCGTTCAACCTTCAGAAACTCTCTGCAGCGAGCAAGAATTTCATCTTCAGCGTCCTTATTCTCTTCAACACCATTGGCTATTCGATTTATAAACGCAAAGAAATCGGCAAAAACACCAACAGGCGGCCATTCATGATTTCCCGGAAAAACCGTAACCGACAAATATTTCAATGATGAAGCCTGCGACTGAAGACTCAGAAGTTCAAGCAGACTAAAATCTCTGCTGCCGCTGAAAGCCATGTAATCTGTTTTGGATTTAACCCACAACTGAGGATTGGCAGGTCCTGCACCACAGATTGCTATACCCTGAATCCCGGGGATGAGCCCGTCGAACATTGAAGCTACCCGTGCTCCACCCGAAAACCCGGCCAAAAAAACCGATGATGTATCAATCGGGGCAAGCCCGGCCAATTCATCGAACCATGGAATAAACTTGCTTTTGATTTTATCGAATGACATACCATTCTCCGAAGCCTCAAATCCGGCAAGGGCTACGCCATATTTTTCGGCAAGCGATGTATAGTTCTCAATCGCGGGAACTGTATTTCCGTGCGGATCAAATAGAATCAGCACCGGCAATTTTTCCTCATCTGTACCAGAAGGAATAAATAATGAATAGTGTACTGTTGTATCAAACTCAGCGTGAATATGCTTCTGTACAATTCCCTGCATTTTTTCATCACAGTAGCTACATTTCTGTCCTGAGCATGAGTACTGCGAAATCACAATTGTAATCATTGCAAAAACCAGGGATGTTCTTTTCTGCATTATAATTTGATTTTTTGTAAAAGTACGAAATTCAGATATTTATAATACCCTTAGCCTATACAGATTCTAAGCCGAGGGTTTGGGATGGGGGTATTGTACTTTTTAGCATTTCAGTTTGGCTTACTGCATCCCCGACGAACTCTAGTCAGACCTCTTCAGAAGAACAAATGGTTGACGCAGAGAAGTCCGGAAATAAAAAACCCACTCACAAAATGTAAGCGGGTCTGCAAGAATCAACCTATTCAAAAACCTTATCTAATCTCAATCATTCTTGCGGGTTTTTCTTTTGCCTCTTCCAGTTTTGGAATATTTACATTCAAAATTCCGTTTTTGTACTCAGCATTAACATTATCACTGTCGACCATATCGGGAAGGATGAAAGAGCGTGAAAAAGCGGAATAACAAAATTCCCTGCGTTTGTAGTTTTTACCTTCATCGTTCTTCTCCTCTTCCTTTTTAGTACTGATGGTCAACACATCATCCTTCACCTCCACATTGAAATCGGCTTTATCGAAACCGGGTGCTGCCACCTCTACCTTAAAAGCCTCTTTCTCCTCAATTACGTTGATTTTCGGTGCACTCAGTTTTCTTTCATTGAAAACAGACGGTGTGCTGAAAAATTCGTCGAAAATGTCTGGTAAAAATGTGTTTCTTTTCATAACTGGTAACATAGCTTTTTCCTCCTATATTTTTTTGTTTATTTTTAATTTGATTTCGACTCATCATTGTCAACTTTTATACCAACTGAAAACCATAATTTCATGCTTCCGCCCTTATAACACTGATATTCTGGTAATTAAAATATTTTCAGTTTAATTATTGCTTATTAATCATCATGCCATAATGGCGTATTTCTACAAAATATTTAAAAAAACAAATGCCATATTGTCATTATTAAGAAAAATATAATCCGTATTTTAGTGGCTTAATACGCTATCATGAAAAATATACCTGAGCTTTTTAAAGAAAGTGCAGAAAGATTTCCGGGTAATCCGCTTATTCTCGAGAAATATGAAGGCTCCTTTCAGGCTTTGAATTATAAAAATGCATATACTGAAGTAAAAGAATTTGCCGCCGCTTTGAAAGACATTGGAATGAAACCTGACGACAAGGTGGTTTTATATGCCGAAGGCCGGACATGGTGGCTATTGTCGGAGCTGGCCGTATTATTCAACCGTGCCGTAAGTGTACCGGTCAGCATCAGACTGGAAGAGCCCGATGATTTGCTTTTTAGGGTTACACACAGTGAGAGCAAATTCATTATCTGCAGCATTAAACGACTTGGAACCATTAGAAAAATAGTTCCGCGAATCGATGCAGCAATACAAATAATCGTGCTCGATATTCCAAACAAAGACGATAAACCTGATCTTCAGAAAAATGAAATCCTGCTGAGTGAATTGTTGTCGCGAAACACAAATACATTTCCCGAAGAAGAGCTCAGCACCATTTCACCGGACACTCCGGCAAATATTTGCTATACCTCCGGTACTACTGCAGATCCAAAAGGAATAATACTGAGTCATGGAAACTATCTTGCCAATGTGAATCAGGCCGGTGGACTTTTCGAAATCACCCCTGACTTCACTACCCTGCTCATATTGCCCTGGGATCACAGCTTTGCGCATACAGTTGGATTATATACACTTATTGCCAACGGAGGAAGCATGGCCGCGGTTGACGGAGGTAAATCACCGGTGGAAGCCATCAGAAACATTCCGAAAAACATTAAGGAAATTCGCCCGTATTTTCTGTTAAGCGTACCGGCTTTGGCCAAGAACTTCAAAGCCAATATAGAAAAAGGAGTTGCCGAGAAGGGTTCATTTGTAAAAATGCTTTTCAAAGCCGGACTTGCTATCGGCCGGACTCATAACGGCATAGGTGTTAACCGTGGAAAAGGATTGAGATTTCTGCTCAAACCTCTGTATTTTATATTTGACAGTATTGTTTTTAAGAAAATCAGAGCCAATTTTGGCGGCCGGCTCCGATATTTTGTCGGTGGTGGAGCCCTACTCGATATTGAATTGCAGAAATTCTTTGCAGCTATTGGAATTCCCATGTATCAGGGATATGGCCTTACCGAAGCGGCACCGGTTATTTCGAGCAATAATCCTTCTGCCCAGAAAATGGGATCATCAGGACGCATTGCTCCAAACATGGAAGTTCGAATTGCTGATGAAGACGACAACGAATTGCCGGCAGGACAAAAAGGAGAGATTCTGGTTCAAGGTAAAAATGTAATGCAGGGCTACTGGCGAAATGCGGAAGCCACAGCCGAGACCCTTAAAAACGGCTGGTTACACACCGGTGATCTGGGATATTTTGATCAAGACGGATACCTGTATGTTCAGGGCCGATTCAAGAGTTTGCTCATCAGCGACGATGGAGAAAAATACAGCCCCGAAGCCCTTGAGGAAGCCATGATTTTCCATTCAGATATTATCGATCAGATTATGCTGCACAACAATCAGAATCCATATACTACCGCTCTGATTTGCTTAAATGCAGAGAAACTTAAAAAGATGCTTCACGAAAGAGCAGGAGGTGAAATGACTGACGAAGCACTGGAACTGGTGCGCAAAGAAGTTAACAAAATCCGTCACGACCACCATCTCAGCGAGGAATTTCCGGTACGCTGGCTGCCTTCATCCTTTGCCATTCTGGAGGAGGGATTTAATGAACAAAACAAATTCATAAACTCCACGTTAAAAATGGTACGTCCGAAAATCACAGAGCATTACAAAGATTTGATTGATAGCATGTACCATAAGGAGGGTAAAAAAGAAATTGAGGTTCATAACAAATCGGTGTTAGCAAAATTACTGACGTAGTTTTTACGTTATATAATACAAATTAGTATTTTTGGCACTTAAGATGTGAGTTTATGGGGCTTAAAACAAAATATGCCGGTGTTGTTGCTGTACTATTGGTCATTTCCTTTTCTTGCGGAAATAATAAATCCGACAATAATTTTCAGGTTACTCCCGATGTCGTCGATAATAAACAGATCCCCAATATGCAGGGCGCTATTACCGATACAGAAGGGATATTTGATGAAACAGAGAAAGAACGCCTGCTGCAAAAGATCGATGTAATGGAGTCAGAATATGGCTTACCGGTATGCATTCACACGGTTGCTACCTTTGAACCTTTTGAAAATTTTACCGAATACAGTGATCAGGTAGGAACTGAATGGGACTACTGCAGAGAAGATGAAGGAATCTTATTTATAATATCCTCTTTTCTTGGGGAGTTACGCGTAATTACATGCACTGCAACTGAAACGAAGATTTCAGATGAGGACTTTGATTATATGATCAACGATATACTCTACGAATCTTTCAGAAATGATAGTTTCGAAGGTGGATTAATTCAAGCTATGGACTTTCTCGAATCTATTTTTAGCACGAGCTGATGCCATCTTGGATATTCACACATATTGCCCCTCTGCCCGACCTGGTAATTTCCTGCCGGACAGATTTCAATGATTTAAAAATATCAGTGATGCCTGATGAAAATGATCTTATGAAAAGCAAAGACATTTATCATCAAAAAGCAAAGCAGGATTACTATGACGCTTTAAGATCCAAAGAAGGATTACATATTGAAAACCCCGAAACTGAATCTTTTATACTGCGCATGAAAGGGTTCTTTCGAAAAAAAATGGTCATTGAATTTGAGAAGTCGGAGTATTCCGGAATGAAGATATCATGATAAAACTGTATAAAACATATCGTCCATTAATTACAATTGCACTATTGTTGATTACCTTCACCGGTAATACTCAAAATGAATTTACTTGTCCCTGGGATGAAGTTAACTGTCCGGGGAAATGTGGTGCATATTACGATGCAGATGGAGATGGATATTGCGATTATGGCAGAGTTGACAAACCCGAAGTAAAAGATACTACCCCGGTAATTCTTCCTGACACTACAACTGCTGCTGTCAATAACGAAACAGGACCTGAAAACAATCAGGCATTTCTAGATACAACAACCTCTGAAAAAGCAAATGACTCCATTAACACTGATACCTCCGGAGTTAGTAATACAGAGACTGACGGAAACAGCACCAAGAAAGTCAATACACCTCCGGGACGACCGAAATACACTTTGATTTTTGTTTCTGCTTTGGTATTCGGGCTATATTTCCTGACGCATTTCCTGAGTAAGACAAAGGTACTTAGAAAGTGTAACCACAGGCGAATATGGAATATTTTACTTACTTTAACGTTCTTAGGTAGTGGAGTTCTTGGCATTGTGCTCGTAATACAGCTTAATTACAATATCTGGATGGGCATATACCGGGATTTTCTTTACTGGCATGTTGAGTTTGGAATCGCAATGGGATTAATTGGTATTCTGCATGCGCTATGGCACTGGAAATATTTCAAAAATCTGTTCAGCGGTTGGAAGAATAAAAATGTTTGTAATTAGATGATAAAGGCTCTCAGCATAATGACTCTGTTTTTTCTGATTTCCGGATCAGGAGTTGAGCTGATTGCCCAAAATTTGATTCCAAACCCCAGCTTTGATGATGCAAAAGGAAGGCGACCCAACATGCGTCCCTGGAAAAAGATCAATACCGTTGACTATTTTGTAAATGCAGGTAATCAATCATACAGCCAGGTAAATCAAAATAAAAACGACCGTAACTACATTCTAAGAAAACCAAGAACCGGAGCTGCCTATGTTGGTCTTAGGGTCTGGCCTAAATATTCCGAATATCTGCAGGTCGCATTGAAAGAGCCCCTGAAAGAAGGTGTTGCTTATTCATTTGAAATGTACATCACTCCGAGTAAGTACAGCAATTGTTACCTCAAAACTATCGGGGTGAGTTTCTACGCCTCAAAACCGCCTTATTCAACAAGAATGGGCCGGGAAGACTATCCTCCGCAAATTGAAATGTATAAGCCTTTTGGAATCAGAGATACTGTCGACTGGATAAGAGTAAACGGCGTTTTCATTGCCAAAGGAGGTGAAAAAATTGTTACCATTGGGAATTTCAGCACCAATAACGGAGATAAATTCAAACGAAAAAGATTCTCATTCACCAAAAGAGAAGCTTATTACTATATCGATGACATCGCGCTCTACGAGCTTGGACCTGATGGTCGTCCAATCATGAATCCGGTTGATCCGGTTACAGACACCGGGCAAACAGTCCTGAACGACAGCATTCAATACGAATCTGTGTTTTCTACTATTGACAGTAATGTTCTGGTGGTTTATTTCGAAGAAGACGACCATAAACTTGATCACAGAGGGTATATGAATCTGGCAGTTGTGGGTGAATATCTGCTCGAGAACCCTGATTATGCCGTTGAAGTGTACGCATATTCTGCCCCCGGAGAATTGAATGGGAACGAAATGAAACTGGCCGAAAAAAGGTCTAAATCTGTGTATATTTTCCTTAGTGGAAATAAAGTACCCAAAGAAAGAATAATTCAGAAACCCATTGGTAATTCATGCGAATATTTCAGAAATAATGACCCGAAACGAAAGCTCTGCAGAAAAGTGGAACTCAAATTTGTAAACACGAAAACCGAATAAAATGAAACAGATTGTACTTAGTTTTGTAATGCTCTTTGCAATTCAATTTCTTTTTGCACAGGAAGAATTAGTATTCACCGTCATAAAGGAGAATCCTCATACAGGAGCCAAAAACCAGCAACAGGCTGGAACCTGCTGGAGCTTTGCCACCACATCATTTGTGGAAAGTGAACTCATGCGTATTGGTGAAAAAGAAATGGATCTTTCAGAGTTGTTTTTTGTGTATTATGCCTATGTAATGAAAATGGAAAACTATATTCGTCTGCATGGAACCGCCAATTTCAGTCAGGGCGGACAGGCACACGAGGTTTTTATGATACTAGACGAATATGGCGCCATGCCCGAGTCGGCTTTCGATGGTTATGCCCCCGGCGACGATGTGTATAACCACACCGAAATGGAGTCGGTTCTCCATTCCATGGCCAAAGTTTACGCCAAGAATAAAAAACCCGGCAAATACTGGAAAGATGCCACCATGGCCATTCTGGATATCTACATGGGTATAATGCCGGACAAATTCAACTATAAAAAAGCAGATTACGATGCTGTTTCTTTCAGAAAAGAAATGGTTCCGCTAAAATCTGACGACTATGTACAGATTACAAGCTTTACACACCATCCGTTTTACAGCCGCTTCCGCCTCGAAATTCCCGATAACTGGCTCGGATTCCCATATTATAATGTCACCCTGGATGAGATGATGGAAATTATTGACTACGCTATTGAAAACGGATTTACCATTGCATGGGACGGAGATGTAAGCGAAGAAGGATTCGACCACAGAGCCGGCTATGCCATTCTGGGAGAAGACGATCCAAAGCCCACACAGGAAAACCGCCAGCAATTGTTCGATGATTTCCTCAGTACCGATGATCACCTTATGCATTTGGTGGGCATCTCAAAAGATGAGGATGGCAATAAATACTATATCATTAAAAACAGCTGGGGCACCAAACTAAACGATTACGAAGGACTGCTACATATGAGTGAAGACTACGTAAAGCTGAAAACCATCAGTTTGTTTTTGCATAAAGATGCTATTCCGAAGGAGATTAGGGAGAAGATTGGGTTATAACCTTTTCATTTTTACAAATTTACAC
>PKSX01000235.1 GCA_002869435.1 Marinilabiliales bacterium | reverse complement strand
GTGAGAATATTCTTTTTCATAGGGTTGATTTTGATGTAAAATTACAGAAATTTTGCCAAAGTCTTCGTATTTTCGCAATTCTTTAATGCTAAGAATATGGCGATTATAAAATCAGTAAACGGTGTAAAACCCGAATTTGGAGAAGGCTGCTGGATGGCAGAAAATGCAGTAATTACAGGCGATGTGATAATGGGAAAGGGTTGCAGTCTTTGGTTCAATGCTGTTGTACGCGGCGATGTACATACGGTTCGTATTGGCGATAATGTGAATGTTCAGGATAATGCAGTTATCCATGCTACATATAAACAAGCACCGACTTCCATTGGGAATAATGTCTCTATTGCTCATGGCGCTATAGTTCATGGATGTACCATTGAAGATAATGTACTCATTGGCATGGGTGCAATCATTATGGATGGTGTGCACATAGAAAGCAATTGCATTATTGCAGCCGGCGCTGTGGTAACAAAGGGCACCCGTGTTGAATCCGGATCGGTATATGGCGGAATGCCCGCGAAAAAACTCAAGTCTATTGACCCCTCTCTATTGGAAGGCGAAGTACAAAGAATTTCGAGCAGCTATATGATGTATGCGTCGTGGTATGACGAGTAGACTGCGATTTTAAATTGAAAATTTGATATTTACAATTTACAATCCCCTATCGGTCTTCACCAATAATCTTCCTGTGATGACAAACCAAAACTTCATCCCGTTTCGCATCCCATAAATGAAAGCCGTTTCCGTTGCAGTATTTGTGTTCTTTGCAATCGGCACAAATGCCGGTTTTGGTCCAGCTGCGGTCGCGAAAATCCTGATACCTGTTCATCCACACATCAGTGAAATCGTCTTTATAGATATTGCCCTGAGAAAAACCTGGGTCTACATTCGGGCAGGCACCGATAGAACCATCAGCTAAAATGGATCCGATATGTATTCCTGCCCGGCAAAAGAAAAAACCGTCGCGGACTTTTTCTTCGTACCCACCTGTGTATCCTTCGCAACTGAAGGAAACTTCACGTCCTTTTTCACGCTGTGTTACGATGAAATCCATCATTTCTTTCATTTGAGTATTGCTGAGAAACAAATCGGGATTGTCTTTGGCTCTTCCAATCGGGCTGATGGTGAATAATAGTTGTGCAAGTCCGTTTTGATGTACAAGATCACTGATTTTTCCCAGCTCATGAAAGTTTCTTTGGTTTACACATGTAACCACATCAGCATTGAGCCGTTTCTGGGAACCGATTAGTTCAAGGGCATTCAACGCTTTTTTAAAGGCTACAGATGTACCGCGAAGCCAGTTGTGGTTGTCTTCCAATCCATCAAGGCTTAAAGTAACTGAACCCATGCCGGCATTGAGCAACTCATTTTGTTTTTCAATATCATACAAAATGCCGTTGGTGACTATGCCCCATCGGAAGCCGTTTTCGCGCAGACGACGACCATTTTCTGCCAGATCTTTTCGTACCAGCGGTTCACCTCCGGTAATGATTACAATGATAGAATCGCGTTTATAATGCTTGTGCAAAGGAAGAATGGCTTTCAGAAAATCATCAAACGGCATATCAGGCACAGAAGCATCTTTCGTACAGTCTGAGCCACAATGCAAGCAATTCAGATTGCATCTGAGGGTAGTTTCCCAGAACAAATACAAGAGCTCGTTAATTTGAGCTTCATTTTCACGAAAATGTCTAAAACTGGCTTTCCGGAAGCGGCTAAGCACAACTTAGAATTATTGAGTCTGTGTCAGGGTGATTTCTATCGGGTCGGTCGGAACACCCTGAATTAAGGTGTCGTATGTATTAAATGAACCGTTTTCAGTTGAATCACTGTCTTCAAAACGAAAAGCAAAATCTCCCTGCTCGGGTAAATAAAAATGAAATGTTCCTGATGAATCTGTAATTACATACTGACCTGATTCAGTGAAAGTAACTTTTATGCCTTCAACAACTTGCCCGGTGGAATCACTTTTTACGGTACCCTGTATCACTACATCTGACTGGTCATCCATGGGAGCACCATAGCAGGCCTGAAAAATAAATAATGCAGCTGAAAAACTTATAAATCCAAATACTTTGCGTTTTATGCGTCTCCACCTAAGTGCCATAATAGTTTGTTTTAAATAAAGCGATATAAACACCGGTTTATTGTTTATCATCACAAATATACAAAGCAATCGAATAGGTTGCAAAAATTTAACGAGTTTCCAAAGACTAAAAAGCTTGCAAATTATATAAGGTATTTCAATGAAAAGTGTAATTTTGTTTTTTAATTACATAAATATTATGCTATGGATTCCTCAACCATGAAACTTGAAAACCTCGATTCTTTGTTTCCAGAAGATTTTTCTCAGGAGCAAATTGCTAAAGCCAAAACTACGTTTTTGAAGAAACTGGCTGACCTTTCTCACCGTCATTATGGTGGCAAGATTCAGACTGCGCCAAAGGCGCCCGTTCCTGGTTTTAACTGGTTTAATGTGTGGTACACGCCCGGGGTTTCGAAGGTTTCGACTGAGATCCGTGATAATAACGATACTTC
>PKSX01000227.1 GCA_002869435.1 Marinilabiliales bacterium | reverse complement strand
TTGACTTTTTTGTAATTTTATACCCGTAAAAATGATTAGTTTTTAGTCAGCAAGGCATATAGAAGAAATATACCAAACTTTTTACTTTTTCAATTTAACTTTAAATAAACATGCTTCTGTCTTCGACAGGCTCAGACTGACAGCATGCTTATTTTGCAAAAGTCATAATGAATTCTGATCCCTTGCCCGGCTCACTCTTCACCAAAATATTTCCTCCCGATAATTCCACAAAAGTTTTTACCAGTCCAAGTCCTACCCCAGAGCCTTTCTCCCCACGGGTACCCTGATGTGATTTCACAGTTTCGGTGCTGAATAAACGGTTTTTAGTTTCTTCATCCATTCCAATGCCAGTGTCTGAAACCGAAAGTTCAAAACCTGTTGCTGCTTGCTCCAAACTCACACTGATCACCCCTTGTTCGGTAAATTTATTGGCATTGGCAAGAAGATTTCGCAAAATGATATTGAAAGCGCCTTTGTCCATAGAAACTTTAATAGCAGGGTCTATTTTATTTTCAAAATCATTCCCCTTTAACTTCCTGCTTTCACTCAGGTTTTCTATGAGTGTTGCACAGTCTTCATGCGGACTAAACTCAACCGGTTCCAGCTTATAGCCGTTGAGTTGCAGAACTGCCCAGTTCAGGATATTATCAAGTTGGCTGGAGTAACTGAGGGCCGATATTTCAAGATTCTCACTTATAGCATTTACCTTATCAAAGTTTTCTTTCTTTAAATGATGTCGAATTACCATGCCCGCATCCTGAAAAACGCCCGAATAACCTCGCAAATCATGCGAAATTATGGCAAAAAGCCTGTTTTTTACATTGTTTAGGGCTTCAAGTTCACGTCTTTGTTTTCTGATTTTCTGGATAATGAAAACCGTTGCAACAAGAACAAGCAATAAAAGAATTGCGAATGCAGCCATCATATTTCGCTGCTGGTTTTTTCTTCGGATAATGTCTTCTTTCAATTCCGACTCAGTATTTAATCGACTTATTTCATCTTCTTTCTTTTCAGTTTCATAAATGGTCTCCATCTCTTCCACAACCCTGGCTGATTCCAGAGAATATAATGAGTCGTTTAGTTCATCTTGCAGCTCTTTGTATTCCAGTGCTTTCTGATATTCACCAATGCTTTTATAATACCGATACATTTTGCCTGTATTATGTTCAATCAACGGAAGTGAATTTGTTCTAAGTGAAATATTATATCCTTTTTGCAGGTATTGGAAGGCTTCTGTGTTTCGTCCTGTTTTGAAATAAATGTCTGATATATTAATGATTGCTTTTGCATAATTAATTGAATCTCCTTCTTCCAGAAATACTTCAGCAGCCATTTCAAAATGTGAAATTGACTTTTCTACTTTTCCCTGCTGATAATATACGAGGCCAAGGTTATTGTAACGTTTGGCTACATTGTGGTTGAAACCATTCTCCCGGTCCATTTCAAGAGCTTGCAAAATAAACTCTTCAGCCAGATCGTATTTGCCCTGCTCAAAATATGACATGCCAATATTATTGCAGCAAATGGCACTTCGTTCTTTTATTCCTTTTTGCAAACTATATTCCAGCGCTTTTTTATAATATTCAATGCCTGTTTCGTATTTACCCCAGCTGGTGTAGATAAACCCCAGATTATTTAAATCCTTGGCCAGATTCACCGTGTCTTTTATTTCAGTATTGATTTCGTTGGCTTTTTCCAGATCGGCGATGGCTTTGTTCATATCTCCCATGCCGTAATACACAAAGCTGCGATTGCTGTATAACATGGAAAGCAGTGGCTTATCATTCAGGTGACTGGCAAGATAAAGTCCTTTTTCATAATACTCCAGCGCTTTTTCAAACCTGAATAATTGTTCGCTGCAGAGTCCGGCAATATTATAAGACCTGGCTAAACCATCGTGTTCAGGTTTTTCAAGGTTTTCAAAAATATAAATGGCATCCATCGCATGATTGAGCGCCGTGCCAAGATCATACATTTCATAATAGTACTCTGAGTATGCATATTCTTTAAGTGCTGAAAACTTGTCATTTTCATTTTCTGATTTTAGATCATTTGCAAGAATCAGAAGAGAGTCAATTGCGTTTATGCGGTAGTACTCCAGCAATTCTTTTGCTGCATTATATCTTTTATCAACATTGGATATACGATTGATTTCGTCGGGGCTGTTTTGTGCCTGTATTCCATTTGTTGAAATCAGTAGAAAAACTGTAATGAGTATTAATATTCTATGTCTCAAAGTGATTGTTTTAATTGATTTGTAAATATAGAAAATATTCCACATCAAAAACCTGCAGTTCGCCATCAGAAACCTGCAGTTTGCCATCAAATGTCGGTATGGCCTTGATTTTCACTATTTCTTTGCTTCAGAATTCAATTGAAAATCAAAAAAGACAATATAATGAGAAGAACTTTAGCAATTATGGTTATGGCCCTTTTTGTCATTCCGGCCACCGCTCAAATAAACTTTGGAAAAGTGAAAGACAAAGCAAATCAAGTTACAAGTAAGACTCCGACACAAAGCGGAGCAGAGAAAAGTGCTAATCAAAAAGAATGTGAAAAAATGAAAGAAGATCTGCAGGATTATATATCCACAACAAGAAAATTCCTTGATGAAGGAAATCTCGAATCGGCAAAATCTTACCTCAATTCGGCAAAAAACACAGTTTTAAGAATTAAGGAAGATAATAATTGCAGTATTAATATCGAAAAAGAAGAAGCCGAAGTAGAACAACTGGAAATCGACTATAATACTAAAATGAATTCTGCAGCTGCTGCTGCCGGTAACATGGAAGACGACCTTGAGAAGGTGAAACAAGCCGTATGGAGCCTGGACCCGCTGAAAAATCAAATCGAATTTGGTCACGTAGGCATGCTCAAAAGTCTGGATGAGGCCAATACGTTTTATCAAAATGCAAAAGACATTGATTACGTAAACAAAGCACCGGAAGTTATTGCCATCTCAGAGAAATATCCTGATGAGTTTCAACCGGATTATGAAATGGGCGACTATAAAATAGATTTTACTGAAAAATTCCCTTCATGGCTTGCCGAGCAAAAGGAATTTTTGAAAAATGAAATCAGCAATGCCATGATGGAAGGAAATAATCTGAAAGCACGCCATGAGAATTTCCTGGGTGATGCAATGGATATGGCTAAGGCCGCGTTGGTTAGTGCTGATGCATGTCTTATACTGTTCCCGGGTGATGAGGAAATGTTTAAGTTACGTCAGACTGCATTTGATAATTTCAAACAAATATCACAAGAATTTGCAGCTAAAACGTATACCAGCGATTTGCATGCAAAGTATGCCGGAAAGATTGTTTTCAGCACCAATCCAATTCAGATTAAAGCCGAAAATGAGGGTTCTTTCAAAACTTCTTTCTCCGGAACAGAGACTGTTTATGGGATGGTGTATCTGAAAACCAATATGTCAGCCGTACAGGGAACAGGCTTTATTACCACAAGAATACTTGCCAACGGAACTCAGATTGCCGAACATGAGTGGAAGGCTGCAACCGACGAGCAGAAAAACACATATAGCGATTGCGAAATCATGCCGGCGTCTGCCAATGCCGAAACCTATGGAGCATTGAAATTCTACGAGGCATTCAGCTCAAAGCTCTTGAGCGGAAGCAATACCATTACGGTTCAAATGCTTGATGACGATCAGAATGTAGTTGCTGAAGGAGAATTCACACTTGATTGCAGTGCCGGAACAGATGATATTACTGCACGTTATAAAGAATTAAAAGAGATCAGACTCGAAAAAGTGCGCATGCCCGAGCCTTCAATGTCTGATCCTGCTCTCGAAGCTTCAATGGTTTCAGCCATGGCTGCACAAAACTGGCCCGAAACTGCCATGCGTGCTGTAATTACCGGCGATGGCTGGTTGACACACCGTGGCGCCTTTGGAGAGATTCTTTTCCGTGAGATGTATGCTGCAGTAGCATTCAAAACACCAGAAGGAATATGCAAGATTTTCTACATGTCGTTCAAGCAAGACTTTAATGGCTCAACCTACGGTAAAACCAAATACTACAGTGTAGGTGGAAGTGAAGAAATCAAATGTGAAAACGTTTACAAATAACAGCTAAAACGCAGGTATGCTGCGGGTCTATTACCACTCTTTATACCCGTTGATCCGCACATACTTGTTCTTCTCAATCTCCGGTTTGGTGTGGGGGTGAGGGCCACACCTTCCGGCGATGAGAAATAAAAGCTGTAAATAGAATAAACTTAAAACCCGAGAAGATGCGTTTACTTGTTTTAGCTGTATTATTATCAATAAGTACTATTGGTTTAGCCCAGAATGTGGGTATTGGCGCAACCGCTTTTACACCCGATCCATCTGCCGGATTGGAGGTCCAGTATACCGATAAGGGGATGTTGATTCCCAGAGTAGATTTAAGTTCGGAAACAGACGGAACAACGATTTCGTCGCCGGCAACTTCACTTTTGGTGTATAATACAGGAACAGGTGGATTAAGCCCGGCAGGGTTTTATTACAATGCGGGTACACCCGCTGCACCCGAATGGGCGTTGTTTGCAAGTTCAGAAAACCTGAATGGAAGTGCCTGGAAACTTGATGGCAATTCAGGAACAGTTTCAGGAACTGATTTTTTAGGGACAACCGATGATCAGGATCTGGATATCAGAACCAACGATACCGTTCATTTTCGGTTCACAACCAAAGGGCAGATTGAGGTTTTGAATACGGGTAATAGCATTTTTATTGGCGAAGGTGCGGGGGAGAATGATGATGGGACTGATAATTTTAACATTTTTATTGGCGATAGTGCAGGCACAAATGCAAATAATGCTAATGAGTGTATTGCAATTGGGTTTAAGTCTCTTTTCATGAATACGACAGGAAGTTATAATACAGCAATAGGATATTTGGCATTACAGAATAATACTACAGGTTCAGTACAAACAGCCGTTGGTGGTAGAGCTTTGATGAATAATACTAGTTCTACGCATAATACTGCGATAGGCTTTTGTTCAATGATGTATAATACGACGGGCGGGTTGAATACAGCTGTTGGATACAGATCTCTTTACAATAATAATGGTCATGCCAACACGAGTGTTGGATATAGATCACTAGCTTCTAATACTATTGGCCATCTAAATACTGCTTCCGGCTGGGAGGCAATGTATAATAATATCTCAGGAAGAAGTAACTGTGCATATGGTTCTCAAAGTCTTTATCATAATGAAACGGGTTTTTCCAATGTAGCGGTAGGTGAACATGCTTTGTTTAGTAATGATAGTGCATCAAATATCGTCGCCATTGGAGATTCTTCATTGCATAACAATGGAATTGGAGCTTCAGGATCAGATGAAGCATGCCGAAATACTGCAATAGGTTCCAAATCAATGTATGAAAATACAACTGGATATGATAATACTGCTTTGGGTTATCAGTCTTTATACAGCTCAACCAGTTCAAAATGGAATACAGCTATTGGATCTCAGTCTCTTACTTCAAGTACAACAGCTTCTTCAAATACTTCCGTTGGGTATCGCTCATTGCAAAACAATACAACCGGTGGATCAAATGTAGCCTTTGGTTCATTTACATTAAGCAATAGTGAAACCAATTCAGACCTTGTAGCCATTGGAGATTCTGCACTGTTTATGAATGGAGTAAATGCTTTTCCGTCACAAGCAAGAAGGAATGTGGCTATTGGGTCAAAATCAATGATGAAAAGTCAGCGTGGATACGAATGTGTAGCTATTGGTTATCAAACAATGCAATTAGATTCACATCCAATTCAATCCATCGCAATTGGTCCATTTGCACTATATAATTCCTATTTGAGTTTCTATAATATTGCAATTGGTCATAAGGCAATGTACAATAATCCAAATTCTATGGGTTGTTCCAATATTGCCATTGGACGAGAATGTTTGATGAATAACAATACAGGGCATGGAAATGTCTTAATTGGCGATGACATTATGCATGATAATGAAAGCGGGCATACTAATGTAGCCATTGGTTCATATACTCTTGGCAGTTCACAAACTGCAAGCTATAATGTTGCTTTGGGCGAACAGAGTCAGAATGGAAATGAGAAAGGTAATAATAATGTCGCCATTGGATATTATTCATTAAGCGGAAATGATAGTGTTTCAAATATTGTTGCCATTGGATCGTTTGCTTTATGTGCAAATGGACATAACACAAGTGGCAACGAAGCAATAAATAATACGGCAGTTGGCTTTAGTTCCCTAAAACTAAATACCAGAGGATACTCAAATACTTCACTTGGCTGCAGAAGCTTACTAAATAATACAACAGCTAGTTGCAATATTGCAATTGGGGTGTTGTCATTATATTCTCAATCCTTTTCAAATGGGGATAATGTGTATGAGTCATATAATATTGCCATAGGCGACTCAGCTTTGTATAATAACAATCCTACAAGCACATCAAATGGTGTTAGAAATATAGCAATAGGTTATAATTCTTTAAATAAGAACACTACAGGGTATAATAACATTGCATCGGGATACAACACGTTATACATGAATACAACTGGATATGGGAATATTGCTGTTGGATCAAGTGTGTTGAGGACAAATACTACAGGATATTATAATATTGGTCTTGGGTATCTTTCTTTGGAAAACAATTCTACAGGATATAATAATGTTGCATTTGGGTATCAAACATTGAACAGGGTTTCTTCAGGAAATGGTAATGTTGCAATAGGATCATATGCATTAAATGATGTCACAACAACCTCAAATAATGTTGCAGTTGGAAACTCAGCGGGCTCATTTTTGAACCCGTTAACACAAAATTCTTTGTATTTAGGTTATAATGCAGATGCGGTTAATCCAACAATAGCATACAATTATAGTGTTGCAATAGGCCAGGAATCAGTTATCTCCGCCTCACGTCAAGTTCGCATTGGCAACGGAACTTCCAACCCCGCCACCAGCATCGGAGGCCCTGTAGCATGGACCACCGTTTCCGATGGCCGTTTTAAAGATAATGTACAGGAAAACGTAGCCGGGCTCGATTTTGTGATGAAGCTTCGGCCCGTTACCTATAATTTCGATAATGAAAAGCTGAACGACTATATCAATACTCCTGATTCTTGCCGCGATCGTGAGTCATCTGCAAAAGATTTTCAAATTATTCACACCGGATTTATAGCACAGGAAGTAGAGCAGGCAGCTAAAGAATGTGGCTTTGAGTTCAGCGGTGTGGATGCACCCAAAAACGAGTACGACTATTATGGCCTCCGCTATGCAGAATTTGTAGTTCCGTTGGTAAAAGCTACCCAGGAACAGCAGGAAATTATTGAAGCACAGGAAGAGGAAATTGAACGCCAGAAACAGATTAATAGCGAACAGCAGCAGATTATTGATGATTTATTGAAGAGGGTTGAGGCGTTGGAGGCAACAAATTAAAACTCAATAACTATCTCATGGTTCTCCGTAACCCATGCCCGAAACATGCCGGTAGTATTCATTTTGCAAACGATATTTCCGTTCTTGTCCACTGAAATCAAACCGCCATTGGCGTCTTGCTGTACAAGAACTTCCATAATAATTTCATTTACGGCTTCTTCGAGACTTTGTCCGGCGTATTTCATGCGTGCTATAACATCATAAGCCACTGCATTTCTGATAAAGTACTCTCCATGTCCGGTACATGAAACGGCTGCATATCTGTTATCGGCATAGGTTCCTGCTCCAATTACAGGGCTGTCGCCAATACGACCCCACTTTTTCATCATCATACCTCCGGTTGATGTTCCTGCTGCCAAATTTCCGTATATGTCCAATACAACACAACCCACTGTACCGTGTTTGTCGTGCATGTATTCTTTGTAGCGATCAATCATTTTCTGCGTAAGGAAATACTTGTTGTCCACCATTTCCATTCCCTGTTGTCTGGCAAAAGTATTGGCTCCTTCTCCGCTGAGCATAACATGTGCAGAGCTATCCATAACCATCCTTGCTGCTTTTATCGGGTTTTTTATTTCGGTTACTCCGGCTACTGCTCCTGCATTAAGATCTCGCCCATCCATTATGGATGCATCAAGTTCGGCTTTGCCTTCGGCATTTAATACAGCTCCCTTGCCGGAATTGAACATGGGATTGTCTTCCATTTTTACAATCACCGCTTCGACAATATCGATTGCAAATGCACCTGATGAAGCGAGCGAATCGGCATAGAGCATAAGATTATTAAAAAAGGTATTGTAGTCGTTGCGCACTTCTTCAGGAAAATCAGCAGAATTAAAATTACCGGCTCCGCCATGAACCACTACTGCATACTTTTTATCCTGCGCCTGGATGAAGAGAGTCAGAAACAGCAATACTGAGGCTAAGAAAACTCGCATATTATTCGTTTTTATTTTTGCGCAATTCGAAATTCCTGCCCAGATAGATTTTGCGTACGTGTTCATCATCGGCCAGATCTTCGGCTGAACCGGATTTTAAGATATTGCCTTCAAAAAGTAAATACGCCCGGTCAGTAATGCTAAGTGTTTCGTGTACGTTGTGGTCAGTAATCAGAATGCCAATATTTTTCCTTTTCAGTCCGTAAACAATTTCCTGAATATCTTCTACTGCTATAGGGTCAACTCCGGCAAAAGGTTCATCAAGAAGTATGAATTTAGGGTCAACTGCCAAAGCACGAGCAATCTCCGTTCTTCTTCGTTCACCACCACTAAGCTGAATTCCTTTGCTTTTTCTTATCTTCTGTAATCCAAATTCTTCAAGGAGGCTGTCTAATTTGTATTTTCTTTCTTCTTTAGAAAGTTTAGTAAATTCAAGCACCGACATGATATTATCTTCCACACTGAGTTTGCGAAAAACACTGGCTTCCTGTGCCAGATAACCTATACCCAGATTCGCTCTTTTATACATCGCATAATCAGTTATCTCGGTATTATCTAGGAAAACTTTGCCGTCATTGGGTTTAATAAGACCAACAATCATGTAAAAGGAGGTGGTTTTTCCAGCGCCGTTAGGACCAAGTAGTCCCACTATCTCTCCCTGTGCCACTTCAAAAGAAACCCCCTTTACAACGGTGCGTTTTCTGTATCTTTTTACAATATTGTCGGCTCGTAATAGCATATGCCTTGATTTTCCAGTTTCAAAAATAGCTTTTTTTATCTAACTAAAATTTGAGCAATGTAGTATTTGGTATTCTGCTCCGTTTGGTTTTAATATACTTTCCATAAGAACCACCTCTTTGATCAACTGTGTTTGCAGTTCGAAATTGTGATATTTCTCCGTGATTTGTGATATTCTGTATTTATCTACGGGCTTTTTCAGACGTGCAAGTGAAATGTGTGGCACAAAATTTTGTCTGTCATACTCAAATCCTGCAGATTCAAGGTTAGTTTTCAAACGGTCATACATGTTTCTCAGCAGATCCTCTTCTTTGCACCCCAACCAAATAACACGTGGCTTGTAATGTGAACCGAATATTCCGATTTTATTCCAGTGAATGAGTTCAGACTTTTGATTTTTAAAAGTGTGATCGATTATCTCGCAAATATCGGGAATCTGTTCATCAGCAGTTTCACCCAAAAACTTAAGAGTGATATGAAGGTTTTCTTCCGGGATCCATTTGATATTATCAATGGACAGTAAATTTTTTATTGCATTCCACTCTTTACGAAAATGGTCTTCAGTTTGAAACGGTATGGCAATAAAAAGACGTTTCATCAGATGACCTGGTTTCGATGCATGTCTAGTTTAAGTAAAGTAAACAGCATGATTGTAAATGCCCACAGAGACGAGCCGCCATAGCTGATAAACGGAAGTGGAATTCCAATTACAGGTACTAGTGCTATGGTCATTCCAATATTCACGAAAAAGTGAATGAAAAAGATGCCAATAACAGCGTAGGCGTAGTATGTACTGAAGTCCGATCGTTGGCGTTCAGCGATGATTACCAGTCGAATCAATAAGAAAAGATAGAGCAGCAGAACCGTAACGCTTCCTATGAATCCCCATTCCTCTCCAACAGTACAAAAGATGAAGTCTGTACTTTGTTCAGGAACAAAATCGTATTTGGTTTGGGTTCCGTTTAGAAATCCTTTGCCGGAAAATCCTCCTGATCCAATAGCAATTAGTGACTGATCAACATTATATGCCGAACCACGCGGGTCATAGTCTTTGCCGATTAGAACATTAATTCGGTCTTTCTGGTGGGATCTTAATACATTATCAAAAATGTAATTTACCGATAGCACGAAGAAAACTGATATGACAAATATTACCAGAGTTTTAATTGCATCCTCTCTCTTTTTTCTGCTGAGATACACCAGTAAAGATGTTATCCCAAGCAGAATAAGCAGGAGAATCATTTGTTTAATAAGAAGCGTAGCAACGAAGAGAATAATAGCCCATAAGATGAGAAACAAATAAAATCCTTTCATTCCCAACCGGTAGAAAAGAAATACAAAGGATCCGAAAATCACAGCTGAGCCGGTGTCGCCCTGTAATAACACAAGTGCTGCCGGGAAGAAAATGACAAGAAACAAATTTCGCCTTTGTTGCCAATTATCAAAACTAAATGTTGAAGTGCTGGCAATTTTTGAGATCACCAGTGCTACGCCGTATTTTGCAAACTCTGAAGGTTGTAGCCGAATACCTGCACCCACGTCTATCCAGCTTTTAGAACCACCGATAACAGAGCCCAGTCCAAGTACTACTATCAGCATAAACAGAATTATTCCGTATGTGGGAATACTGATTCGTGGAAAGATTCTGGGGTCGAGCAGAATGATTATAAAAGCCAGTATTATTGAAGAAATGATCCAGATCATTTGTCGCCCGTAACTCACGGCAATATCAAATATGCTATGATGTTCACTACTGTATGTTGCCGAGTAAATATTGATCCATCCAATGCCGATGAGCACAAGATAGATGAGCAGAACCCACCAGTCAATAGCAT
Organism: Marinilabiliales bacterium; assembly: GCA_002869435.1. Classification (GTDB taxonomy): domain Bacteria; phylum Bacteroidota; class Bacteroidia; order Bacteroidales; family DTU049; genus BM518. The sequence continues at coordinate 4,911 of PKSX01000227.1, read as the reverse complement.
ATCTGTTTGTTTCGCGGTTCTGCATTAATATCTTTTTAAAGTGTTTGAGTTTAGCATTTCCCATTCCAAACCTTTTCGCTCAACTTTTCGGTTCAAGTAGTATTCTATCATCAAACTTGCAATTGGGGCACCGAATTGAGCTCCAAAGCCTGAGTTTTCAACCAGAACTGCAATAGCTATCTGAGGGTCATCTTTAGGTGCAAATGCAATAAAAACTGAATGGTTTTTTCGTGGCGGATCCTGTGCAGTACCGGTTTTGCCGCAAACGGTTATTCCGGGAATTGCTGCCACAGGTGCAGTACCGGCTACCACAACCATTTCCATTCCATCCACAACCCATTGGAAATATTCTCTGTTTATACCGGTTTCATGGCGTTGCATCATATCATAATTGAGTGAATCCGGATGCCCGATGGCTTTTACAACATGCGGTGTAATATAATATCCTCTGTTGGCAATAATTGCAGCCATATTGGCAAGTTGTAAGGGAGTCGCACCAATTTCTCCCTGTCCGATAGCGACTGATATAATAGAATTTGCACGCCAGTTTTTATCTCCCCTCATTTTATCATAATACTCCATTTCAGCCACAAAGCCACCAAATTCGTTGGGCAAATCGATGCCCAGTTGTCGTCCGAAACCGAGTTTCATGATGTATTGCCGCCATTTATCATATCCCTCTCGACTGGAGGTAAATTTCTTTGAATCTACAAACTTTTTAAATGCCCAGCAGAACCAGGTATTGCAGCTATACTGAACGGCTCCTTCAATCCTGAGTGGATTCGGATGTCCATGACAGGCAACCGTATGGTCGCCCATAGCGTATCCGCCCGGACAGCTGAATGCTGTGGTATGGTCAATAATTCCTTCCTGTAATGCGGCGAGTCCGTTCACAAGTTTGAAAGTACTACCCGGTGGGTAACGCGTCATTATTGCCCGGTTGTACAATGGTCTGTTATTGGCATCATTCATCAGGTCAATATAGTTGCCCGACCGGTCACGACCAACAAGTAAATTGGGGTCGTAGGTCGGACTGCTGACAATGGCCAGTATTTCTCCCGTAGCAGGTTCAATGGCAACGATTCCTCCTCGTTTGTTTACCATTAAAGATTCACCATAGATTTGTAATTCTGCATCAAGAGTAGTAAACAGGTTTTTCCCTGCCAGTGCCATTTGGTCGAGTGCACCGTTTTTAAAGCTCCCCTGAACCCTGTTGTGTACATCAACCAAGACCACTTTAAGGCCTTTTCTTCCCCGAAGTACTTCCTCATATGATTTTTCAAGACCGCTAATTCCTATATAGTCACCCATTCTGTAATAGTCATCATTATCAATGATGTCCTGATTTACTTCCCCAATATATCCTAGCGTATGTGCAGCAATTGGCATTGGATAAGTTCTTATTGTTCTGCCCTGAATATAAAATCCCGGAAATAGAAACTTTTGTTCCTGAAACAAACTGTATGCTTGCTGAGTTAAGTTGCTCTCAAACACTGAAGGTAAATACCCTGAATATTGAATGGCTTTGTCGAGTCTTTTTACAAACTCTGTTTTTTGCATGTCGAGAATTCCACAGAGTTTCAATGTGTCAAATTGTTGAACATCCCGGGGTACAACAAGTAAATCAAAAGTAGCTTTATTATAAACAAGGATTTTTCCGTTTCGGTCGTAAATAAGTCCTCTGGCCGGATATTCATAGATATAGCGTAAAGCATTGTTGTCTGCTGATTCTTTATAGGTGTCATTCACAAGCTGAATAAATATCAGTTTAATCACAAAAATGATCACTACAATTGAAAAAAGCAGATAGAAGAAATACTTTCTGTGTGAATATTTGGTTCGGTCAGACATATTTTAAAAATGCTCGAACAGAAATGTGGTTCGGCTCAGCAAAGATGCTAAAAATTACCGAAAAATGGAAGTATTTATGCTTGTAAATTGCGAAATAGTGTTATGGTGATAACTGTTGAGAATTTTCGAAAAATCTTTCACTCAAATTCAGTACTTTTGCCATGTCTTAATATCGGTTTTCATGAGCGATCAGATTAAACACGAATGCGGCATTGCTTTTCTAAGACTCCGCAAACCCATTGAGTATTATATTTCAAAATATGGTAACCCGTTTTGGGGCCTTGAAAAAATGTATCTGCTTATGGAGAAGCAGCACAACCGGGGCCAGGATGGCGCTGGTATAGCTTCTGTAAAGCTGGATATGGACCCGGGTAAAACATATATTGACCGAATCAGAAGTAATACAAATTCGCCTATTATTGATCTTTTTAAAGAAGCTTTTGGCCCGATAAAAGATTTAAAAAATAAAAATTCATCCCGTTTTTATGATCCTGTTTTTATAAAACAACATATTCCGTTTAGTGGTGAAGTTTTTCTGGGCCACCTTCGCTATGGCACCTTTGGTAAAAACGATATTGAGAATGTTCATCCTCAGCTTCGGCAGAATAACTGGAAAACAAGAAGCCTGATTCTTGCCGGGAATTTTAATCTAACCAATGTAGATCATCTTTTTGAGCATTTGGTGAATTTAGGTCAGCATCCTGTTGAAACCAGCGATACCGTTACCATAATGGAAACCATTGGGTATTATCTGGATGAAGAAAATGACAATATCTATCAGGAACTGAAGAAGAAAGGGGTTGGCAGAACTGAGATATCGCAATATATTTCTGAAAATATTGAGGTAGAATCTGTCCTTAAAAATGCTTCCCGGGGCTGGGATGGCGGTTATGTGCTTAGCGGTCTTCTGGGGCATGGAGATGCGTTTGTAATGCGCGATTCTTCGGGAATACGTCCTTCATACTTTTATGAGGATGAGGAAATTGTAGTCGTTACATCTGAACGACCGGCCATAATGACTGCTTTTAATGTTCGTGCTGAGAAAATCCAGGAGCTGGAACCCGGTCATGCTGTAATTGTTAAGAAAAACGGTGAAATGCTTCATACTCGTATTACGCCGGAATCTCCAAAGAAACACTGTAGTTTCGAGCATATCTATTTCTCAAGAGGAACAGATCAGAAGATTTATCGCGAACGTAAAAAACTTGGTCGTTTACTTGTTCCCAGTGTGCTTAAAGCAATCGATTATGATTTGGAAAACACTGTGTTTTCATACATCCCAAATACCTCTATGGTGGCTTTTATGGGTTTATATGCTTCATTGCTGGATTTTAGCGATGAGGTAAAGCGTGATAAAATTTTAGCACTCAAGAATCCTGATAAAGAGAGTATCGACAATATTCTTACATTACATCCCCGTGCCGAAACAGTTGCTGTTAAGGATATGAAACATCGTACTTTTATAACTACAGATAAGGAACGTGATGATCTTGTGACTCATATTTATGATGTTACTTATGGCATTGTGAAATCATTTGAAGATAATCTTGTTGTTATCGACGACAGTATTGTACGTGGAACAACACTGAAGCAAAGTATCATTAAAATTCTTGATCGTCTCGAACCAAAATCCATTGTAGTGGCTTCATCTGCTCCGCAGATCCGTTATCCCGATTGCTATGGAATTGATATGGCTAAGCTGGGCGATTTTATTGCATTCAGGGCTGCAATTGAACTCTTGAGAGAAAGCCGTCAGACTCATGTAATAGATGAGGTTTACAGTGCATGTAAGAAACAACTTGAACTTCCAATGGAGGAAATGTGTAATCCGGTGAAAAAGATATATAAGCCGTTTACTGCCGAGCGAATTTCTGAGAAGATCGCGGAGTTGGTTACACCGAAAGGAACCCGTGCAAAGGTTTCGGTTGTTTTTCAGAGTATTGAAACCCTTCACAGTGCTTTGCCCGACAGTGAAGGCGACTGGTATTTTACCGGCGATTATCCCACTCCCGGTGGCAATAGGGTGGTTTGCCGCTCTTTCATCAATTATGTTGAAGGACGTAATGAAAGAGCGTATTAAGCTCTTTCTTTTTTCAATTCACTATACACCGCCATTCCGGCAGCATGCTTTACGGCTTTTTCTCCAAAGCGTTTTCGTATTTTGTCCATGCTTTGATAAAGGCTGCTGAGTTCTTCGGTGTCGTCGAAAAGGCTAAGTTGCTGATTTCCGCCAATGAGTTCGCTGAGGCGCAACCCGATAAGACGCACTCTGAGTCTTCTGCTGTACAGTTTTTCGAAAAGCATGCGGGCTGTATCCAGAATTTCGTGATCGAAAGCAGTATAGGGCACACGTTTTTGCATGCTGTGGGTTTCGTAATCTGCATAGCGGATTTTCAGGGTAATGGTACCGCAAAGCTTGTCTTTTTTGCGCAGGCGAAAGGCCAGTTTTTCGCTCATGGCCAGCAGTAGGCGTTCTAAAAGCTGCGGATCGCTGATATCGTGCTCGAAAGTGCTTTCTGTGCTGATGGATTTGGCTTCTTCGTAGGGCGTGACCGGCGTATCGTCGATGCCGTTGGCCTTTTTCCAGAGCATGCGCCCGTTAAGCCCCATGGCGTTTTCGAGGAGAGGAAGGGGCATTTGCCGTAATGTGCCGATGTTGAATACGCCCATGGAGCGTAGAAGCTGATCACTTTTTTTGCCCAGCATCGGGATTTTGCGAATGGGCAGGGGAGCCAGAAATTCGGGTACATTATCGGGAATGATATGCAGTTCGCCATTGGGTTTGGCTTCGCCGGTGGCAATCTTTGATACGGTTTTGTTGACCGAAAGCCCGTAGGAAACCGGAAGTCCACTCTCTTTGATGATGCGGTCGCGAAGCTCGTGCGACCATTTTTGGAGACCGAAAAAACGATCCATGCCCGAAATATCGAGGTAAAACTCATCGATACTTGCCTTTTCGTAAAGCGGGGCTTTTTCTTCTATGATATCGCCGATCATACGCGAGTAATAACTGTATTGCTCCAGGTCGCCACGAATAAAAACAGCATCGGAGCAGAGCCT
>PKSX01000065.1 GCA_002869435.1 Marinilabiliales bacterium | reverse complement strand
TTGGCTGTAATATCCTCTGATCCTATGAGCCAGTTGATAAATAGTGCTGCAAGACCCATGCTGATCATTTGACCCGAAATTCTCATCGTGCTGATGCTGGCTGATGCCATGCCAAATTTCTTGGGTTCAACAGTATTCATTACTGCATGAGTATTGGGTGTTGAAAAGAGTCCGAACCCCATTCCCAATACAACAAGAGCTGTATAAATAAGTACGTAACTGCTTTCTTCCCCAACAAAGAATAAAAGTGCAATACCAATGGCAGAAAGCGTCATTACTGATGAAGCAAGTATATGTTGCGGATGCTTGTCACTTAAGCGCCCTGCTATATTCGCGAAGATCGCCATAACAACCGGCTGAATTAATAATACAGTTCCTGTTTCTTTTGGATCAAGCCCTCGAACCTCCTGTAAATACAAACTAAGCAGAAAAGCAACGGCAAATGTAGATGCATAATTAATCAATGCAGCCAAATTACTGAAAGCAAAAACTCTGTTTGATCCGAAAAAACGTACATCAAAGATTGGATTTTCCTGTTTATACTCAATAATTACCCAAAGCAGAAGCCCTCCGGCTCCGACTCCGCAAATCACTTGTGATAATATGTCTTCAGCCAGATGAGCAAAACCATACATAAACATAAACATGAAGATCACAAAAACAAAAGATCCGATTAAATCAAATGGTTTTTTATGCTCGTCTTTCCAGTCTTTTCCCTTATGCAATGCCATTAGCACAATTACCAAAAGACTATTGGTAATGGTAATGATGAAAAGTGATTTCCAGTTGAAAACAGAAATGAATATACCACCAAGAAAAGGTGCAGCTGAAAGTCCTAAATATACAGCAGTAACAGCTATGCCAATATATTTTCCGCGTTTTTCTTTAGGAAAAGCAGCAGTAATAATGGCCATCGATGTAACAAACATCATTGATGATCCAAGACCCTGGAAGAATCGCAGCGATAGAAATACAAAACTATCGTCAACAAAAAGACAAAACAGGGCTGTTATTAAAACAATTAGGTTTCCAAGTACAAAAATAAGTTTGCGACCAACACGGTCGGCAATTTTCCCTAATGGAATCATAAAAGCAGCCGACGCCAGCAAAAAAGACATGTTTACCCAGGTCAGTTCTGTGGCATTCATGCTTAGGTCGTCACTTATTTGTGGTAAAGCCACATTTATGGCTGAAGACAAAAATGGACCCAGAAAACTGCTGATCAGAATGGCAATTAATAAAGGCCTTTGTTCTTTCATAAAGTACAAATATGAGAATAATTATCGAGATTTATAGATGTATGTGCATAAAAAAACTGTCCGCTCTTACGAACGGACAGTTTTATATTGAAATAAGCTTGAAACTATTTCACTTTGCCTGATAAATCAGCGCCGGCTTTAAATTTAACCACTTTTTTTGCGGCAATTTTGATAGCTTTTCCGGTGCGTGGGTTACGACCTTCGCGAGCTTGTCTTTTGTAAACGCTAAAAGTACCAAAACCAATCAGTGTAACTTTGTCGCCTTTTTTAAGGCTTTTACCTACAACTGTCATAAAGGCATCAACTGATCTTTTGGCATCAGCTTTGGTCATTTTGCTCTCTTTAGCAATAGCTTCAATTAATTCAGCTTTGTTCATATTTTTCGATTTTTAAAGTTAGTATGCAGCAAATATAGCATGAATAAACGAATTGAGCAAATATTTTTTCGAAAAACTGCATTATTGTTGAAAAGTAGGAGATTTCGTTAATAAGTGTTAGATAAAATGATGGTATTTTTCTATTAATTGGTTATTTTAGTGATTACAATGAAATAATTTGATTTAATAATATCTGTATATGGTTGTATAATAAATGTTTGAAAGATTATGAATTGGGATTAACCATGAATAAAAGGATATAAAAAAAGCTGCCCTTTTTGCAAAGGGCAGCTTCTTAATAAAAATAGTAAACTGACTATTTAACTTTGTTTGATAAGTCAGCACCAGCTTTAAATTTAACCACTTTTTTAGCAGCGATTTTGATTTTCTTTCCGGTACGTGGGTTTACACCTTCGCGGGCACTTCTCTTAGCAACTGAGAAAGAACCGAAACCGATCAAAGAAATACGATCACCTTTTTTAAGTGCTTTTTTTGTTACATCCATGAAAGCATCGAGTGCTTTTTTGGAATCAGCTTTTGTCATTTTGCTGGCTGCTGCCATAGCATCAATTAATTCAGCTTTGTTCATTTTTTTCCTTTTTTAAGATTAATAATAAAATGTGACAGGCAAAAATAAACGATAAATTCAATTTGTCAAGTCTTTGGGCATAAAAAATGCCTGTTTTGTTGATAAAATGCGGTTTTTGTTAATTACTTCGGGCTAAATACCGCATTAAAACAGAGAAATTAGCATATTAATCCTTATAAAATGAACTCTCCTGCGGAAAAACTATCACCATATCCTCTTAGAATTTCAGCCATAGTCATTGCTTTTTTGCCCTGAATTTGTGCTTTAAGTATTTTTATTGATCCTGATCCACAACTGACGATAACTTCATTTTTGTTTATTTGCCTAAATGCTCCCGGCATGCTTTCAGTGTTCTGGTCAGCTATTTCTGATTCAAATATTTTTAATTGCACCGGCTCACCGTTTATTCTCAATTCTGTCCAGGCTCCCGGAAACGGATTCAATCCTTTGATATGATTGTGAACTTCAACTGCAGTATTATTCCAGTCTATGACCGTATTCTCTCGGCTTAGTTTTGGGGCGGGCTTTGATACTCCTTTTGATAAATCCTGAGTTCTGCCTTCTATCGTATCTAAATTGTCAATAGTCCTGATCAGCAAGTCTCCACCGGCAAACATCATTTTATCGTGTAAACTTCCAAAATTGTCATCATGATCAATGATTATTTCTTGCTGTAGCAAAATATCTCCGGTGTCAATCTTATCATTGATATAAAATGTTGTAAGCCCACTTCTGGTTTCACCGTTTATAATAGCCCAATTTATTGGGGCCGCTCCTCTGTACTCTGGTAAAAGCGAAGCGTGTAGGTTTATTGTGCCTTTTGGGGGTATGCGCCAGATTATTTCAGGAAGCATACGAAAAGCTACCACAATAAATACATCGGCTTCCAGTGATTTTAACTCATTAATGAATGCTTCGTTTTGTAATCTTTCCGGTTGTAGTATCTTTATATTATGCTCGAGGCAATAATTTTTAACGTCAGAACTTCTTAGTTTTCGTCCTCGTCCTGCCGGGCGATCCGGTGCTGTAACACAAGCCAGAACAGAGTGATCAGACTTATGTAAAACATCAAGAGGGGGAACTGCAAAAGCTGGCGTTCCCATATAAACGATTTTCATAATGTTATTTTTTGAGAGAATCGCGTAGCCCAACCATTGATAAAGCAGTTACTGCAGCCTCTGTTCCTTTGTTACCATGCTTTCCTCCAGAGCGCTCTACTGCCTGTTGCATACTGTCTGTTGTAAGTACACCAAAAATGACAGGGACATTATAAGTGAGCCCAACATCCATAATGCCTTTTGCCACTGCCTGACTGATAAATTCAAAATGCCGTGTTTCTCCCTGAATAACGCATCCAAGACATATAATAGCGTCTACCTTGGTCTCACGGGCATAATACTGAGCTCCAAGTGCAAGTTCAAAGCTTCCGGGTACCCACGATACATGTATGTTTTCGGCCTTGGCATTGTGTTTTACCAATGTTTCCATTGCACCTTCGAGTAATGCACCGGTTACATCCGTGTTCCATTCAGAAACTACAATACCAAAACGCATCTTTTTTGCGTCTGGAATTTTCTTTGGGGAGTACGAGGAGAGGTTTTTCTTTTTTACGGGCATAATTATGAGTTGATCATATATTGAGCACGCTCAATATACTTATTAATCTCACGGGCTTCGAAAGATCTCCAGTGCTCAGTTTTTATACGCTCATACAATTCTAGTGCTTCGGCCCACTCTCCCAAATCTTCGTGTATCCATGCAGCACGCATAAGATACATTGGAGTGGTGAAGTCATTAACTGCCTGATCGGCGGCCTGTAAATAATACTCTAGAGCCGTTTGAAAATCACCCAGCTCTACATAAGCATCGCCAATGCAGCCGGTTGCCATTGGCCCTATAATTTCGTCGTCACTGTCAAATTGCTCCAGCTCATCAATGGCATCCTCAAAAAGTCCTTGCTTCAGATATATCATTCCAATATAATAATGAGCAATATTTCCGGATGGAGTACCTCCAAATTCATCTACGATATCTAGAAATCCCAGGTGCATTCCGTCTCCGTTCAGTGCCAGATTTAATGAATCCATTTCATAATACATCTGAGCCATATACATTTCGCTTTCTGCTCTTTCAATTTTTGGTTGAAGGATGAAACGGTTATATCCCCATATTCCTAAAATAATAAGAGCTATACCACCAACGATATAAAAAATTACTTTTTGGTTCTTTTCAATAAAGGCTTCAGTTCTGCTCAGACCACTTTGAATGCTTTCAAGTCTTTGATCTCCACTGGATTTTTTCTCTTTTGCCATTGTTTATCTTTCTAAAATGTTGTGCAAAATTAAACGAATTTTTGAAAACTATTCAATTTCTTTGTCTTTCGTCTCATTTTCAATGGCTTCATCTCCTGCCGCTTTTTTCTTTTCCTTTTTCTTCTCAGTGCCTGAAATTATAGTCAACTCATCTTTCTCATTAAAGAAATCAAGTGTGATGGTTTGGCCATCAGCAATTGAAGATTTAAGAATTTCTTCTGCCAATGGGTCTTCAATGTACTTTTGTATGGCACGTTTCAATGGACGCGCACCATAATTCGGATCCCAGCCTTTATCTATAATGAAATCACGTGCTTCTTCTGTAAGTTCAAGCTTGTACCCCATTTCAGCAATGCGATCAAATAAGCCCTGAAGTTCAATGTCAATAATTCTGTTGATGTCGTCTTTTTCCAGTGCATTAAATATGATTACATCATCAATACGATTTAAAAACTCAGGTGCAAAAGCCTTCTTCAACGCATTCTCAAGTACAGACTTGGCATAACCGGCTTTTTTCGATTCTTTCGATTTGGTATTGAATCCAACACCTGACCCAAAATCCTTCAGCTGACGTGTACCTATATTTGAAGTCATAATAAATATGGTGTTCTTGAAGTCTACCTTGCGGCCCAGACTATCGGTTAATTGCCCGTCATCCAACACCTGAAGTAGCAAATGAAATACATCGGGGTGAGCTTTTTCAATTTCATCAAGTAAAACCACGCTAAATGGTTTTCGACGAACTTTCTCTGTAAGCTGACCACCTTCTTCATATCCAACATATCCCGGAGGCGCTCCCACCAGTCGTGAAACTGCAAATTTTTCCATGTACTCGCTCATGTCAATGCGAATCAACGCATCATCGGTGTCAAATAAGAATTTAGATAATACTTTAGCCAAATATGTTTTACCTACACCTGTGGGACCGAGAAAAATAAATGATCCGATTGGTTTGCCAGGATCTTTCAATCCAACGCGGTTTCTGCGAATTGCTTTAACTACTTTTTTCAGCGCTTCATTTTGACCGATAACCACATCAGCCAGTTCGTCCTCCATTTTAATGAGGCGGTCACTTTCATTTTGAGCAATACGGGTAACCGGAATTCCGGTCATCATAGCCACTACTTCGGCCACATTTTCATCATCAACCTTCTCACGATGCTTATCCGATTCTTCTTCCCATTTTGAATGAGCAACCTCAAGATCAGCCATTAAGGACTTTTCTTCATCACGATATTTCGCCGCCTCTTCATATTTTTGCCGTTTTATGGCATCGGTTTTCTTGTTGCGGATATCCTCAATGCTATTTTCAAGATCAAGAATCTCCTGTGGTACCTTCATGTTTTTTAAATGCACACGTGCGCCTGCTTCGTCCAGTGCATCAATAGCCTTGTCGGGAAGAGAACGATCGCTGATATATCTTTCCGTAAGATGAACACATGCATCCAGTGCGTCATCGGTATATTTAACCAGATGGTGATCCTCATAGCGCTCTTTGATGTTTTCAAGAATAGTGACAGTTTCATCCATACTTGTGGCTTCAACAAGAACTTTCTGAAAACGGCGTTCAAGAGCACCATCTTTCTCAATATGATTACGGTATTCATCCAGTGTAGTGGCACCAATACATTGGATCTCTCCTCTTGCTAGAGCGGGTTTAAACATATTGCTGGCATCGAGAGAGCCACTGGCGCCGCCGGCACCTACAATAATATGTAATTCATCTATGAATAATATAACATCGCGGTTGGTTTCCAGTTCCGATAGCAGTGCTTTCATGCGCTCCTCAAACTGCCCGCGGTATTTCGTTCCTGCAACCATCGATGCCATGTCAAGCATTACTATGCGTTTATTGTGTAATGTACGCGGCACTTTACGGTCTGCTATGCGCATGGCTAAACCTTCAGCAATGGCTGATTTACCTACGCCCGGCTCACCAATCAATACAGGGTTATTCTTTTTACGCCGGCTCAATATCTGAGCAATACGCTCAAGCTCCCTTTCTCGTCCAACTATGGGGTCGAGCCGGTTTTCACGTGCAGCTTTGGTCAGGTCTCGGCCAAAATTATCGAGAACAGGAGTTTTACTTTTCGATTTGGGGTCTTTAGTTTTCTTGCTGCCCGAAGAGAATCCTTCCCTTTCGTCATCATCGTCATCATTCTCCATAGGAGTTTCGGCCTTAAATGGATCAGATTTTTCCACATAACCAATGTCTTTGCCCTGAATACTTGAAATCTCGTTGAAAACAACCTGATAATTGATCCCCTTATTTTCAAGTAATTTATTTACAACATTATTCTGCTCCTTAAGAATGGCCAGTAATAAATGTTCAGTGCCGATAATATCACTCTTGAGTTCACGTGCTACAAGATATGTGATTTTAAGTACCTGTTCGGCCTGCCTGACAAGCGGAATATCTTCTTCTGAAGTAAACTCACTCTCTTCATTCTTTTCCAGTAAACGCTCTATTTCTTTTCGAAATGCACCGGGGTTTAAACCCAAACTTCTCAGAACTTGTATTGCAAGCCCTTCTCCTTCACGAAGCATACCCAGAAATATATGTTCAATGCCCACGTAGGGGCTGTTAAGCCTGTGCGCTTCTTCCTTGCTGAAAACCAGCACATCCATCACTCTTTGCGAAAACTTTGCTTCCATCACGATAATATATATTGCTAAACTACAAAAATAATATCAAAATTACGATGTACAATGCTTTGTGCTAAATGTCATACCCGATTTTTTTAACACGGTTTTGTTTATTGCCTGTAATGCCCGTTAAATATGTGTCCTAATTGTTAACAACTTTTGCTTTTATGTCATTAAAAATGCGTATTTTTGCACGTTCATTATTTCAGTGAATCAACTTACTTAATTACCTGAAAAACAAAAAATTGATGAGTGAGATAAGCAACGGTGGAGAAAGAATAATACCGGTAAATATTGAAGATCAGATGAAGTCGGCCTACATAGATTATTCTATGTCGGTAATTGTTTCACGCGCACTACCCGATGTAAGGGATGGATTTAAGCCTGTTCATCGCCGCGTTCTGTATGGTATGAACGATCTTGGAGTATTTTCAAACAGACCTTACAAAAAGTCTGCAAGAATTGTAGGGGAAGTGCTTGGTAAATACCACCCGCATGGCGATTCATCCGTTTACGATGCCATGGTACGTATGGCTCAGAATTGGTCATTGCGCTATCCTATGGTTGATGGTCAGGGTAACTTTGGTTCCATTGATGGCGATAGCCCTGCGGCTATGCGTTATACTGAAGCACGACTGCAGAAACTTTCTGAAGAAATGCTGGAAGATATCGACAAGGAAACTGTTGATTTTCAGCTTAATTTCGATGATTCGCTCGAAGAACCGATAGTATTGCCTGCCAAAGTTCCCAATCTTTTGCTTAATGGTGCAAGTGGTATTGCTGTAGGTATGGCCACCAATATGCCACCTCATAACCTGAAAGAAGTGGTTGATGGCACCATTGCCTATATCGAAAATAACGAGATTACCATTGAGGAGCTCATGAAATTTATAAAAGCTCCCGATTTCCCAACTGGCGGAATTATATATGGCTACGATGGTGTAACCGATGCTTACCATACGGGTCGCGGTCGTATTGTTATGCGTGGTCAGGCAGAAATTGAAGAAGAGAATGATCATATCAAAATCATTATCAGTTCAATTCCCTATCAAGTCAATAAATCTGACCTGCTTCGTAAAATCGCTGATCTTGTTAACGATAAGAAAATAGAGGGGGTTTCAGATCTTCGCGATGAAAGTGACCGGAACGGAATGAGGATTGTGGTTGATCTGAAACGCGATGCAGTTCCAAATGTAGTTTTGAATTTGCTGTATCAGCATACTACACTGCAATCAAGCTTCAACGTAAATAATATTGCCCTGGTGAAAGGTCGTCCGATGTTGCTCAATCTTAAAGAGATCATCGGCTACTTTGTTGAGCATCGTCATGAAGTGGTTACACGTCGTACCCAATACGAATTGCGAGAAGCAGAAAAACGTGCACATATCCTCGAAGGTTTGCTCATTGCCCTCGATAATATAGATGAAGTTATTGATATATTGCGCAGCAGCAAAACTGTAGAAGAAGCCCGTGAACGTTTAATGGAGCGTTTTGAGCTGAGTGAATTGCAGGCCCGTGCAATTGTTGAAATGCGCCTGCGTTCTCTTATCGGTCTGGAACGTGATAAGCTGAAAGCAGAATACGATCAGCTCATGGAGCGTATTGCCTGGTTGAAGAAGGTATTGGAAGATATCAACCTGAGAATGCAGATTATCAAAGATGAACTGCTCGAACTTAAAGAAAAATATGGCGATGAGCCTCGCAGTGAGATCATATATCAGGGTAAAAACTTCCGAATTGAAGATACTATTGCCAATGATGAAGTGATTATTACCATTTCGAAAATGGGATACATTAAACGTACCTTGTTGAGTGAATACCGTGTTCAAAATCGTGGTGGCCGCGGCTTTAAAGCCTCTGATGTACGCGACGAGGACTTCCTCGAGCATCTGTATATAGCTTCTAACCACGATTATTTACTGTTCTTTACTAAAAAAGGTAAGGTCTTCTGGCAACGCGTATTTGAAATTCCTGAAGGCAGCAAAGCCAGTAAAGGACGTCCAATTCAGAATATGATTGCCATTGAGCAGGATGATAGAGTGGAAGCTGTTATTAACACGCAGGACCTGCACGATGAGGACTATGTCAATAATAATTATATTGTATTGTGTACCGAGAAGGGTGTAATTAAAAAGACCAGTCTCGAAGCTTACTCACGGCCTCGACAGAATGGTATCAATGCTATAACAATCAGAGAAGGTGATAATCTGTTCCAGGCGAAGATGACCAACGGAAACAATGAAATTTTGATTGGCCTTAAATCTGGACGTGCCATTCGTTTCAATGAGCAAACCGTTCGCCCTATGGGTCGTAATGCAAGTGGTGTAAAAGGTGTAACCCTGGCTGATGATAAGGATTGTGTAGTTGGAATGGTTTGCATTGAAGATACCGAAAAGCAGGTGCTTGTGGTTTCTGAAAAGGGATACGGAAAACGTTCTGCAGTGAATGATTATCGGATAACAAACCGCGGCGGTAAGGGCGTGAAAACGCTGAATGTTACCGATAAAACCGGTAAATTAGTGGCATTGCTTGGTGTTGAAGATGGTGATGAGCTCATGATCATCAATAAATCGGGAATTGCCATACGCATGGGGCTTGAAAACCTAAGGGTTATGGGCCGTGCTACTCAGGGCGTGAAATTGATTAATCTGACCAATGGAGATGAAATTGCATCAGTTGCAAAAATCATTAAAGAGGAAGAAGAACTTGACGAAGATGGAAATCCAATTGTGAATGAAAACCCTGATGAAGAGACAAAAGACCAGGAAATTGATAAATCTGACGAGTAAATAAGTTTACGGTTGAAATGAATCTGGCAAAGTCTTTGTTTTTTAAGGCATAAATCCTACTTTTGTATTAAATTAAAGTGACAACATTATGAAACGCGTACTCTTTTTTCTTTCATTTCTAAGTTTTTCAGTGTTATTGGTTGCACAGAACCCTAATGTAATCAGTGCATACAACTACACCAAATCAGGTAAACTGGATAAGGCTCTCGAAGCTATTGAACCTGCTACTAAGCACCCCAAAACAATGAATGACGCCAAAACATGGCTCTATAGGGGTAATGTATATCTGGCAATTTCTCTGACTGAGAATGAAAAGTATATGAATCTGGTTGAAAATCCATTAGACTCAGCATATAATTCATACCAGAGATGCATTGCACTTGATAAAGACTTTATTGCTCCTGCCGCAAATCCTGCTAAAGCTGAGTTTGGTCTTTATGTTATTGGTGAGCAATATTATAATAAAGGTGTGGAATATTTCAATAAACAGGAATGGGCAGAAGCACAATCCTATTTTGAAAAAACCAAACACATCAATGCTATCTTTGGTCAGAAAGACTCCCTGGCTACATATAATGCAACCCGTTGTGCTTTACAGCTTGGTGATAATGAAACTGCAATGAAATATCTGAAGGAACTTGTAAATATGAAATTTGCTGAACCTTCAATTTATTCTATGCTCGCCGATATGTATAAGCAAGAGGGTGACACTGTTAAGATGCTGGGAACAATTAAGATGGTTCGTGAGCGCTTTCCAAATGATTTGGGTATTATCATTGCCGAAACCAATTATTATTTAGGAACAGGACAACTGGAGGAAGCACAGACTCTTCTTCAGGAAGCGGTTGCTCAGGATCCTGACAATCCAATCCTTCATTTTACCATTGGATCAAACTACGATAAACTGGCACGCGATACTTCCCTGAATGAGGAATCTAAACTGGCAATGCTGAATGAAGCGGAAGTGGCATATGCAAAAGCCATAGAGCTTAAACCCGATTATTTTGATGCATATTATAACCTTGGTGCATTGTTCTTTAACGCCGGTGTAGAGAAATTTGAAGAAGCCAATAATATTCCTCCGGATGATTTTGAAGCTTATGATAAAGCCAAAGAACAATACATGTCTCACTGGACAAAAGCACTTCCTTATCTCGAAGAAGCTCATAAACTCGATCCTAAGGACCTTAATACTCTGATTGCACTCAAATCTCTGTACGCGCGTTTAAATATGCCGGAGAAACTCAAAGAAGTAAACGATAAAATAAATGCCTTAACTGAATAATAAGGGTAAAAGAAATATATAAAGGCTGCCGTTTTAGGCGGCCTTTTTTTTAGGTTTATACCGAGAAAATGCCTGCCAGCAGAAAATAACACGTTAGCAATATTGCCGGCATAATCCGAAATACAGGATTTAATTTATCCACAAATCTGCTTACATACATTGCCGGAATCAGGAAAATCAAAACAAGAGGCTGCAGTGCCCTTGCAGGCTCTGCATCACGCATTACATAGGCAATAAAAACAAGATACGTTATGGTTGCCGATAAGGGAAACAGAAAAGCGATACCCGGTTTGAGTTTTTTATGCAATAACCCGGTTTGTATTCCCGAAAAAGTAAAGATCATCAAAGTAGCCACTGCAAAAGAAACTATCAGCCGTTGGACATCGTGATAAACTACCACTGCCATGGCGCGTGAGAATCCCTGTGGTGCTGCATCTATCAATTCGTCTGACCTTATCTGCGATGCAGGTGCAAAATAATGAATGATCATACCGGTAAGCAATATGATTAATAAAGCAATCGTTTGCACCGGATTGGTTTTTATGATAAATATACCTCCGATGAGCAGAAAAATACTCAGAAAAGCTGCGGTTTCTGATGCTCCGCCAAGAAAAACAGCAGATACGATGGAGATAATAAAACCGGTTAATCCCGGCTTAAGCAGAAATGCAGCAATACTAAGCATTGCGGCTACCGAAAGTCCGTGTACAAATACAGAGCTGGGCCAGAAAAAGACATCCAGCACATCAGGTGATGAAAAATAGATGGCAGCTGTAGCCAAAACACTAAATAATACTATGTTTTTTGTTTGAAGAAAACCCTTATTAATAAGTGTGAGCAATAACATTCTAACAGTAAGAAAGTTTATGCCGAGAACAAAAATGGCAGAGCTTATAGCAATGGCAGGTTGAGGAAATCTGAAAAAGATCAGCTGAAATAATGCCGACGAGTACCGTCCGTTATTATGATGCCACCAAAAACTGAAATCGCTGAATAAATCTCCGCTGTTGCAGTATTGCAGTACCCAAAGGTCATCACTGTGCAGCACGAAAGACCAGGCCTGCAGAATGAAGAATACTGCAAAGACAATGGCCGGAATAATGAGCAATATATCTGCTAGCGATCTTTCTTTTTGCCTTTTCTCCATTTTTCTTTATCAAATAAATCGCCGGTTTCTGTATAATGTTTCCATTTGCCTTTCTTCACTCCTTCTTTATACTGCCCCTCAATTTTCAGTAATCCAGAGTCGTAGTAGAACTCAGCTTTACCATCCATTACATCTTTATTGAACTCTATCTGACACTTTCGTTCCCCGTTTTTATAATACTCACGATAATAACCGTCTCTTTCCCCTTCATCATATTCAAGCTGAGCCATGGAACCGCCTTCTTCCTCGTCATAATACACAATGGCTTTTCCATCTGCTTTTCCTTCTTCAAAAACAATTGTTCCCCTGATATTGCCGCTTTCATAATAGTAGCGCCACATTCCATCCTGTTCTCCGTCTCTTATCCGACCCTCTGCCTTTATATCGGTGCTATCGTCATCCCAGTATATCCTGCAGGTTTTCCCGTCTTCTGCATCTTCAGGATATTCAATGACAAGCAAGCTGTCAAATTCATCAATAAACAATTCTTCTGCACTGTTTTCTATCAATTCCAGTTCATGCTCAAATAATGCATCCAAATTGTGTTGAACCATCAGCATATTTGAGAATTTGCCTTTTTCATCAGAAATTAACTGGAATCCTATGTTTTGAAAACTAACAATCAGCTCTCTGCTTTTCTGTATTCCGTTTTTCTGACCTTTTTGTGCAAAATGATATAAATGGCTGTATATTTTTGGTCCTTTAAGAAATATCGATACATTGGCCTCTTCTTCAAAATTTCCCATGAATCTCATGTACTCTTCATCGTTTTGCAAGACTTTGCCTTTTTCCCATGCATCAATTACATCCATAAGTGTGCTGGGGTTATTTGAGAATACTACAAAGTCATCCAGGTATATGAAATAGGGTTTATCCAGTCTGGCAAACAGTTTTCCAAAAAACATCCTGAAAAAGCCACTCAATCCAAAATAATGTATTGTGATCTCCTTGTATTCCTTTTCCTTATTCTTAATCGGAGTCTTTTTAGTAATTTGTTTCACAATCTTACCAAGACCTGTTTCTGCGAGTTCAATATCGTTGGTGTGAATATAGGCCAGCATATCGTTCTCTTTGGAATTTGAAGTAGGGGGGAGTTTCACCATTGCTATTTCACTGCCTATCCATGAGAAAAAGTCCTGTTCAAGACTAATTTTGAACATTTTTTCTACTTTCTCAATCGTTTTGCTGTATGATTCGGCATTGGCTGAGTCGTTGAAAGTGAATTCCTGCTTCAGCTTTTCGTAAAACTCCATATAATCATCGAAAGTGATTGACACATATAATGCCATATAGTCCGGAATCAACCTGTAGGCTTGCATCTCCCCGGGTTCAATTTCACTGAGCATGTGCAGATATGAACTGACAGAATCTTTAAGAATGGTTGCGCCTTTAAAGGTCATTTCTTCGTTCTGAAAATCGATATCGAATGCCGAATAGTTGAAAATACGCTTCAATTCATCCAGTAGCTCATCCTGATCACTTAAATAATAGCCAATATACTCGGCCATATAATCGAAATTGGCATAAAACCTGAACAGTGACGAGGACGAAGTCTCAGATACAACTTTTTGAAAAGCGGTATTGTTTTTCCAGTAATCCGGTGTTAGGCTGGAGTTATACGATTTTTCAATCAGGCCTTTATTATAGCTGGCCATGAAAACATTATCAATGATAGAAACATAAAAAACTTCACCGGTTTCCTGATCGGTCAGTATCAGCATGTCAAACCCGTCGTATTTCTCTGTTTCCATATCATAACCATAGTAATCAACTATACCTTTTATATACGACTTGATAAAGGCAAATTTTCCGGCTTCTTTCAAATCAACCAGAAACAGAAAATCGAAATCATTTTCCGGAAGTAAGTGACAACTGATAAGCAGGGGTCTGTCGATAAACAACATATCCATAGTTTCATCATCTCTGATGAGGGAATCAAGTGATATGGCACTTTCATTAATGTCCTCAAAGAGGGGATCGCTGATGAGATGACGCCACATTTTGCTTTCTGCCAGCGTATTCCACCCATCAGTAAGATTATCGGTTTCAATTATATATACGGCATCCTGTGGTATATAATTCCAGATAGGCCTGGTAGGACTCTTTTTAAAGTAATAATACGTGGCCACGGTTGCTATGGCTACAACCAATCCTATAAGTATGAACAGTACAATCTTTTTTGTGGTTTTCATGCCGGAAATCTTTCTTTGTGTAAAAGTACTAAATTATTGACCCTTTTCAAAAGCGTTGTATATCTCTTTATATTGTACGAAATCATTTTCACTGTATGTAACCAGGGCTATTTCTTCAATGAATTCTAAGTTCTTTAGTGTATCTGAAATAGCATTTAGTGAAACGATGCATGCTTTTTCGAATGGATATCCGTATACGCCGGTGCTGATGGATGGAAAAGCTATACTTCTCAGCTTATTTTGATCTGCCAGCAGAAGACTGTTCTGATATGCTGCTCTCAGTAGCTTTTCTTCCCCGTTTTTGCCGCCTCTCCATACTGGGCCCACAGTATGTATGATGTATTTGGCCTTCATGTTAAAAGCAGGTGATATTTTTGCCTCACCGGTTTCTGCTCCGCCCAGTGTTTTGCAATATGCTAAAAGTTCTGGTCCTGCCGCCCGGTGAATTGCTCCGTCAACACCTCCTCCGCCAAGTAGTGATTTGTTGGCAGCATTAACGATTGCATCAAACGATAGTTGTGTGATATCAGTCTTCAGAATTACAATTTTTGTTTTTTTGGAAACCATGAAAATCTTTGTTAAAGGTTTGTTATATATAGCATTCAAAGGTAGTTATTTCCCTGAATTGCTTGTGCTGTGTTTTTAATTTATTAATTTTGCATTTCCTAAAAGCAAGGTGAAATATAATTATTAATAAAATTAAAATTTTATGGATTCGATTAAGAAAACAGATCTGGTAAGAATAGGGATTTTTTACGATGGGAACTATTTTTTACATGTCAGCAATTATTACAATTATGTGCACGATCGTCAGAGCAGAATCAGCATTAGTGGTTTGCACACATTCATCAGACATTATGTAGCACAGGAAGAGACAATAGATCCTCAGTATTGTCATGTTGTTGACGCCCATTATTTCCGTTCAAGACCCGGAGCTCGTGAAGCAAGCATGAAGGGTAATCAGCTCTATTTCGACCGTCTTTTCGACGATATCCTGATGTCAGAAGGAATTACCACCCACTATTTTCCTGTAAGAACAATTGCAGGGGTTAAAATGGAAAAAGGGATTGATGTGTGGTTGGCTCTTGAAGCTTTTGATCTGAGTATAGCACGCCAGTTTGACGTAATGGTACTTATTGCCTCTGATGGTGATTATGTTCCGCTCGTGAAAAAATTGAATGCGCTGGGTACAAAAGTGATGCTCATTAGCTGGGACTTTGAGTTTATCGATGATTTTGGTCAGCAAAAAATGACACGTACATCTCAGGATTTACTAAAAGAGGTA
>PKSX01000068.1 GCA_002869435.1 Marinilabiliales bacterium | reverse complement strand
TCGTAGCCGGGTTCGGATACACCAAAAACCCCTCATCCACACCTAGCTCAGCAACACCCACAGGCGCAAGGCTATCCGCCACAAAATCCATAAAATACACCGTTCCCGTGTAGGTATTTGCCCAGTTCACGCCGGAGTCGGTGGTTTTAAACAGATTGTCCATGGTGCTCACATAATAACCGATGCTATCGTTCACAAAATCAATCTGCACCACACCGCTGGTCATCATATTCGTCCAGTTGGCGCCGCCATCAGCGGTTCTAAAAAGATTTCCAAGTGTACTCACATAATACCCCACACTATCGCTCACAAAATCGATATACGCCACACCGCTCGTAAATAAATTCGTCCAGTTCACGCCAGAGTCGTTGGTTTTGAAGAGGTTATTCATGGTGCTCACATTAAAACCCGTGCTGTCATCCACAAAATCAATTTGCACCACCCCGCTGGTATTCATATTCGTCCAGTTGGCAGCCCCATCGGTGGTTTTAAACAAATTGCTCAGGGTGCTTACATAATACCCGGTGTTTTCATCCACAAAATCGACATAGGCTACGCCGCTCGTATAGCAATTGGTCCAGCTCACACCCGAGTTGCTTGTAAAAAACAAATTGCCCAATGTGCTCACATAATAGCCCGTGCTCTCATCCACAAAATCAATCTGCTCCACCCCGCCGGTAAACAAATTCGACCAGCTGCTGCCCGAGTTCACGGTCTTAAACAAATTGCCTGAAGTACTCACGTAATACCCTATTTCACCCTGCCCGAAAGCCATTATCGGAAACAGAAAAACAAAAAGAATAAATAGTTTTCTCATGGTCTGGTTTTTACCGGGGGTATTTGCAGCAAAAAATACGCCAAAGGTTGATTAGCTGATTAGCGTTTTAGTTTCCCACAAAGACCGCAAAGGACACGAAGTGTAAGAGCACGAAGGAATTGATTAGCTGAAATAATCTCCCGCAGATGGGGCTGATCTCGCTGATGATATTTTGATTAGCAGGAATGTTTCCCACTAAGCGCACAAAGAACACTAAGAATTAAGGGCACTAAGGTATTAACCACGAATTATTCACTATAACAATTGATTTTCAAAGATGTTCCCCGCTTTATGCGGGGCAGGCTATGAGCTCGCTTCGCTCGGTTCACGAATTATTAGTTTACAAGTATTGATTAAAAAAGAGAATTACCACCGCGCTCGTAAACTCGCTGGTGGCGAATTGCACTAATTGGGAGATTGGTTGATTGGGGATTGATTAGCTGATTAGCCAGGATGTTTCTTTTTCCCCACGTGAAAGATTGCTCGGTAGAGGGGGTGTAGTTGTTATAAGTCGTTGTTTCACTCTTATAACTCTTTAATTATTTCTTCTGCTGTAGGATTAATTAGAATTGTGCCTTTCACATCTACAAGTGGGAATGTAATATAAGTTACCCCTATTGAATGAGCTTTTTCCCACATTTCATCCCAATTAACTGGATGTGGATCTTGATCAATGTTCAACCAAATCTCCCTAAATTCATATGGAATTTGTTTTGCTTCATATTCCGCCAATCTAATTGAAGTATTACCACAAGCAAACTCTGAACTATAGATAAGAACATCACTTGGGCTGAATTTACTCATATCTTTTTCGCAACCAGATAATAAAATCAAGAACCCTGTAAGAACTAATAATAGTTGTGATTTCATATTTATTTCTGTTTTTTTTGAATTCAGTGTTTTGTGTAAAAATGACTTATTTCTCCTTCATAAACAATGCTAATATACAAAACTCGTATGAATTATACTTGTGCTTTTGGGTAAATTACCACACAAAAACAATCTGCTCCACCCCGCCGGTAAACATATTCGTCCAGCTGCTGCCCGAATTCACGGTCTTAAACAAATTGCCCGAAGTACTCACGTAATACCCTATTTCACCCTGCCCGAAAAGGAGGGATGGAAACAGGAATAATAGAAGAACGTATATTTTCCTCATAATGATGCTATTTGCAATAGAAATTTGCAACCAAAGAGTGTAAATAACTCAATTATATCATCGGTGTATTCGACCTCTGTCTGTACTCAAGAGGTAAAATATATCGCAGCATAATTTCAGGACCGCCGGCTCCATCAGAAGCATTAATGAAATCTGAAGTATTAAAATCGTAGCTCAACCCAAATGCAAAAGAAGAAACCTCAAGCAACGACCTGATTATAATAGCATCCTTTACCCGGTAATCAACTGCCAAAGTAAGTGCTGAACTACTGATAAAACCCGTATAATGAGATTCTTCCCTTAGAATATAACGTGCACCTATTCCAAATACAAGCTCATTAGAAGGGCCCTGCTTCATAAATAGCATTGAGGGCTGAATAGCTGTATTTGTCCCTTCCAGGCCAATACTCATTATGGCATATGAAGCAAAACGCATATTTTTTTCATCAGAAAGTGAGCCCGGTATTTGGGGGCGAGTAAGATGATACATACTTACTCCAAAGCTCCCGTTAAATCCATCGTTTAGAAATGGGTTTGACCCGGGACTGTAGATAATATAATTCAATCCGGCCCCAAGATCAATATCTGTTTTATTGACTTCCGGAAAGGTTTCATGAATATCCATTGTATTATCAAAACCATTACCGGTGTATTGAGATTCCCATGTATATATACTTGGATCAAAACTGATGCTCACAGCACCAATAGAAATTCCGGCACTTAATATCGAATTATCTGAAAGCTTAACACCTGAAGCTATGGATCCACCAAAGTATGACTGGTTTAATCCATTCTCTCCGGCTTTATCCATTAATGCGTAGCCTCCAACGCCTAAAATTCCTGTTTCTCCTCTTTTCACAACACCATCTGCACTAAACATATAGGTATTAAGTGGTGCTGTAGTGTTTTTCCATTGATTCCTATAGTTTAAATTCACACGCATCTGATAGCTAAATGAACCGACAAGGGCAGGATTTAACCATTGCGGATTATGCCTGTATTGAGAAAAATGCGGATCCTGACAGTAAACATGTTCAAACACAAACATGGTAAACAAAAAGACCAGAATATATTTCATATTATTTCCAATTTTCATTATTAACGAATTAAAGTTACATCACCATTGCCGGCATCGGTTTCACCGTCAATTCTCATACCACTGTATATGTAGTAATAGATACCACCATCCAGCGGTTCTCCTTTATAAGTACCATCCCAGCCTTCAGACTGTTCATTGCTTTCGTAAACTTTATTTCCCCAACGGTCAAAGACTTGTAAATTGAAGGTTGTGAAGCATCCTCCCAGAATTCTGAAATAATCATTATAATTATTTCCGTTTGGAGCAAATGCAGTTGGAACAAAGATATCGCCGCAGTCATATTCGACGTAAACAATCACATCGTCGAAGTTTGTACAACCGTAATCATCAGTAACTGTTACTGTATATACCGTTGTTTCATCGGGGGTGCAAATCGGATTTGAACAGTCTGTACAACTGAGATACCAGGCAGGAGACCAGGAATAATATGTCCCCCCGGTAGCCTGCAACTGAACAGACGTTCCTGCTGTAACTGTTGTGTCATTTCCGGCATCTACAGTTGGAAGCGGATGAACAACAACATCATAACTTACCGTTGCAGAACAGTTTCCGTTGCTAACTGTAAGTGTGTAGGTTGTATTTGAGCCCGGGCTTACTGTAATACTGCTTTGAGTTGAACTTGTACTCCACAAATATGCGCCGCCGCCATAACCGGTCAGAACTACGCTATCTCCAAAACACATGGCAGTATCACCAAGAATATATGCATAAGGAATGGTATCAAAAACAATATTTACAGAATCAATTCCCAAACAAGACCCTGCATCAGTTACAGTTACATAATATACACCGCTTGAAATTACATCAATGGTTTGAGTAGTTTCTGTGGTCGACCAAAAATAGCTCAGGAAGCCACCTCCTGCATCAAGGGTAGTTGTATCTCCTTCACAGAGATTTTGATCTGCACCGAGGTCAACATTAGGTGACGGATAAACAGTAACTGTGAAATATGCAGTATCAACACAGGATCCTACTGACACAATTACATAGTATTGTGTTGTTACTGCAGGACTCACATAAATGGTATCGTTGGTCATGGAATTACTCCATGTATACAAACCACCGCCACCGGCAACCAGCATGGCTGTTTCATTATCGCATATACTTGTATCGCCGGAAATTGAAGCTGTGGGTTGTGGCGATACCGTTACTACTACACTATCCGTATTAATGCAACCATATGAATTACTAACAGTTACATAATAGGTATCACTTGTAGTCACCGTAATTGTTTGTGTTGAAGCACCGGTAGACCAGGAATATACAGTCATACCCGCACCTGCATCAAGCACTGTGGAATCTCCCGTACACAAATATACAGGAGGGCCAAGATCAACTGATGGTAACGGATAAACTGTTACTATAACAGTATCCACATCACTGTTACCCAAACTATCGGTTACCTGGAGAATGTATTGGGTTGTGCTTGCGGGACTCGCTGTAGGATTGGCTGCAGTATTACTACTCAAACCTGCCGAAGGCGTCCACAAATATGTGTACGGAGGTGTTCCTCCATCAGCGGAAGGTGAGCCTCCTATATTGACAGAGCCTCCTTCGCACATATACTGATCGTTTCCGGCATCTGCAACAAGAGGAGTGGATGAACAAGCTGGGAACACAGTAGTACTATAAATAATAGTAGAGTTTCCACCATTATCAATGACCTGAACCGGGAAACCTGTTGGATAAGGAATTGTATTACCTGTTGCAAATGTATTCCAAGTTGTGTCATATACAACACAACCGGGAGGGATATTGCATATTCCCATAAAACAGCCTGAGCAATCCTCCGTTATAGTAGTATCCTGCCATTCATAAGGTGCTACACCGCCTGACACCATCAAATCACCATTCGGCTGCTGACAAATGATCAGCGAATCACAGAAATTCACAGTGAGCAACACAGAGTCAGTACCACAAGGCAAAGTATAATACACCCAATATTGACCAGGACCTGTTACCGAAGGATCAAAAGTTCCGTTGGTGGTATTTGTTATTCCAGTTCCACTCCATGTTCCGCCCGGTGAATTTGCCGTAAGGTCAAAAGCAGGCTCGTTATGACATATTGGTGTCATGGGGCAGATCGTCGCATCACAGCAACTGGGTGTGTAGATATAACAAGCATTAAGGTTTACCGATTGAATTTTTCCATCGCGACTAACAGAACCATTGTCATTAACCGCACCAACTGCAACAACCTCTCCGTTTGTATTTACACTTACATCATATGCCGTAAATCCGATAGCAGCACTACTGATAAAATTCAAATCCTCATCATATTTTACAACCAGGCCGTTTGATCCGGCATAAACGTTGCCACAACTGTCGACATCCAGACCGCAATTCTCAACAACAATACCTCCAACAAGAGGGACAGTATGATTACTTCCGCTCGGAATTACTGCCGAAGTTATCAGAGAACCATCAAAAAGAGACCTTTTATGAATCTGATCACCACTATGAGTATAAAAATAATCATCGTTGGCGATAATTGCTTTCAGACCGCCACCATTCTGTGTTTCCGGAAGATAATCCTCGCACTTATAGCCCAATTCATGCCCATTGGGCACTTCAAACAGTGGTGTAGATGAAGGACATGATCCAATATTTTGAATAATCTGTCCACAGTCATCGTGGGTCAGAAATACATATTTTGCATTCTTCGATGCGGCTATTGACCTTACCTCCACAGGAAAAACTCCAAAACCGGCAATATTTGTAGTATCGAAAGTTTGATAACCGAGCGCAGCTCCTGTATTGATATCGATATCGAAAATGGCCGAAGAATAGTCGAAACTCAGAATCCATGGAACATAGGTGCCACCAACAATCAGTCTGGTTTTATCGCAATTGAAAGTAATTGACCAGTATTCGCATACAGTATTGTAACCTGTATTGTGCCAAACCATTGCACCTGTATTGCTGATTCGTTCAATCTCGGGTGATGTGCCTGCCGTAATAAAGCTGTTTCCATTATCATCGGTAGCAAGAGTTCCCAGCCAATAGCCGGCTGTATCCCACGGCGTAGTATAGGTCCACTGCCAGGCACCTGCACTATTGTACTTTTGCAGCAACATCGGGGTTTCTCCTCCGATACAGTAAATATTTCCGTTCTGATCTGTTTCAACCTCCCAAACTGCATTACTGGTATTGAAAGTAGGTGAAATCACCCACGGATCGATCACTACAGTTCTGTTATGATCAAATGAACCCATATCGAATGAGAGAATATTATTCTCAAACCTGAATTTTACACTGATTTTATCATTTTCATTTCCCTGATAATACGCAATAGGAGTTAGCTCTGTAATTTCACCCAAAGAGGTTTTCATTTCCAGCTCTTCTGCACTGTTTAAAGAAATAGAGATGCTCTCCTCTGCAATATTTGTATGTGCAGCAGAGTATTTAAACTGAACCTGCGAAATATCCGCTCCCGGATGTAAAATAAAATTGTATTTTATCCCAACACCGTCATGATAAGTGAATTCAACATCAATATTGTCATATAAATTTCTGTATACAATTTTTTTATACCCCGGAATAAAATTCACATTTTTGGTTTCACCTCCGCTGTATTCCCTTATTGCATACGAATAATACTGGTCTATTTCATCATAAGCTTCAATTCGTACATCATCGTTTGCACCAACCCAGTGAACAAGTATCAGCTCACTGATATTGGTCTTTTTTGGTAACTCCGGATTATTATCTCGTAAAGGATTCTTAATGAATTTATCGAAACGATAGGTCAGGCCTTCTTTAGTAAAAAACACCCTTAAGCCACCATAATCGATGCCGTATTCAATTTCAGTTTTCGACTGCCAGTTTCGACCGTCGAACTGTCCTTTATTTTGAATAAAAGACCCGATTGTATTATTCCACGGACCTTCTTGTGCTAACAAGCTGCCTGTATTAAACACAAATACAAACAAAACGATGAATAATAAAACTTTCCTCATAATATAAACCTTTTACACGACATACAAATATATACAATATTATTATATCCAAAAAAAAACCGCAACCTGATTTATAGCTGCGGTTTCTAAAATCACTAAAGTATTATCTATCCCTTAATCACCCCAAAAACAACATCCATCACCTCTTTCTCCGTAGCAATGGCATTGTTCATCAGCGTTTCAGCCTTGGCAATGATATCTGCGGCCCATGCCTTGTCTTCCAGATCAGAGGCATTGATGAGCACATTGAGGTATGCACCTCGTACACCGGCTACTGCCGCCAATGCACCTACACCGGCATCGGAAACGGAATTGGGGTTGCCGTTTTTGGCCATTTCCATACACAACGGAAGTACTTCGGCTGCCTTTTGCATGGTCTTAAACGGAATGCTGGTGGCATATTTCGTAGCATCCTGAATGGCTGCTTTGCGGGCTTCTTTTTCCTCGTCGGTTTTCTTTGGCAAACCAAAGGCATCCATAATAAGGTTGAAAGAGCGGGTATCTTCGTCAACCAGATGGTTGAGCTCATCTTTTAAAGCCTGGCCTTTTTCGGCCCATTTTGAGAACTCTTCCCAGCGGTCATCCCAGCCGGGTTTATGTGAACTGAGGTTGGCTACCATTGTACCCAAGGCTGCACCGAGTGATCCCATATAGGCCGCAATGGATCCACCACCGGGAGCCGGAGACTCGCTTGCAGTTTCATCGGCAAATCCGGAACAAGTCATATCCACCAGCTTTTGCTCAGTGTTTTCGCTCTCGAGCAGATACTCAATTACTTTTTCCTGCGGGTTAAATGGTTTGAGATCATCCAGACCCATAGATTTTACGGCAATCTTAACTTTCTCCTCTTCAGAGATACCGAGTGAACGGCTTTGCTTGGCAAGATAGTGGTTTCCGGCATCAATCAGCACTTTTTTAGGTACAAGGCCTACAATCTCAGATCCGGTAACACGAATACCACGGGCCTGTGCTTTGGCACAAACCTCATCAAATGCTACATGAACAGGAGTTTGGGTAATATTGGTAATATTCATCGATACCTGGGCAATGCCATACTCATCGATAAACCAGCCAATAGCTTTGGTTCCTTTAAGTGTACCGGGGTTCCAAAGAACTTTTCCATTTTCGTCGGTTTTTTTCTTACCGGTAATGGGGTTTCCTTCGCGCTGCGGACGTCCTTTTTCACGAACATCGAATGCAACGGCATTGGCACGGCGGGTAGAAGTCGTATTGAGGTTGTAATTGATGGCTACAAGGAAATCACGTGCACCCACAGCAGTTACCCCGGCTTTGGCATTGAATTTTGCAGGACCATAATCGGGCTTCATGTTTGGATCGGCCAGTTTCTGTTGT
This sequence comes from Marinilabiliales bacterium, assembly GCA_002869435.1. Classification (GTDB taxonomy): domain Bacteria; phylum Bacteroidota; class Bacteroidia; order Bacteroidales; family DTU049; genus BM518. Next base: position 7,521 of record PKSX01000068.1, on the reverse strand, counting down.
AGGCCTTCATATTCGCCGGCACGGCAGAATGCAAGGTTGCGGCGCTCCGGAACTTTTGCTGCATCTTCATAGCAATAGATCGGAATTTCAAGCTCCTCGCCAATGCGTTGTGCAAGTTTATGCGCATATTCCACTACTTCATCCATGGTGATATTGGCCACGGGAACCAGCGGACAAACGTCGGTAGCACCAAAACGAGGGTGCGCCCCAGAGTGTTTCGACATATCAATCAACTCGGAAGCTTTTTTTACTGCCTGAAAAGCGGCTTCTATCACTTCGTCGGGTGTGCCTACAAATGTAACCACGGTTCGATTGGTAGCCTGGCCGGGATCTACGTCCAGCAGGCGAACGCCGTCGCAGCTTTCAATTACATCTGTAATCTGCTTAATGATGGTCATATCACGACCTTCACTAAAATTCGGAACACATTCGATGATCTTTTTCATGGTATTTTGTTTTTATTTCTCCTGATATATTTTTCCTTTAATCATAACCTGATCCACCTTATTGAACCCGTAATAATAAGGCAAAAATGCCACAGACGGGATTTCTTTGGAAATTATCAGGTTGGCAAATTTACCGGGGCAGATAGAGCCATGCTCCTGTTGAAGTTCCATAGCATGTGCACCGTTGATGGTAACTGCGTGAAGCGCTTCTTCGGGCAATAAACCACCGTAAATGGAAGCCAGCGACATCACAAACTGCATGTTTCCGCTTGGACATGAACCCGGGTTAAAATCAGATGCAAGCACAACCGGCAAACCAGAATCAATCATTTTGCGCACAGGAGCGAATGGAATTTTCAAATAGAAAGAAACGCCCGGCAATGCTGTTGGCATAGTATTACTGTCGCGAAGTGCAATAATTTCATCCGTATCAATCTTCTCCAGGTGGTCAACTGAAATTGCATTGTGTTCTATGCCAACCTGAACACCACCACTATTGGCCAGCTCATTGGCATGAATCTTTGGTTTAATCCCATATTTAGCTGCAGCTTCAAGTATTTCAGAAGTTTCTTCAACGGTATAAAAACCCTCATCACAGAATACATCAATGTAATCGGCCAGACCTTCTCTTGCAACATCAGGGAGCATTTTATTGATCACCAGATCGATATAAGCTGCTCTGTTTTCCTTGTACTCCCTAGGAATTGCATGTGCACCAAGAAAAGTAGACTTTATGGTTACAGGGAAGTTCTCTTTCAGGCGTTTTATTACCCTGAGCATTTTTATTTCGCTCTCATAAGTAAGTCCGTAACCACTTTTAATTTCAATGGCAGTGGTTCCGTGTGAAATCACCTCCTTTAATCTGCCGGCAGCAGCTTCATACAATTCATCCTCATCAGTCTGTTGCAGGCGTTGGGCACTATTAAGAATTCCTCCTCCACGACGTGCAATCTCCTCGTATGAAAGGCCATTAATCTTATCTACAAATTCAGCTTCACGTGATCCGGCAAATACAATATGAGTATGTGAATCGCAGAATCCGGGAAAAATTGTCTTTCCACTTGCATCAATTACCTCATCATAGGAATCGATACTTTCACCAAAATTCTCCATTTTCCCGAAACTCTTAATGCGCTCATCTTCAATAATTATATATGCATTTTCCATACTTCGCAAATCAGCCATTTGCTTTCCGGTTACAGGCTGATTTGAAGGAGAATCTTCCAGTACACAAATTTCTTTAGCAGAATGTATTAAAGTCTTCATTTATTCTTTGATTTTTCCCTTAAATTTCAATGATTTTGCGAAAATAATAAAAGATTTTTATGGGCTTGCAACATTATTCATTTATTTTTGTCTTTCCAAAAACCAATCAAATCATTATGACTCTACGTTTCTTTTTTGTGTTGTTGAGTATTGTGTTTGTTCTTTTTTCTATTTCTGCTAAAGCACAATCTGTAAACCAGACCCAGGCCGAAGATGCGGCCATAAAGTTTTTGCAGGTGAAATACCCTCAAAAATCCATATCAAAAGCAAATTTTCAACTGCAAAATGCTAGTGACATCATTGATGCTCAAAACCCTCAGCTCTATATGTTCAACATTGGCACAGAGGGATTTGTTATTATTGCCGGCGATAAATCATCAATTCCGGTAATTGCATACAGTGATCATTCGTCAATTCCTGATATAGAATTTAATCCAAATTTCGAGAACTGGATTCAAAACTATGTCAATCAGATCGATTATTTTAGAAACAATAATATTATCGGAACAACTAAAAGTAAAGCCGAATGGGCATTCCTATTAAACGACACCGGTAATAACCCCTTTGTTTCAACAAAAGCAGTAGATCCTTTTTTGCGCTCAACATGGGGTCAAAGCGGAAACTATCAATTGCTTTGTCCTACTGATGCTCAGGGATATGCTCTTGTAGGTTGCGTTGCCACAGCCATGGCTCAGGTTATCTATTATTACAGATTTCCTGCAACCGGAAACGGCTCTCACACCTATTATGCCCCGGGTTACGGAAATCAATCTGTGAATTTTGGAGCATCAACCTATGATTATAATCTCATGGCAGATGAAGCCAATGTACCCATGTTCGAAATAGCAGAACTGAGTTATCACTGTGCTGTTTCTGTTGATATGTATTTTGGTTATGACGGATCAGGAGCCAATACTTACGATGTTGACGATGCGCTGGAAGACTATTTTCGCTATGATACAGATGCCAACTATCAAAGTAAGTTTGGAGTTAGCAATACCACCTGGAAAACATGGCTGAGATCAGACCTCGATAATTTTCACCCTGTTATTTATTCCGGTTCGGGTAGTGGGGGCGGACATGCTTTCGTTGCCGACGGATATGATGGCACCGATTATTTCCATTTCGACTGGGGTTGGGACGGATATGCCAACGGATATTTCTATCTTGATGCGCTGAACCCGGCAGGAAGCGACTTCAATGACTGGCAGGGAGCCGTCTTTGAAGTTTATCCACCATCAACCTCTTACCCTTATGGATGCAGTGGAAATACTACTCTGGAATTTACACATGGAAGCATCGAGGACGGTAGCGGCCCCATGGCTGATTATGCATCTAATTCAAGTTGTTCCTGGCTTATCAGCCCCGATGCGCAGTGTGATTATTACAGCATTAACTTTCAGGAAATGAATATTGCTACTGATGACCAACTGGTTATTTATGAAGGACCAAATAATGGTTCTACTGTGGCAGGCACATACACCGGAAGCACGCTTCCTTCAACTTTAACTGTAAATAGCAGCGAGGTATTCCTGGAGTTCACCAGTAACAGCAGTAACAATAGCGATGGATTTTTGCTCAATTATGCCGGACATGTTCCAACGTCCTGTCAGGGCATTCAGGTGCTAACAGCTCAAACAGATACTTTCGACGATGGAAGTGGTACTAACCATTATGGAAATAATTCTTTCTGCCGTTGGAACATTACCCCTGCCGGAGCAACATCCATTACCATTCATTTTCTTGAATTCGACGTAGAAGAAACTCTTGACTATGTCAGGATTATTGATGGTTCAGGTGGCGCCACAATTGCTGAATACTCAGGCTCAAGTCTTCCTTCTTCCACCACAGTTAATTCGGATAAGATGACCGTAATGTTTAAAACCAATGCCAGCTATACAGGTCAAGGATTCAAAGCATTTTATACTGCTACTACAGGCATCAATGATAATCCTGAAGGAATTTCAATGCGCATTTTCCCAAACCCTGCAACAGATATCCTGAAAATTGCCCCGGGCAATAATGTTGAAGAAGGCGTAATTGTGATTTACGATTACAGTGGTCGCGAAATTTACAATTATTCGTTTTCAAATGAAGATCTGATCATCATTCCCGTCGCAGAATTTAGTGCAGGCATATATCAAGTTGGCCTTTTAAGCGAAAAAGGAAATGTTTGGCAAAAATTTATGATTGAGTAATAACATATTTACGTATCTTTATACTTGAAACCAATCAGAAGTATGAGAAAATTTGGATTATTTATGCTGGCTATCCTTTTTGCGGGTAGCATTTTTGCAAAGCCTGTCAGCAGCGAAACAGCCATGAATGCAGCTCATTCATTTTTGCTTGCCGAGAACAATGTTACATTATTTGGGAAAGCTTATCATCTTGAGTTACAAAGCACCTTACAAAGTGATAAGTCAATGCATCCTGCAATTTACATCTTCAATATTAACAGTTCAGGATTCATAATTATAAGCGGCGACGATGCAGCGTATCCTGTACTGGGGTATTCAGATGTTAATGCTTTCGGAGCCGGTGAGGTTCCTGTACAGATGCAGTCAATGCTGGAAAGTTTTGTTGAACAGATTGATTATATCAGATCAAATGGCATTGAAGCTACAACTAATATCAGCAATGTCTGGAATGATTTACTGAACAATACATACAGCAATCCCAAACCAACAGGTGTTCAACCATTGCTTTCCTGCCTTTGGGATCAGGGTGCGGCATACAATGCCTTGTGTCCTGAAGACCCTGAAGGCCCTGGCGGACGTGTATATGCCGGTTGTGTTGCCACTATGATGGGCATGACCATGTATTATTACAGGTATCCCAGACAAGGATCGGGTTCACATGGATATAATTCAAACTACGGATATCTTTCTGTTGATTTCAGCCAGTCTTACTACAATTATGAGCAAATGCCAACACAACTTGCATATGGCAACTATGATGTAGCAAAGCTTTTATACGATTGTGGTGTAGCTATTGACATGAATTACAGCCCATATGGTTCAGGAGCTTACATGCACACAACTTTAGATGCGATGAAATCGTATTTTGGATATAATCCCTCATCCACACTTGAATATAAAGACAATTATACTGAACCAAACTGGAAAGACCTTCTAAAAACACAACTCGATGCCGGGTATCCTATCCCTTATGCAGGATATGATGTTAGCAGTGGTCATGCTTTTGTCTGCGACGGATATGAAGGCGACATGTTTCATTTTAACTGGGGTTGGAGCGGATCATTCAATGGCTATTTTTACATCAATAATCTCAATCCGGGTTATAATTTCAGCACCGGACAGCAGGCATTTATAGATTGCTACCCGGCTTCTGTTTCATATCCTTCCAGTTGTGGAAACTATGATATGACATCGAGAAGCGGAAGTATATCCAGCGGAAATAGTTCTGCAGGCTATCTTAACGACCAATCCTGTTCGTGGTATATTCACCCTGCAGACAGTGTATCTTTTATAGATATTGAATTTAAAAGATTCAATACTGAAGCAGTCAATGATCTTGTTTCCATATATCAGGGATCATCGAGTTCAGACCCATTAATTGGTACATATAGTGGTGATTCATTGCCGAATGATTTGAGTATTCAGGGAGAAGAAGTTTTTATCACCTTTACTTCTAATGCTTCAATCCCCGACGATGGCTTTTTGATTGACTATTTTGGAAACGTTCCGGTATACTGTAATAACCTTACTTTACTATACGATCAGCAGGGAACAATTACAGATGGAAGTAATTCCTATCCTTATAATGACAATACCATGTGCCGGTGGAGAATAGAACCTCCGGGCGCTGCAGGTGTTCAAATTGATTTCATTGAATTTGACCTGGAATCCAATATGGACTTTCTGAGTATTTACGATATCACAACAAATCCATATACATTAATAGCACAACTTACAGGTTCTTCACTGCCGCAATCAGTTTTTGCCAATACACCAAGAGTGATGGTAATTTTCAAAAGCGATGACAGCAATACTGAAGCAGGTTTTAAATTTAATTATCATGGTGTTGCCACCGGAATTGAAGAGGAAAGTGCGCTTAGTATGTTTATATTCAACTCCGATGACAATACTTTTCTTCAATTGAATGACTTTCCTGAAGGACTTTATAATGTAACATTGACAGATTTGACCGGAAGGACCTTATCAAGTCGAGATATGCCTGTTAATGGTACAACAACTGTTAATCTCAATACTTCTTCATTCATCAGTGGAATGTATTTTGTCACTATTTCAAACCCTGAAATGAGAAAAACCCTGAAATTCTTCAGATAATCACACTCACATAGATATTTCCCTATGGGAAAAAAGCTGCTTATTGAAATTAAGTGGCTTTTTTTGTTAAATACCTTGAATTATATCCCACATATACCTAAATTTGGCTACAAAATTCACTATTATGTCAGATTTATTACAAGAGTACAAAGCTTATTACTCAACCCGTGCCGAGCGGTTTGCAGGTAATGAAAAGTACAAACACTCCTATGAGGCTGAGAAAGCAGTGTCAGATGCTATGCAATCTTGTTCGGCCCTGGAAGAGTTTAAAGAAAAACTCGGTGACAAAAATGAGCGCTGTGCCGTAGCTTTGACAAAAGATCATGCTATTATGGACGAGGCCCATTTTGAAAAGCATCAGGAAATTGTGCGGATTCTGGGTCCTCAGCGCATATTGGAACAGGTAGACAGCTGCAAAACTGCACTGGATGTTACCAACCTCATTACAGATCTACTGAATAAAAACAGCATTGAAATTTCAATGGATGAAGCACATCGGGAATTTATTTACGATTGGTTTCAGATCGACAACTACATCATGTATAAAAATGCCGTTGTACCTGACCAATATAAAAGCAGGCTGGAAGGATGGTGCAATGAAATAGTACAATCCATGCAGCGAGGAGTTGAAGGTGCGGAAAAGAATAACCACGAATGGGAGGCCGGATGGCGCCTCATACCTGAAAAGAACCTCGAGTATCGCCACAGAAGGCTTTTACCTTTTTCTGATGAGCATATTCAGGAGCAAATTCAATTATACAAAACCCTTGTTAATCGTTAAAAAAGAAGAATTATGCCTATAGATAAAATGATGCTTGATCCCCTGCTGGGACCGTTTAAAAACATGGTAGAGGATTGTAAAAGCAAAAATATAAGCGGTGAGCATTTCGATAATCTCGTTGCTGCAGTAAATCGCCTTGAGCAACTGGGTCAGGAACACAGCGACATGAATGCCTTTAATGCGGCTGTAATGAACGAGGGTGTTTATACGAATATCAGCAACCACTATTCCAGAGCATTAAGTGCACAAAAAACTGAAGAACTGAACAGTGATGATTCTAATTTCAGTGATGAAAACCTGCTAAAAATGGTTCTTGATGGATTGAGGGGAGCCATTGCAGAATTAAAAAGAAGCTACGAAGAAGCCATAAAGGTAGCAGGCAGCCATGACCCGGTTGCAGAACAAAAAATGGGACTGGATTACCTGCAACGTACTGGCGAAATATCTGCCTCTGATGCAAAAAATGCACAAAAAGCCGGAGAAAAGGATATAGAAGAAACGTTAAAGAAAAAACCTGCTGCTTTTGACAGCTCTGTTGAGGTAGAAGTACTTCAAAATCCTGAAAAACTTATAAAACCTATACAAGATCTTATTGACCTGGGAGAAGAACCCGGTATGACCCTGCCAAAATTCCTGCGTATTCAAATTGAAAAAGGAATGGATAAAGCTGCCGAAGGCATGGTGGTTCAACGCGATGGTCAGGAATACCTGTATAAGT
>PKSX01000215.1 GCA_002869435.1 Marinilabiliales bacterium | reverse complement strand
ATTATAAACGATAATCACAACAAAGATGATCTGATTACAGAAAAAAAATTCATATTGGGGACCGACAAATTCGGACGAGATGTATTCAGCAGACTGGTTTTGGGTACTCGCATCAGTCTGTCGGTAGGATTTGTATCGGTACTCATTGCCTTACTAATTGGCATTACAATTGGGTCAATGGCAGGATTTATGGGGGGTCGTATGGATAGGTTTCTACTGTGGGTTATTAGTGTGTTTTGGTCTCTACCTACAATTCTATTGGCTATGGCGGTCACTTTTGCACTGGGAAAAGGCTTCTGGCAAATATTTGTGGCCATCGGAGTTACCTTTTGGGTTGATATTGCCAGAATTGTCCGCGGGCAAGTTATTTCAATAAAAGAACGAGAATACGTAGAAGCTGCAAGAGCAATGGGACTGAGCAATTTCAAAATAATTTTCAGGCATATACTTCCGGGTTTACGTGGTCCCCTTATTGTAGTAGCTGCATCAAGTTTTGCCTCTGCCATACTTATCGAGGCTGGCTTAAGTTTTTTGGGTATTGGTGTTCAAGCACCTATGGCCTCATGGGGAATGATGATAAAAGAATATTACAGCCATCTGGTACTCGACACTGCATACCTGGCTCTTGTGCCGGGCCTTGCCATAATATCTGTAGTCATGGCCTTCATGATACTTGGAAATGAGCTAAGAGACACATTAGATGTCCATAATCAATAATAAAGATGAGAAAGACTCTTACATATGTCATATTACTGTTTGCAGCAACACTTGGACGTGGTCAGGAAAAAGACACTGCATATATCAATGAATTGATTAGTGAAGCACGTCAAAACACCCTCGTTGATCCTGATTATGCCATGAGCCTTCTGGATGAAAGCTATGTATTATCTGATAAACTACAATATTCAAAAGGACTTGGAGAAAGTTTAAACCTTCGTGGATTTGTGTATTTCAACAGGGGATTAAGTGATTTTGCCCTTCGCAGTTTTACTTCCGCCATCCCATATTTTCAAGATATCAATGACAGCATCGGACTGGGAAAAGTATATAATAATCTTGGAGTAGTATCTTACAGTATTCAAAAATACCCCGAAGCATTATATTTTTTCAATCAGTCATTATACATTCAGCAAAAAACAGAAAACTGGCAGAATATTATTGACATATACAATAATGTTGGTGGATTATACGAGCGGCTTAAGCAATATGAGAAGGCCATCAAAATCCACAGGAAAGCCATATCATTGTCAAAAGATCATAATTATACGTTAGGATATTCAAGTGCCTTAAACAATATTGGTGTTGTGTACGAAAACACGGGAAACACTGACAGTGCAATCCACTATTACAGTGCAGCCATTGAAAGCGGGTCCAACTTTCCTGATATCCAACTGGCATTAATTCATTCGAATCTTGCACGATGTTACCTCAACACTGGTAATTCAGAAAGATGTAAGAATGAACTTGATACTGCATTGCTACATGCGGAGAAGATTCAGTCAGGCACTCATCTGGCCAGTATTTATGAACTCTATGCCGATTATTTTGAACAACAGGGTGATACTAAAAACGCATATTTATATCTAAAAAAATATAAAGACCTAAAAGTATCTCTTGATGAGCAAAATGCAACCGGTGAATTTGCAGATTTTTTATTTAGTGTAGAGCAAAAACAATGGGATAAGGATAAAGAACTAATGAATGCTCAAATTAAGCTGCAAAAACGATATCAGCTTTTACTTATTATTCTTATTGGTATTAGCTTACTGGTATTTCTTTTGCTTTTTATTAGCATTCGAAACAGAAATGCACTACTGAAGAACCGGCAGGAGCTTGCAGAAACTGAAGCGCAAAGGGTTATGGAAGAAATGGCAAACAGAGAACGTATTTCCCAACTTGAGAAAGAGAAGCTGGAAAGCGAGCTTCAACACAAAGAGCGTCAACTAACATCTTTAACTCTGCATCTGGTAACCAAAAATGAAACGCTTCAGGAAATTAGCAAGAATATGGATCAGCTAAGTGAAGAGGCAAGCGAGTTAAAAAACAGCAGTAGTGCTAAGAAAATTCGCAGCATTATCAGAATGAACTCTGATGACGAATCAATCTGGAGCAGTTTTTTCTATCACTTCGAGCAGGTATATCCGGGCTTTTTTAAGACTCTGAAAAACAAACATCCAAAGTTGACTTCGGGCGAAGAAAAACTATGTGCCTATATAGTGACAAATTTAAACAATAAGGAAATTGCTCATATTTTTGGCATCAGCGAGGCCAGTATTAAAGTAAAGAAAAACAGACTGGCAAAAAAAATTGAAATAGATAATGCAGCTGATCTGAACACATACCTCAGATCCTTTATTCCTGAAGAGTAATTACTAGATATTCTTTTTTAATTCCTGCATAAGCATATAGGCCAGCTGGCTATTTTCCTCATCGCCACATGAAGAATAGAAGGAATGGAGGTGCAGCAATTGTAGTTGTATTACTTTTTTAGCTGAAATGAGGTGTTTTACCAGTTCTTTCTTAAAATCTACTACACCTGAAAAAGCTTCTTTTATATCCTGGCGGCT
>PKSX01000020.1 GCA_002869435.1 Marinilabiliales bacterium | reverse complement strand
GTAAACACTGTCCAAATGTTGATGAAAACCATTCGTGATATTCAATGAATAATGAATTAAAATATAAACTTGAGGCCTGTGTGGCTTCATTTGAGTCGGTGAAACAAGCTGTTGCCGGCGGAGCTGATCGACTGGAGCTATGCAGCCATTTATCTTGTGGCGGGCTATCTCCTTCGCCCGGTTTAATAAGGCAAACCATTGAATATAGCCCTGTTCCTGTAAATATTTTGATTCGTCCAAGAGCCGGGAATTTTGTATATAATAAAAGCGAGCTCGAAATTATTGAATGTGATATAAGATATGCACATGAAATTGGTGCAGCGGGTATTGTGTGTGGTTTTTTGCGAGAAGATGGAAGTGTGGATAAAGAAAAAACCTGTTATTTCAGAGAATTGTCAAAACCGCTTTCCTTTACATTTCATCGTGCATTTGACTTATGCCCCGACCCGTTTGAAACACTGGAAGATCTCATTGATTGCGGAATTGATCGGGTGCTCACTTCAGGGCAGCAAAACAAAGCTACTGAAGGAATAGACTTGATTGAAAAACTGGTTGAAAAAGCAGCCGGTCGCATCATCATTATGCCCGGAGGTGGGATTAATGCCGAAAATGTGGGATCTTTTCTTGAAAAAAGGGTTGTGGAAGTACATGCCAGCGGCAGTGCGGAAATCATTAGCCACAGTATCATTCCTGAGAAACCTGCTTTGAGTGATAATATTGAATCAGATAACCGGATTATGATGACCTCGAAGGATAAAATTGCGGCGATTAAGGCGAAGTTGACATAAATTTTAGACGCCCTTCGACGGGCTCAGGATGACAAAAATTTAAAACAGATGTCATATTGAGCTTGTCGAAATGGGGTAGCTGTTTTAAATTTGCATTAATGAAAATTGCTTCTTTTCTTTTTCTAATGATATTTCTTGGGGTCTTTTCTCAGGCACAAACCCGTCATATTCCACTTAATACCGGCTGGACATTCCATTGCGACAGTATGGAAAAACCGCTACCCGCCACCGTTCCCGGAAATTGCTATCTGGACTTAATGGATCACAAGATCATTCCGGATGTGTATTATGCAGATAATGAAGAAAAATACCAGTGGCCGGGTGAAACAGAGTTTACCTATACACTGAGTTTTGATTATGATCAGGAGGCAGAATCACTCGCCGATCTGGTTTTTTACGGATTGGACACCTACGCCGATATATACCTAAATGATAGTCTTTTGAAGCAAACCGACAATATGTTTATAATCTGGGAAATTCCTGTTGACGGACTGCTGAAAGAACATAATGAGTTGAAAATCATTTTTCATCCTGTTGTGAAAACGGCTCTCCCAATTAAAGAAGCTTTTCCGTATGATCTTCCTGCCGATAGTGATCAGGGGGATGAAAAAACCAGTGTTTTCACGCGAAAGGCTGGCTATCAGTACGGGTGGGATTTTGCTCCGCGCTTTACGGGTTGCGGAATATGGAAGCCGGTAGAATTGAGGACTTGGAAAGATGCCAGAATCGGAAATGTATATTATCGCACAAAAGAATTAGAACCGGAACATGCAAAAATGATTGCTGAAATAGAGCTGGTAGTTGAAAAAGAAGCAGATTATCAGTTGAAACTCATCGGTTTTGATCTGGATCAGCCCATTTGGGACACAAGTGTTTATATTTCTAATGAGAACAGGCGTTTTCGAAAGAATTTCAGCCTGGAGCTTCCAAAACCATGGTGGCCAAACGGAATGGGAGAGCCAACTCTCTACTCCGTAAAGATGGAACTATACAAAGATGGCCTTCTCATTGACTCCGATGAACGAAATGTTGGAGTCAGAACTATTGAATTGGTACAGGAGGAAGATGAAGTTGGGGAGTCGTTTTACTTTGAAGTAAACGGAGAGAAAATCTTTGCTCAAGGTGCCAACTGGGTGCCGCCCGATATTTTTTTAAGTACGCGTGACTCTGCCAAATATGAAGAGCAAATTCAACTCGCCCGTGATGCTCATTTCAACATGCTTCGTGTTTGGGGCGGAGGAGTATATGCCGATGATTATTTCTATGAACTTTGCGATAAAAACGGTATACTGGTGTGGCAGGATTTTATGTTTGCCTGTGCGTTTTATCCCTTCGATTCTACTAATGTTTTGAGCATTGCAGAAGAAGCCCGCGATAATATTATTCGTATCAGAAACCATGCTTCTCTGGCTTTGTGGTGTGGAAACAACGAAATTGATGAGGCCTGGTATAACTGGGGCTATCAGAAAAAATTAGGATGGTTAGAAGCGGATTCAACCGAAATCTGGAAACAATACAAGAATTTGTTCCATTATCTTTTGCCGGAAGTTGTGCAGTATACTGATCCTGCAACAGACTATATCTCTACTTCACCAAAATATGGTTGGGGAAGAACCCAAAGCATGACGCATGGCGATTCACATTACTGGGGTGTTTGGTGGGGAATGCAACCCTTCGAAATATATAGGGAAAAGACAGGCCGCTTCATGAGTGAGTACGGATTTCAGGCATTACCCGATGAAACCACATTAATGAAAATGGCCGGAAAAGTTGATTCGAT
>PKSX01000013.1 GCA_002869435.1 Marinilabiliales bacterium | reverse complement strand
GCTCGAAAAAGCTACGATATTCCTGTCCCTTTTGAATACGATCAAAACCTTCCATCAGATACTCGAAAATGCTATTGAGCACAAGGTCTACGTATGCATTGAAACGATTTATGCGCTCGTGGCGGTAGATATATTCGTAATTGAATGCCTTAATGTCCTTCATCAACTCAAATTGCTTCTTATCGAATCGCATTCCGGCTTCAGGGCTGCTAGTTTCACACAAATTGATAATGAAATTGTGCATAATAGTTGTAGTTAGCACAGCATCCACAGTACCCGGGTATCGCGATGACACAATTCGGTTCAGTTCTTTTATCTGATCATGAGACAGAATTCGCAAACGCAGAGCATCTTCTATATCACGGCCCAGATATGCTATTTTATCTGCAATCTTTACCACGCAGCCTTCCCAGGTATAGGGCTGGAACTGATTCGGTCGCTGAATTTCCTTCAAATCAATAGCTTCATCACGTGGCTGCAGTGCCTCTTCATCAACTTCGCCACAATGAGAAATTATTCCATCGCGTACAGCATAGGTAAGATTGAGCAAATGCTGATTCCCCTCCAGATCAGGCAGGGTTTCAATCTCATCGATCATGCGCAAACTATTCTGTTCGTGCCAGAAAGTAGTTCCAAGATGCTTTTTAGTGAGTTTATTAATCACTTTTTCGCCTTCATGTCCGAATGGTGCATGCCCCAGATCGTGTCCCAGAGCCATGGCTACACCCAGCTCGGCATTTAAACCTAGCGTTTCACAAATGGTTCGTGTAACAGCCTCTACATGGTATACATGTTCTATTCTTGTACAGATATGATCGTTTTCTGTGGCATAAAAAACCTGCGTTTTATGCTTCATGCGACGAAAGGCTGTGCTATGAAGAATACGGTTATAATCTCGCGAGAATTCGGAACGAATATCATCATCTTTTTTATACATGTTCGTTCTGCGTCCGATACATTGCCCGTATTTGGAATGATCTTCAGTAATTGCCTCTGAAGTGAATTTTTTGTCGATCATGGATGAGAGTTTTTTGTAAAGATAATGCATAAAAATAAGAGAGAAGAAAACTATTCTCCCTTAGAATAGTGTATACAATTAGGCCAAACCCCAGTTTATGGAATTTCACGGTTCAAAAATCAATAAGTCATTATACATCAGGAACATATATATCAATACAAATATGTTAAATAGTGATTCCATGACGATAAATTTCATTATATTAGCGATGAGATAAGAAATTGCCCAACATATTTTATCTAAGTATAGCATCCGTGAATGCTGGTATTCGTGTTGTAGCCCAATGATTGCTAATCTTATTTTAAGATAGTGAAGCAATATTTCCTCTTAATTAATTGATGAAAATTATGAAAATCTGTACTGTTATTTGCTTTACAATTTTTTTTGTAAATCTATTGTTTGCCCAAAACAAGCCATCTGAATGGGAAGAATATAATACCGTTAATAATGTCACAATCAGTTACAAATACATAGATTGTAACAACCCCGGCCAGGGAACATTTAAAGAATATGTGGTATTTAGGTTTCAGAATAATAATACAGTCCCGGTAAAGATCGAATGGGACCAGGTCCGGTATTATGATAACAAGGATAATACTTCTGAGAATAGTATTGAAAATCATAAGGAGCTGATCTTAGGATCTGAAGAAATATTTGAAAGCTCCTGTGATACAGGACGAGGATTCAATATCTTTTCTAAGTTTTTGAATTACAAGACTACAGAGTTGATAAAATTCGAGTTATCCAATATAAAAGTCACATTCCAGAAATAAAAACAAGATTATGAAGAATATATACAAACTGACATTTTTATCCGTTTTCCTGTTTATTGGTTTTTTTGGATTTACCCAGACAATCACAGTTGGGACTGAAACAAACACTGGTCCAAGTATACCCATAGAACCGTTTTATGGATATACTTACAGCCAGGATATTTATTATCAGAGCGAAATTGGAGTTGCAGGCAGTATAACGGCAATACGTTTTTATTATACCGGTTCAGCATGGACCGATGACATTGTTGTATATATGGGCCATACAACAAAAACCGAATTTACATCAACAACTGATTGGGTTCCTTTAGGTAGTCTGACACAGGTTTATTCGGGGACATTTACGACAACAACAACAGCAGGCTGGATCGAAATTGTTCTGGATGTACCATTTGCATACAATAATTCTGATAACCTGGTAATTGCAGTAGATGAGAACACTGCAGGGTACCATTCTTCATCTGATTATTTTCATTGCACCTCTTCCACATCTTACCGAGGGATGTGCTATTATAGCGATGGTACAAATCCCGATCCGGCAACTCCCCCAACCGCTAATTACCGGGGATTATTCTTTGCAAATGTTCAATTGGTAATTCCAAACTATTATAACCTAACTGATGGCGGAAACACCACTTCATGTAGCGGTATTTTTTGCGATCCTGAAGGAACAAGTGGATATAATGATTTTAACGGATCTTATACAC
Source organism: Marinilabiliales bacterium (assembly GCA_002869435.1). GTDB lineage: Bacteria > Bacteroidota > Bacteroidia > Bacteroidales > DTU049 > BM518. Next base: position 72 of record PKSX01000013.1, on the reverse strand, counting down.
ATACATTCTGCTCAGGTTCCAGTGATATTTTGAAATTTGATTTTACTGTATTTGAAACCACCGAAGCCGCTG
>PKSX01000247.1 GCA_002869435.1 Marinilabiliales bacterium | reverse complement strand
GTACGAACAAATAATCAAAGGAGACATTCTTAAAGGCCAGATAAATGGAGAGGTGGAGGAAATCAGACTCTAATACGATACGCTCAGCTAATTGATCGCAATCGGGACCAACCTCTAAGTTCTGAGTTCCAACCTCTAAATTCTAGAATCTGAATTCAGAATTCAAGATTCCCTACTTCTTTTTCACAATAAGCTGCATGCCTTCGTAGCCGACCACTACCACTTCTTCGCCGGCATCTATTAGGCCTGTTTTTACGGAGGCGTCATAATGCTCGTCGTCGATTTCGACTTTACCTGCAGGGCGGAAGACGGTAACGGTAACGCCTGTTCTTCCAATCAGCTGTTTGTATTCATTATTGGATGACGTAAAGCCTTCTTCAGACTTAAACTCGTCGTTGAGGGCAATTTTTGAACCGAAGGTACTGCTGGTTAATAGCTTCTTGCCAAAATAGAACGAGGCAATCAGACCAATAAATATGGATCCGAGCACTATACCAAATGCTTTTACAAGGGGGGTAAAATCATTATCGGGCATATCGAAGCCTTCGTTTTTCACCATGGCAAATGCAAGACCCGATACAATGAGTATAATACCGGCAATGCCCGGCACACCAAAGCCCGGAATAACAAAGACTTCCAATGCAATCAATCCTACACCGAGGATGAAAATTAAAATTTCCCAGTTATCGGCCATACCTTCAACGAAGAGCGGGGCAAAATAGAGTAATGCAGCAAGAATTGCCAGTGCCAGCGGGAAGCCTACACCGGGTGTTTGCAGTTCAAAATAAATTCCACCGATAATAAGCATGATAAGCAATCCGCTTACCACAGGAGAGATCAGAAAATTGATGATTCTATCCATGGCCGTGAGTTCGTATTCCACGATCTCGTAATCTACAATGCCATTCATTTTTATCACCTCTTCAATGGTTTCGGCCTGTCCTTCGCAATAGCCGTTTGCAATGGCTTCGCTGGTGGTAAACGTAAGCACTTTCCCGGAGTCGGAAATACCTTCCACATATACATCCTGATCAACCATGGCTTCGGCAATATCGGGGTTTCGGCCCTGTGCTTCTGCTGTACTGCGCATCATAGAGCGCATATACGACTGGTACTTATCGGGCATGGCCTCAGCATTTTGGTTAACCACTGTTGCAGCACCAATGTTTGCTCCCTTTCTCATATAAATACTGTCGCAGGCAATAGAAATCAGTGCTCCTGCACTGGCAGCGTTATTATCGATAAAAACCCATACCGGAATGGGGCAATTGAGCAGAGCGGTACGAATACTGTCGGCTGCACCAACTTCTCCTCCATAGGTATTCATGTGCAGAATGATAATATCTGCCTCGAGTTCTTTTGCTTGTGCAATGGCATTTTGCGTGTTGCGAACTGCCGGTTTGGCAATTTCTTCAAAAATCTCGAAAACATAAATCTTAGTGGGTCCGTTTTGAGTTGCAGTAGTATCCTGCGCCTGAACGGGCTTCATGATCACAAAAGCTGTGATCAATGCAAAAAAGAAAAATATCTTATTCATAGTAGGTATAGGTTACAAATGTTTTTTCGGAGCTTCCCTCCTGCGTCCACTCTATCATGAGCAGCATGCCTTTAATATCCCATTGATATGATGTTTCTTCCGAGATTCCGTAACTGAAATTTTCGGAATGAAGCAATTGAATCCGGCCCTTTTCGTCGTAGATCATTTTGTGCCGGTATTCTTCGTTGCCCATTGTCATTTCTGTGCCGTTATATGAAACAGAAACCGAATCGAGCACAGCCCATTCTATGGCGTTATAATTTCCGTCGGTAATCACTACTTCATCGTAATCAACAACCAATTGCAGCATACCGAGCTCATCATATTGATAGGTGGTTTTTTGTAATGACTGACCATTAAGCCCTTTGGTAGCCACATAGCGATCGATACTGTTTTCATCGGTATTTTTCAGATACGTAATAGTATCGGTTTGCCCGTCGGATTCAAATAGCCAAACAGACTTTTGATCAGTTTGCGAATGCAGAGACATGGTATACAAAAACCCAATTCTGCTTTCTTCCTTCACTGCATTTCCGGCCTCATCGAAATAGAGCACAATCTGACGAATCTGTGTCTCGTTATTGGAATCCATTGTACCCAGCACAACGGTCTTAATCTTGTTTTCTTTCACATAGCCCGGGTAAAGCCAGGGATATGAAAGATCGATAAGAGGATTCTGAGCACCCGCATTAATGGCCAGTACTGCAATGAATAGGATTATAAGTATTTTTTTCATCATATTATCATTAAAAAAGGCTGTTCTGTAAGCCGGATTCTGTATAACGCAAGCGCTATTCCCATCATTTATCTGCATTGAATGTCGCCATTCAATTGTAGCAACCTACCCCCCGGCCTGAGCGAGTAACCCAATAGCCGGTATATTTGGTCTTGCACCCCATGAGGTTTACCTCCGCCTGAGTCACCTCAGACCGACGTGAGCTCTTACCTCACGTTTTCACCCTTACCACACCGGAGCATGGCGGTATATTTTCTGTGGCACTATCTGTTTCATACAAGTATGAACCTTCCTGTTAGGAAGCATGGCACTCTGTGGTGTCCGGACTTTCCTCCCCTGTATTTCAAAGAGCGATGGGACGAACAGCCATCACAAAAATAGGGATTTTATGAATATAAATGTAAAAAAACGGTGTTTAGCGAAGAAAACTTTTGCCATGTGACTTCGACTACGCCCTTCGGCTACGCTCAGGATGAACTCAGTCACCATTATTTTTCGGTTATTGAGCGGAGCCGAAATGACCGAAAATGATATCTAATAAAAAGTACGTTATTGTGAAGCCGCGAATTGACTTATTTATAACCACGAATGCTCTAATTAAGGGCGAAATACGTACTACTAATTACAGCGAATGCTTTGTATTTCCGGCAAGCCTAAAACTCAAAGCCACGAATTGGTGTTGCATATAAGGTCTTTTACTTGGGTCATCCCTAACGGGAAAACAGAGTGAGTGTGTCCCGATAGCTATCGGGAGTGAGAGTGGAGATTTTGGCGCATACCTGACGGCATGCTGTTTCTCTTGTTTTGTTTTTTACCGGGCGGTAGTCCCTACGGGACATGAAACATTTTTGGCTTTGATGAAAGACTTCCGAAGTCTCGAAGACTTCGGAAGTCTAAGACGCATTTTTCGTCAGAACCGAAATAGAAACGTATACTATACGACAACAGGAATTTGTGTTGTCGGCATAGAGACGTATGCTATACGTCTCTACGGGATATTTGTGTAGAGACGAATTGCATTCGTCTCATTCCATTATATCAATTAAAAATCACCTCCGTTGCCCCTTCGCCATATTTCAGAAGGGAAGCATCTTCATATTTCAGGTTTTCGTGTTCGTCGAGTATTTTTCGGATGCGCTCCTTCAGAATTCCGGATCCAACCCCATGTATAAAGACTACTTTTTTTAGTCCTTTACCAATGGCGCTATCGAGGCACTGACTGAAATAGGACATCTGTGTGCTGATTTTTTCGTTATCGCGAAGGCTTTTATAATCGCCGCGCAGTTTATCGATATGAAGATCCACCTCTGCAAAACCCTCTTCTTTAATATGCTTGTCAATCAAAGTTGTGTTGATTCTTTTACGCGGCTCTTTTTTCACTGCACCCAATGACTCCTTGAGGGCTTCAATCTCCTCTGCAGCCTTATGTTTATCTTCACTCAGATTTTTGAATTCGAAAACCGTTTGCATCAGTGCAATTTCATCGAAAAAGGCATTTTCACGAAAATGAGCTTCGTTAATCAGCTTTTGTTCTTTGATTTGAAAATGTGCCAGCTCAGAAGGATATATTTTCTCGGTCTTTTTGTCCACGGCCAAAAACTGGATTTTACCTTTAAGCCATTCATTGCGTTCAGTTTGCTTTACTTCTGAAATCAAAATAGCATCGCCGGGTTCCATTACGCCGGTTTTCAGAGTGCGATCAAGTCCTTTTGAGGATGTAACCATAAAACGAATATAGAGTTCCATGGCCGAATAATTGACCAGATATGCATCGTAATTGCATGATACAGGCATTTCCTCATCTTGTGGAACCAGGAGATAATACAAACCTTTTTCAGGTTTCAGACCCTGATAAACTTTCTTTTCAACCGGCTCTGCTTCGATAATTTCTTCTTCCGGTTCTTCTGATACAAAAGTTTGTACCGATTCAAACTCTCCTTTTTTACTGAATACTTTTGAGGCTGACTCATCAGAATCGATCAAAACCAAGTCCCGGTCTTCGCAGGGGATTTCAAAACCATCTCCAATATTAACGTATATCACCCCATCTGAAGTAACACGTGCTATAACACCGCTTCCGGTTGTATTTAAGAACCGAACCTTATCGCCTTTTCTGAAATTATGCTTCATCACTGAAAATTATAATGTTTGCGAACGTCTTCTTTAATATCCCAGACGCAGGATAAGCCCTTGGGAAATGTAATGAAATCACCGGGGCCGAAAGATTGTATACCCTCCTCGGTTTCCACATCGAACCGACCCTCGAGAATCAGACAATCTTCGTTGGCATCGTATGTCCAGTCGAAACGGGAAACTTCTTTTTCCCAGATCGGCCAGCTTTTAATACCTTTTTCGTGAATTTCTTGCTCGGAAAGCTTTTGAACTACAATTTTTGACATGATTTTCCAGTTTTAATAGAAGAAGATTTTATATCTGATGGTTGCGATACAAAAATAAAATCGTTCATTTGCAAAATTACAAATAAATACAATGGAGTTGCTCAATATCTTAGCCTTGGCCCTGGCCCCGACTTTGTCGCTGGCATTCTTCATTTATATGGCCGATCGCTATGATAAAGAACCATTGAAATGGCTGTTTCTGGCTTTTCTTCTTGGGGCTGTGGTTATCATCATTCCTGTATTTTACGAAAATTTCATTGAGAGATTTGGATTATATGTTGACCCGCACAGTAAAATAAGAACTGCAGCGTATGCATTTTACGGAGTAGGATTCGGCGAAGAAATATCAAAATTTCTGATTCTGAGGTTGTTTTTCTTCCGGAAAAAATTCAATAACGAGCCCGTAAATGCAATTGTATATTCTGTAATGGTAGGAATGGGCTTTGCATCTACAGAAAACATCTATTATATTTATGCATCGGATACCAGAGAAATTACCGCACTGGTAAGAGCCCTTACTGCCATACCGGCCCATGCCTTTTTCGGTGTATTTATGGGTTATTTCATGGGTCAGGCCAAGTTTACGTATTCATTTAAACGCACCCGCCTGGTTGCAACCGGGGTTGTTTTGGCTATGCTGTTGCATGGGTTATACGATTTACTTTTGTTTATTGACTGGGGAAATATCTGGCTCAATTTTGCTCCGGTACCTGTATTGCTGATCACCATGTTCGTCTTTTCTCTGATTATGATTATCAAAGCCCAGCGCAGATCTCCTTTTAAAAAACGCAAGAAGTGGCTGAAAAAGATCATGCAATCGAAAATGCCCGAATTTCAGGAGAAGCTTCAGAAGCTTAAAGCAGATTTGAAAAAGAAGAGGGCTGAGAAGAAGAAAGGACGTAAGAAGAAGTCGGATTGATAATGTGCTAATGTGCTAATTATTTAATTTGCTAATTAGGACTGGTTGTTCTTGTGGGTTTTGCTGTAGGATAGAACACATATTACACTGACTGAAGCACAGATTGACGCTGATTTTTTTAGCCACGGATGGCACGAATTTACACGGATGGTTTTTCCTTGATTCTAACAAAATTACACCGCGCTCGTAAAACTCGCTGGTGGCGAATTACACAGATGCTGATCATGCCTTCGGCTTGACAGGTATGCTAATTAGGACTGGTAGTACTTTTGGGGTTTGCTGAAGGGGGAACGTAAAACGTAGAATGTATAACGGGGAACATAAAACGAGGAACGGACAACGTACACTCAGCTTCCCAACTCAAGATTCTCGATTCACGATTTAAAAACTTCTAAGCTCTAAGTTCTCACTTCTAAGTTCTAAATTTTAAGGCAATATCTCTTTCCCGGTAGCGAGTTGATCAGTCCCTGAAACTCAAGATCGAGCAAAATGGTGGCGGCATTGTTCATGCTCAGATTCAGCGTGCGGCAGATTTTGTCAATATCGCATTCATTATTATCTTTCAGAAAGTCGAATACTTCTTGTGTCTTTGGATCGAGCACCATATTCATTACCGTTTGCTTTTGTGGCTTTTCTTCAGACTCCCAGTTCATATAGTATTTAAACTGCTCGGCCGATTCGAGCAGCATGGCCCTGTTGGTTCTGATAAGCCAGTTGCAGCCTTTCGAATTGCGGTCGCCCACTTTTCCAGGCACGCTGAAAACATCGCGGTTATACGAGTTGGCTATTTCGGCAGTAATAAGTGCTCCGCCTTTGCTACGTGCTTCCACCACAATTGTTGCATCTGAAAGGCCGGCAATGATGCGGTTTCTTATCGGGAAATGCTCACGGTCGGGTTTTTCAAACGAAAGGAATTCAGTAAGCAGTGCCCCGTTTTGTATAATCTTTTCAGATAATGCTTTATTCTCAGGTGGATATAAATGATTGAAGCCATGGCCCAGCACAGCAATAGTTGGAATACTTTCTTCTACCGCTGCCTGATGAGCCGCTGTGTCAATGCCATAAGCCATACCACTGACTATTTGCAAATCAGAAAGTTTGAGGTTTTTGATCAGTTTTGAACACATATTGCGCCCGTAAACTGTTGAGCTCCTTGTTCCCACCACCGAGATTACATGTTTTGCATTCAATTTAAAATCGCCTTTGTAGAACAGGTATAACGGCGCATCGATACAGTGCTTCAGGCGCTCAGGGTAGTTTTGTTCATAAAAATGCACTGTTTTAATATTCTCTTTTTCGACATACTCAAGTTCTTTTTCGGCAAGCGCAAGAGCTTTGTCTTTATTTCCGTGTATATGATCGGCAATATTTTTACCCACACCGGGCATCTTAAGCATGTCGCTGACACTTATCCGAAAGATATTCTCAGCCGATGAAAATGCAGCCAGCAAGCGGCGTGCAAGTATATCACCCACCATTGGAATTGCCTTTAGAGCAATGAGATATTTCAGTTCGGAGCCCTTCTGCATGATTTTAAAAAATGTTTATATTTGGCAGTTGTTGTTGTTTCTTTCAGTACAGGAAATTAGTATCAAAATTAATAGAAAAACAGATACGCCTATGAAAAAACTATATCTCACCCTTTTCATTGCAATATTTATTCAAACACTGTTATTTGGTCAAAATGCCAGAATATATGGTGTTATTACCGATGGTGAAACCGGAGACCGACTACCGGGAGTTAATGTTCTTACAGATTCAGTTACCGGAACCGTTTGCGACATGGACGGGAACTACACATTGGAACTTCCCCCGGGCAATCATGAGGTTACGTTTAAATATGTAGGTTATGCCAAAATAGTCAAGAAAGTAAACCTGAAGCCGGGCGAATCCAAAGAGCTCAATATTGAAATGGGCGAGTCGGCACAAATGCTTGATGCTGTTGTGGTGAGTGCCGGAAAATTTGAGCAGAAACTATCGGATGTAACGGTATCCATGGAAATTATTCAGCCCGATTTCATAGAAAGCAATAATGTAATGTCGCTGGAGGACGGATTGCAAAAAATTCCCGGAGTAAACATTATGGACAAGCAGCCTTCTATTAGGGGTGGAAGTGGTTACTCTTACGGAGCGGGAAGCCGCGTATTATTGCTGGTTGATGATATCCCAATGATTACAGGGGCCAGTGGCGAAGCCCGTTGGGATTTTGCACCACTCGAAAACATTGATCAGGTAGAGATTATTAAAGGAGCCAGTTCTGCATTATACGGTTCTTCGGCGCTAAACGGTGTTATTAACTACCGCACAGCCTACCCGGGGCCAAAACCAAAAACCCAGGTTACTTCAATCATGGGCCTGTACGGAGATCCTGAGCGCGAAGCCATTCAATGGTGGGGTGCCTATTCTCCCGTATATACCGGATTGCGATTTATGCATAGCCGTCAGGCCGGGCCTTTCGATCTGACTTTCGGGGGTAATCTGACGAGTGATAACGGTTATCGCGAGAACAACAATGAAGAGCGTTATCGAATGAACGGAAATTTCAGATACCGTTGTAAAAGTGTTGAAGGGTTAAGTTTTACCGTCAACATGAATTTTATGAAAAGAATCGGTAATATTTATGTTTTATGGCTTGATGGAGATTCAGGCGTGTACCGCGCAAATCCTACATATCAACAGAGTTACGACAATAATTCGTTTACCATATACCCCGGTGCCACATGGTATGTAAATGAACGAACGAGACATTCGTTTAAAAGCCGTCTGTACAGAATTAGAAACCGAAATAATACCGATCAGGATAATTTTGATGACATGTACTATGCAGAGTATAACCTGCAAAAACTGTATAAAGAAAGACACCTTACCTGGACTACCGGTGTTGCCGGAACATACAATGAAAGCAAGTCTGACATTTATGGTGCGCTGAAGCATTTTGGCTCCAATCTTGGTTTCTTCACACAGTTTGACAAAAGGTTCAACAGATTAAATGTATCAATTGGTGGTCGTTTTGAAGGTTATCGTATTGATCAGGACGATTTGAATTTCAAACCTGTATTCCGGACGGGATTCAATTATGCTGTAACCGAAAGATCATTTCTCAGAACATCTTTCGGAATGGGATATCGCTACCCCACTATTGCAGAAAGATATACTGCTACCAATACCGGTACACTTATTATATTCCCCAATGACACGCTAAGACCTGAAAGTGGCTGGAGTGCAGAACTTGGGTTTAAACAGGGATTCTCTATTTTGGGCTGGAACGGGTATATTGATGTTGCCGCTTTCTACACCCGATATCACGACATGATCGAATTCACTTTTGGATATCATAATCCAGACTCCGTTCAACTGGTAGGCTATCCGCCCACTGATCCGAATTTCTTCCTCAACTGGGTTGGGTTCCGTGCCGAAAATGTCAGAAATTCTGAAATCTCTGGGATAGAGTTCATTATTACCGGAACCGGTAATTTCTTTGGAAAGAAATCATCTATGTTATTGGGCTATACTTATACTAACCCCATTGATCTGGATGCCGATGGAAATGACTCTCTGGTGAGCACAGGTGATAACATTTTAAAATATAGATTCTACCATAGTTTCAAAGCCGATTTTGAGGTGCAGTTTAAAAAGCTCATTGTTGGCGCAAACTTCGAATATCAGAGCCATATCATCAATATTGACAAAGTCTTTGAAGATACGATAAGAACACCTGGCGGTGATCCTCTTTATCTCGATGTGGCCGGAACACAGCCGGCTATGATTTTACCCGGGCTGGCCGATTACAGAGAGAAGTACAATAAAGGATATGCCATTTTCGATTTTCGTGCCGGATGGGAGATCAATCAAAATATTCGTGCTACCTTTACCATCAAGAATTTGTTTAACCGCGAATATATGATGCGTCCTGGCGATGTTCAGCCACCTCGTACATTCGTGGTGCAGCTAAACATTAAAGTTTGATGCCGGTAGAAGCAGTTAAATCTGTACTTATTTCTCCTTTGTGCTGGGGGCTTGGACACGCCACCCGTATAATACCCGTTATCCGTGCTTTTCAAAAAGAAAATTGCAATGTATTTGTCTTTGCCAACCGGGATCTCAATATATACTTAAAGCAACGGTTTCCGGATCTGCAATATTTCGAAGACCGCAGCACCTGTTTCAGGTATAAAAAAGGGATGGGCCTTTCCGCCCTGATTAAAAGCGGAATAAAAGTATATAAGCGTTATGGCCGAGAACAGCGAATGGTAAAAAGACTGCTGCGCAAACAGCATTTCGACATCATTGTTTCCGACAATCGCTATGGAATCTGGAATAGAAAAAGCCGCAATGTATTTATTACACATCAACTTCGCCCAAAATTATCGGGAATAACCTCCTTATTCAGAAAAAGGATGCACAGGTATATTGAAAATAAACTGAATAACTTTGAGCATGTTTGGATACCTGATTATAAAGATGCGCTGCTGAGTGGTGACTTATCAGCTTTTCCCAATGCATCAGATAAGTTTGAATACATAGGTATTCTGTCCCGTTTTGAGAAAACAGAATCAGTGCAGGAAAGAATCGATCATTATTACCTGATTATTACCAGCGGTCCAATTGAACATCGCATTGAAATGAGTGATTATTTCATTAAGTACGCGAAAGAAACTGATGCAAAAATAAAAATCATCGGAGAAAGTTCATTTGGCGATATTTCTGATAATGCAGAACTTATACACCAACCTGATGACGCTAGATTCAAAGAATTGGTCCTCGGCGCATCCTGCATCATCACACATTCGGGGTATAGCACCATAATGGATCTGATACAATTGGGCAAAAGTGCCATCATTATCCCCACCCCGGGTCAAACCGAACAGCTCTATCTGGCAAAACGTTTGCAGAAATATTTTGTATATGCTCCAACACTGCAACAGGCCGTGCATTTTATTGACATCCATATCGATGAACTGCCGCCCCTGACACTAAAACCCGAATCTTCATTAGCAGAAAAAGTTCGACAAGTTGTATATCATTAATATACTAATATGAGATAAAAAAATATTAAAATCAAATAATAAGATGCTGAAATTCGTTTTATTTTTTTAGTTTTGCACATTAACAAAAAAATTCAACCTATGAAATTTGTAAAAATTGCATTTATTGCCGTTCTGGCATTTTTTGTGAGCAGCTGTCTTACCGTTGAGAAGAAAAAGTACAATTATGAAATCACCGGAAAAGGAACAGGTACTCTGACCATTACCTATATCAATATTTTCAGTCAGATGGATGACAGTCTTGACGTATCTGAAGAAGATTTTGATGAGCTGATTAACGATTACATCAATGGAACAACCATTGAAGATAATTATCCACTGGCTACCAACATTAAAAAAGAGCTTTACGAAGAAAACGGCTTTCTGAATGCGAAAGTAACTATGGACTTCAGCTCATTTGATGCAGCCCGCTTATATCAATTCGATTCGAAAAGTCCGATTTGTTTCAACGTTGGTCAGACAATTGATGGCGAAAGTTTTGAATCAAGTAACGGTACTCTTGGAAACAGCGATTATATGAATGTTGTTTTCTGGCCCAAAAAAGCAAAATCGCTCGAAGTTGTAACTACTATAGATACATATGACAGTGAAGATTGCGTAAGTCTCGTGAAACAATACAGAAGGTGGAAAAACTAGTTTGATAATATTTCCTCAAAGTGCAGTCTTACCGGCTGCACTTTTTTTATGCCCTTTTCTTTGCAATAAATTCTGAGAATGCAACCAGAAGTTCCTCCTCAGTAGCAAAGTCGATTTTGAATCTACCGAAATCTTTGAAAAGAATTATACGTATCTTTCCATGCACCACTTTCTTGTCGTGACGCATATAATTAATCAATTCATTCATTTCAAGGTTCTGCGGAAAAGGGTATATCGATTCCAGCATTGAGCTTAACTTTTCTGCAAGGGCTGAAGCAATCAACGATTTTTTAACAGACATATACAAGGCAAATTGCATTCCGGATGCAACTGCTTCACCATGCTTCACCGGTTTATTATGATCAATGAAATATGACTCAATGGCATGGCCGAAACTATGACCAAAATTCAGAAACAAACGTTTGTTATTCTCGAATGGATCTGTTTGAACAATTTTCATCTTCACCCGAATGGCTGAAGCAAGCAGCGATGCATCGGGCAATTCGCTCATATCTCGATTCTGCAGAGTATTCCACAAATTATTATTTACATGCAATAAGGCATGTTTTATCAGTTCGGCATAGCCCGATCTGTATTCTTCTTCAGGCAAGCTTTTCAGAAATCGCGGAAACACAAAAACAAATTGCGGGAAATAATAAGTTCCGATCTGATTTTTTAGCGACCCCTGATTTAGTGCATTTTTGCCGCCAACCGAAGCATCGATCATGGCCATAAGACTAGTGGGGACAAATACACATGGAATCCCGCGCTTATACGCTGATGCAGTAAACCCGGCCAGGTCGCTCAAGGTACCACCTCCAATACTAACTATTACCCAGGAACGATCTGCATTTAATGCCGAGAGCTCATCCCAGATTTCTGTAGCGACAACAAGGTTTTTTAGTTGTTCTCCGCCTTTGAGTTTTTTAATATGCACATTGTGAAAGCGGTCATCAAAAAGATCACTGATGATATCAGGAAAGGCAAGTTCCACATTTTCATCGAGCAACACAAACAGATTTCTTTTATTATGCGTGCCCAAATGATGCCTCCAATGACTGCTGAAATCCTGTAATGCTTCAGATACATATACAGGAGATTCGTTTTTACCAATTCGGTATCGTGTTGATTTATCCTGATTCATTATGGCAAATTTACTAAATGCCTGAAATTCTCACTTTTTTATAGTAATTTTGATCATCGGTTCAGAATAGTAAACACGTACACCAATGAAAAACAGGTTATTACTTACTCTTTCAGTCATCATGATTATTGCCACTTCATGCAGTCAAATGAAAGTGCAGCAAATTAACAATAATGACAAAGTTCCAAAGAAAGCGGGGCTGATTTATTATCTCCCGAAAACAGTAATATATCTTGATATTGAAGTTCACCGCAGCGATTTTCTGAAAGGTCCATTTGCAGCATACTCCTCAAAATATACCGGGATTTCGAATGTAATTAGTGAAAACAGCACTGAATACCGGATTGAAGACATTATTATAACAACTGCCTATACAGCAGACACCTCCAATGCTTTTCTGATAACGTTGCCGAAGAGTAAAAAGAATGTCCCTCATTTTGTTTTTTCTGAAGACGGAGTACTAATGAGCATGAATTACGGGGAAGACACAATATACGAGACCAAGAAACATCAGGGAACCGGCTCATACAGTGAAATGGATATAGATCCCGGTGAGTTTAAGTATTTCGCATCAGAGAACATTAAAGTTAAAACCGATACTATTTTTGAGAAAATTGTACTTGATACCATTACTATTGAAAAGCAGATTCTGGAACATTCGGTTATTGAAAAATCGGACGAAGACAAAGCAAAAGATGTGGCCGATTATCTGAAGCTCATAGCCGAGCACAAGTTGAATCTACTCTCCGGCTACCAGGAAGTGGCTTATTCGCTTGATGTTATTCAGTTTATGTATGATGAACTCGATCAACTGGAGCAGGATTATCTTTCACTATTTACGGGAAAAGAAGTTGAAGGTACCATGCATTTCCGCTTTGCCATAACCCCCTGTATTTCAATGCCCGACACCGGATCATTTCTTTGCAGTTTTGATCCATACCGCGGAATTACATACGAATACGATAGTATTTACACCTCAAGAAATATTTTTTATAAGATAATTCCAAGTGGAAAGACTGATGTTTTAAACAGTCTGGAAGAGGGTAAAAAGAAAGGGATCTATTATAATATTCCTGATAATACCAGGTTTGTGTTAGTTAAAGGAGACGGAGAGATACTTTTCGAATCCAATGCATCCATTGCGCAACTTGGCAAGATCATGTTCATGCCGGCAAGTATTAACGCCTTGCGTTTTTATAATAGTTCAGGAAGTATAAGGTCAGTGAAATAGCTTCTAGTAAAAACAAGTATTATAAAGGTAAATTCTTGCCCTTCCACTGGTGAGGTTCAGGGTAGCATCGCCATCAATCTCATACAAAGTACAATCGAAGCGCAAATACAGTTCACGAGAACTAAAACCACCAACCTGTGTCGTATTCATTGTGGTATCAATATACACACCGCCATTTTGAGCTCCTCCGGCAGTTGAATACCAAACACCATCACTGTTGCGCCATTTAATCTGAATTCCGGTTGCCAGTGAAGAGTCCTGCGCATAATAGGTAAATACCGGCAAATCAGTCATGGAAAGACGGGCATGAAAAAGACTGTCCTTATTCAGTAATGTTGAATCAAGCAGGTTTATAAGCGATATTTCAATAACTTCTCTTGAAGAAATATAATATCCGGAAGGAGCCTGATAGAATTGAATATAGGAATTGAAATGGTCGCCAATAAGGTCGGTATAGCAAGTATCACTGTTTACCGAAAGATACCCGTTATTTCCGGGGGTAATTGACTTGTTGTGACCATTAATTGTTGCTGAGAAAAATGTACCAGCCGGTTCATCCACCGGAGTATCTTCGTCCTGCTCGCATGAGTTGAAAATAAACAAAGCAGAAAATAATATCAGAATTGAGAACGGTATTGCACGATACTTTTTCATAATGACTTCATTGTTTTTAATTGTTCAAATATACGGATTTTTTCTTTTCTCTTAGCTTTTTACGTATAAATGAGAAATTTGTTTAAGTTCGCAGAAAAAACATGAAAAAGCTATTGTATTTAATTGTCATAGCGCTTTTATCATCCTGTGGAAATAAGCCGCTTAATGTGCATGAGTATAGCGGTTATACCCAGGGAACAGAATTCTATATTAAATACTATTCAGAAGACACAGAAGATTTTAAAGCTGAGATTGACAGTGTGTTACGGGCGTTTGATTTCATGGCATCTGTATATAATGATTCATCACTAATCAGTCAAATAAACAGAGGAGAAGAACCTGAACTTCCGACAGATTTCATTACCCTTTTCAACAGGAGCATAGAGATTTCAAAAGAAAGCAATGGAAGTTTCGATATTACGGTTGGGCAATTGGTTGATGCCTGGGGCTTTTTCAAAAAAGCCAATACCAATCCCGATTCTGCACAGGTAGATTCTATCCTTCAATATATCGGATATGAAAAAGTAAGTCTCGAAAACGGAAAAATCATCCGCGATTATAACCAGACGCGGTTCGACTTTAATGCCATTGCACAGGGGTATTCAGTTGATATAGTCTGCGAATTTCTGGAAAGCCGCGGAGTGACCAACTATCTTGTGGAGATTGGCGGTGAGGTTCGTGTGAATGGCGCTAAACCCGATGGCCAGTCCTGGAAAGTAGGTATTGAAAAGCCGGCGAAAGACCCCATGGACGAACAGGAAGTTTTCCGCACTCTCTCTGTAACTGATATTTCTATTGCCACCTCGGGAAGCAGTCGTAAGTTTTATGTGAAAGATGGTGTAAAATACTCGCATACCATTGATCCGCATACCGGTTATCCGGTTAGCCACACTTTGCTAAGTGTTACCGTTATTGCCAAAGAGTGCATGGATGCCGACGCTTGGGCCACTGCTTTTATGGTGATGGGCATTGAAAAAGCCAAGGAAATTCTGAATAATAAACCCGAAATGGACGCTTTTTTCATTTATTCGGCTGATGATGGCACATTACAGACTGACAGCACGGCGGGGTTTGGGAAGTATTTTGAGGAATAATCTTTGTCTCCCTGATATACTAATTTGAAAATTTGGGAATCATGCCTGCGGCTTGACAGGTTTGAAAATCATGCCTGCGGCTTGACAGGTTTGAAAATTACGCCTGTTGCGTAACAGGTTTGAGAATTTGGAAATTGCTTAGATTAATCGAGTAAAATCTTATATTTACATATTGAATTAAAATCAAAGCAAAATGACTTATTCAAAAACACAAACCGGCTGGAATTTCTTATTGATACTCATTATTATTTGCGCAACAGTGGGTATTATTCTCTATCCTCATTTCGGAGAGGAATGTCCAACACATCCCACATTTGCAATAGTGGTATTTGCAAGCATTTTTGCCGGATTATTGTTCTTCAGACTAAAAGTAACAGTTCAGGATCACATGTTAAAGATCGTTTTTGGCGTTGGAATTGTAAGATTTAAAAGGGATCTCAGAAAACTTGTAAGTGCAGAAGCCAAAAGAATTCCCTGGTATTACGGTTCGATAATAAAAATTACTTCTGAAGGAATGTTATACAGTATACAGGGCAGAAAAGTTGTGAAACTTACATTTGACTACGACGGAAGTAAAGACTCGATTTTGGTTGGAAGTGCTGAGCCGGAAGAATTGAAAAAAGCACTGGATGATGAAATCAAAGGATAACATTTAATTATTACTTTTGTAAAAACATCAAAAACATGGAACTCGCATTAGATCTTGCTAAAATAGTTTTGCCGGCGGCAATGGTATTTTTTACCGCATATTTTGTTTTGAAATCCTATCTCGAAAACCAGCAGAAGCACAAGCTGATTGAGATGAAAATGGAGCAGAAAAAGTTTGC
>PKSX01000238.1 GCA_002869435.1 Marinilabiliales bacterium | reverse complement strand
AGCGGCGATTGGGGGGTACACAACGTAGGTCATGTTTTCTCTTTGTTGTATGATATTCCGCATGGAGCAACACTCTCCGCAGTGTACCCTGCATGGCTTCGCCTAATGAAAGACAGAATCCCGGATAGAATTTCAACCTTCGGCAAAGCTGTGTTTGGCGTAGAAACTCCGGATGAGTGTATCGCTGAGGTCGAAAAAATGTACCGCTCATTTTTGAGTCCCGTAAACCTGAAGGAAATGAACATTCCGCAATATTCGCAGGAAGATGTCGTTCAACATCTCATTAAATCCAAAGCATCAGGCTATCATCATAAGCTTAGTGCAGAGGATTATCAAAGCATTCTTGATTACATGCAGCAATGATAAAGCGGCGGCTCAGAAAACAAAGTCCATTGGGAATGATCTGGCGGTTTTTCTTCCGACTTGGATTGTTTTTTCTTATTTCATCGGTAGGAATGACTATTCTCTACAAGTGGATCAATCCGCCCATTACACCCTTGATGGTGATTCGAACTTTTGAGCAAAAAAACACGGATAAAGACTTGAAAATGGATTACGACTGGGTCGATATCGACTCCATCAATCCTTATATGTGGCAGGCTGTAATTGCCGGAGAAGATGGCTTCTTTCTCTATCACAACGGTTTTGATATAGAGGCCATAAAAAAAGCCCGGGAATACAATAAAACACATTCCGATAAACGTGGCGCCAGCACCGTAAGTCAGCAATGTGCCAAAAACGTTTTTCTCTGGCCCGGTAGAACCTGGTTGAGAAAAGGACTCGAAGTCTATTTTACGTTTTTGATTGAATTGTTTTGGTCCAAAGAGCGTATAATGGAGGTGTATTTGAATGTAATCGAATACGGCGATGGAATATATGGAGTAGAAGAGGCTTCGAAGCAATATTTTAAGTCGCACGCAAAAAACCTTACCTTTGAACAGTCGGCATTGCTGGTAGCAGGCTTGCCAAATCCGCGCAGATGGAATGTGTGGACATCGGCGCCTCAGTTATGGAGCCGAAGCAATATTATTCAGCGGAATATGCTTAATATTGGCCCGCAGGAACTTATAAAACACCCTTACAGTGAAGTCAGAAAATAAAGGAGATCCGAAAGTTTACGAAATACTGAATGAGCTCAATATTCCGTTCGATTACTATGAGCATCCGCCCACACCAACGGCTGAAATGGCCTATGAATACTGGAAAGATATTGATGCTGCCCATTGCAAAAACCTCTTTTTCCGAAATCATAAAGGGAACAAGCATTATCTGGTGATTTTTCATTTTCTCGAACATCTTTCTATTCGCGATCTGGAGCAAAGACTGAAACAAGGTAAACTCACTTTTGCGTCCGAGCGCCGTATGTGGCAGTATTTGCAAATAAAACCGGGCTCGGTGTCTCCTTTCGGGCTGATTCATGATCATGATAAGCATGTTTTTCTCTTTCTTGATGAGAACCTGCAGAAATACGAGCATATCAGTTTTCATCCAAATCATAATGAAGCGTCTTTAGTCATTCGCTTTGATGATTTTATGAAATTCCTCCGCCATCAGGGTAATGAGTTTGTTTTTTTGAAATTGTATTGATATGACTGAAATATCACTTCCTCTTTTGCAAAATGCCGATCTTAAAGGCAAAATCGTATTGGTGCGTGTTGACCACAATGTGGTTAAGCAAGGCCTTATTCACGACCCGTACCGTATCGATGCCACGCTGGGCACTCTGTACTATATCGTGTCCCGGGGTGGTAAACTGATTCTGATGACCCATGTCGGGCGCCCGAAAGACAAGAAAACAGGCCAGATCAACATCAGCGATGATACATCTGTGAAACCCATTGTTGAATACTTTGAAAACAAGCTTCATGTTAAATTTCAAATTCCTGAGTTTCACCAAAAAGAGAACGGAGGGTATGCGGGTATTGAGACGTCGGTGAATCATCTTTTGCGCGATCTTGAAGAAGATAAAATAGACGGTATTTACTTGCCCAACACCCGCTGGTTTGCCGGTGAAGAAGCCAAAGACGATTCGGCTGATCGTTTAGCATATCAGCTGGCCGGACTGGCCGATGTTTTTGTTAACGATGCTTTCGGATCATGGCAACCGCATGCTTCTACCGTTGGAGTAACCAAATATCTACCCTCCTATGCCGGATTTTTAATGCAAAAGGAAATTGCTAATCTCGATCGCATCTTTGCGCCTGAAAAACCATTTGTTGCAGTAGTCGCAGGATCAAAATTCGACACCAAGATCGATAGTTTATACACTCTGCTTGAAAAAGCTGATTATCTTGTGCTTGGCGGTGTAATATATAATGCCTATCTGGCGGCCAAATATGGTTTCAATATTAAAGGCATCAGCGATGAGGATGCCGCACATGCAAAGAAATTCGTCGATTACAGCAAAAAGTTTCCGGGCAAATTGCTCGAATTACCTTTCATTGTTGAGTCTGATACACTCGACGGAAAGATTGACGGCAAATATCGCACGCATGATATCCGCAAGCTGAAGAAAGGGACGGAATTGAACTATATTCTTGATGTTGCAGCCGAATCATTTGCCGAGAAAAATGTGGCCGATGTTTTTGCATCTGCAAAAAGCGTATTT
>PKSX01000066.1 GCA_002869435.1 Marinilabiliales bacterium | reverse complement strand
TTTTCCTTAATGTCAGACAGCACGAATAATTCGTTTTCCGCACGGGTGCATCCCACGTAAATCAGGTTAATGCTGTCGATGAGGGTTTTCAGAAGCTCTTTCTCGTGCAGTTGTTTTATGGCATCAACCGGTGTGTTGGCAGCATATTTTACTGCAGTAAACGGAATATCAAGTTCGTCTCCGGGCCTGAACCAGTGTAAATTCCAGTGAATGCTTTTAAAATCGTTGAAATTGAAATCAGGCATAATCACAACCGGAAACTGCAATCCTTTTGATTTGTGGAGTGACATGATGTTGACTGCATTGCTGCCGGCCGGGGTTACTACCGACATGGTGCGGCCTTTCTCCTGCCACCAGGTGTACATGCTTTCAAAATCGGAACCGGATTTGCGTTCTTGCTCCAGAACTTTTTCACGAAGGAAAATTAAATAATGCTCTCCTTTTCCCGATAATTCAAGATTATGAATGATTAGTGTGAGTAGCTCCGAGGGCGAATACCATGTTGATTTTCCCGGTTTTAATCCGGGCCACTGTGCATAAATGAAATCAGGAGCAGAAGTGTTGGTTTTGTAGTGCTTCTGATAGATAGTCTGAAGATTATCATCAGGAAATTGAAGCATAAGCGACCGGAATTCACTATGTGCCAGTTTGTCTTTCTCAGAACTGAGAACCCTGAGTATATTTATGGCCAACCGGCAATAATAGCTGCTTTGAAACTGCAGGGTTTCTTCTGAAATGACCTGAATGGGATCGGGAAGATTCAGAAGGAAATTGCTAATGGCAACTCCATGTTTATTGTTTCGGCATAGAATGGCAATGTCATTTAGCTTAAAACCCTGCTCTAGTTTTCGTCTGATCAGTTTTTCAATTTGAGCATGCAGCAATTCGGTATTGTATTCTTCGTTGAATCTGATTTCAATATATCCACCGTCTTTCTTATGCGGATCTTGTTTTACATCGGCATACACTTTCAGGTATTCTTCTTTTTCAGTCGGGGTAATAAGGTTCTTGTTTTCTGAAGTTTCAAGATGATTGCCAATTATACTTTTTTGCAGGAAAGCGAAAAATCCGTTGTTAAAGTCCACAATGTTTTTATCAGAGCGATAATTGGTTGGAAGCCGATCAGGGTTGAAAGCAGAATCGAAGAGTGGAGCCGCATCGTCGAGAATTTCAAACTGACGTCCGCCACTATATATTCTGGGTAGCGAAAGCATAATCTCCATTTCTCCGTTTCGCCAGCGGTAAATGCTTTGTTTGGGGTCACCCACCAGCCAGTTTCGGTTTCCCGAGGCCAGTGAGTTATGAATAAGTGAGGTCAGATTGATCCATTGCATTAAACTGGTGTCCTGAAACTCATCGATCATGATGGTTTTGTAGCGGTTCCCGGCTCGTAAAAAGATAAAAGGAACGGGTTCCTTCGCTAAAACACTTGCAATTAGAGTGTAGAAATCGCTTACCGGTAAAATGCCCTCGCTGGTTTTAAAGTCTTCCCGAATTCGAAGTATTTCGGCAATGATCGCTACAAAAGGGAAATCCTGTATGAGGACCTGCATGCGGCCAAATTTCTCAACAGCAGACTTAAGAGATAGATACAGATCTTTTATTTCGGATTCAAGAGCTTCATTTTCATTTATTAAAATCCCTTTCTCGCCCAGTAGTTTGTCAACACTTTTTGCGGCTGAGTATTTCTGAGGATCAGATTTAATTTTAACCATCTCTCCCCAAATGGAAACTCTGCTATGGCTTACAAAATCTTCAACTGTAAGATTCTGGTCACTACAAATCTTATCGAAAAGAGCCAGCCCTTCATTAATCTTTTTTCGTTGAGCGGACACCTGAACATAAGCTTTTTTCAAAAAGCCAATCATTTCAGGTGTGTTATAGCTGAGGGCTTCCTGAATAAAATTGTCGGAGCTTTCTTTGCCAAGATTATTGACAATTCCTCGCAAATTCTCTTTAAAACTTAAGCTCAGTTTATCGTCGTCGATATTTCGTTCAATAACCTGCTTAAAAACAGCGGTGAGTTCTTTTTGTACGTTTACCTGATCGATGATATTATCGATAATATATTCTGTCATTTCGCTGTTATCTACCAGTACTTCATAATCTGAAGCCAGACCAAGGTCGCGGGAGAAGGTTCGGATGATTCGTTGTATGAATGCGTCGATGGTGCTGACAGAAAGTTCAGAATAATGATGCAGTATATGGCTGAGAGCTGTTTTTGCTTTACTCTTTATGTCCTCAGTTGTTAAATTCAAGTCTTTTTTCAGGTCAGGCTCCATTTTACTTTGCCCGGTCTGATTTGCAAGTAAAGAAAGCTCTTCGATGATTCTGCTTTTCATCTCACCTGCTGCTTTATTGGTGAAGGTTATAGCCAGAATACGCCCGGCATTATTTGGGTCGGGTAAAATACTTTTAATAAACTCAAATGTAATTCGGTGTGTTTTTCCCGATCCGGCAGAAGCAATTAATACATTAAGCTGACTCATTTTTGAATTTTGGAGTTGTAAATATCGGAAAAAAACAGGAAAGATTTAAGGCATATAATAATTACGTATTTTTGACGATTATTAGATGGTTTCAGAGTTATGATTTCAAAATCCTTTATCAAATCATCTTTCATATACTCTGTGGTTGGTTCATTACCGCTGGCCACAAGTATAGTGTTGCTTCCTTTTTACGGTAACGAGAATCTACTTTCTACTCATGCTTTCGGATTGCTGGCGGTTTATATTGTTTTTACCGAGTTGGTAAGGTTGCTCTATAATTATTCAGTTGGGGCTTTCATGGGCACCAATATTATTAGGTTTAGTGATTCTAGAGATAAGCAACAGAAACTTATTGGAACATCGATTCTTTTCATGTTGATTTATGGCGGTGGCATGGCAATCTTCACCTCACTGGTAGGGGAGTGGATTTTTGGATTGATATTCCCTGATAGTGATATGCTTTTTTATCCCTATGGTTTACTTGCAGTATTTACTGGTTTATTCCGTGGGATTTTTAAAACATATTCCAATTTCATGATTTTTAAGGAGAGGCCAAGACCTTTCTTTTGGGGTAATATTCTTACATTTTCTCTCACTGTAGCTGCATCAGTAACCGGGTTATATATGTTCCCGCAATCCCTTGATGGTCCGATGTACGGTCGTTTTATCAGTTCAGTTGCCGGGTTTGTGTGGGCTATTGTATATTTTATTGGTGCCAGCAGATTGAGGTTTGACAGAAAAATACTGAAAGACTTGGTTTCTTACAGTACTCCTGTTTTTATTTACAGTTTACTTTTTTGGGCCATTTCTAGTATCGACAGGTATATCATTCTTGATGTACTTACAGCAAGTAAGGTTGGTATATTCGATTTTGCCATTAAAATGACCATGTTGGTTGAGTTTTTGCAAACAGGGCTTGCTTCTGCTATTAACCCAAAAGTATACAAACTATGGAAAAAAGGGGGTAATGTTCCTGAATCAAATACGGAAATAAACAGGTACTTCAATGTGTTTACACTGATTAATCAGATCAGTATTCCGGTGTTCTATATAGCATTACTTGTAGGAGTGCCCATATTAATAAGTAATGAGGAATTATATGCTTCATTTGCACTCTTACCTATATTGTTTGCCGGAATGACGGCTAAAGTATGGTATTTCTATCTGTCTGCTCCCATTTATTATTTCAAGAAAACAGTGTTATTGCCTGTGATCTTTGGAATAGTTGCAGCTTTTCAAATCGGGTTAACTTATATATTTCTTATTCATTTTGATCTCGAAGGTGCGGCATGGGCAAATTTTGCAACAAAAATATTTCAGGTATTTGTTCTGTTGCTTTTTGTTTCCAGATTCTTCAAGGTTAAAGTTAATCCGGTAAAAATGATAGTCTATCCTTTAGTGTATATGCTCATGCTGCTATCTATACATTTTTGGGGTGGTGATTATAATCCGATTTTTGAAAATGCACTGCTTTTTGCAATGCTGGTTTTTCTTACTGTTTTGGTTTTTCGTAAAGAAATACCATCAATGAAGTCTTTGCTGTTTAAAAAGAATCAGCCTGAAAAACCAACAGATTAATTATTACTTTTGTTAACTACAAATACCGTATAACATGAAAATCAACTCAAAATCATTACTGCCATATTGGATCAGTGCGGCTGTTATTGCCCTCGTTTTAATTGTAATGTTTTATCCTGCCTTATCGGGCAAAGTGATTAAACAGCACGATATTGAAAGTCATAAAGGGATGTCGCACGAGTTAACCGAGTATTATGAGCAAAATGGTGAACAGGCCTTCTGGACTAACTCCATGTTTGGAGGTATGCCGGCATATCTCATTTCAATGAGACACCATTCCAACCTTATCAACGAAGTTGGTAAAGCAATGAAGCTTTATTTGCCATTTTTTATTGGCGTGATTTTTCTGGTTTTTGCCGGTTTTTATTTTATGACAAGAGTGTTAAAGGTTGATCCATGGGTGGCAATCCTAGGGGCGCTAGCTTTTGTGTTATCATCATATTTTTTCATAATACTAGAAGCAGGGCATAATTCAAAAGCCAATGCTATAGCCTATATGGCGCCCTTTCTGGGAGCTATAATTATGACATATAGAGGTAAATTAATATGGGGGGCGATTCTGTCTGCCCTGTTTCTTGCACTTGAGATAGGTGCTAATCACCTTCAGATTACGTATTACCTGGCATTCATTGCAATCATTTATGTGATTTTTGAGTTTGTGTGGGCTTTGCTTGACAAAAAAATAATGCATTTTGTTAAGGCCTCCGGGATGCTTCTGGCGGCAGCTGCACTGGCTGTGGCGATTAATTTTTCTCTGCTGTATACTTCATATGAGTATTCGAAAGAAACCATACGTGGGAAATCTGAATTGTCCTCAAAATCACTGGATAAAGGTGATGGTGACGGCCTTGATACTGACTATTTAACCAGATGGAGTTATGGAGTTGGTGAAACCTGGTCGTTTATGATTCCTAACGTTAAAGGGGGTGCATCTATAGCTATTGGAGAACAGAATGAGAGCAAGCTTGATAACGCCAGCGCTCAAAATAAGCAAATTGTTGGATCATTGCCTCAATATTGGGGTGAACAACCCGGAACAAGCGGACCGGTATATATTGGAGCCATTGTAATGTTTTTGTTTGTTTTTGCATTGTTTCTGACCAGAAATAAACTAAAATGGCCACTGCTTGTTGCAGCTGTATTAAGTATATTGCTGGCATGGGGAAAACATTTTCCGGGCTTGACAGATTTCTTCATAAATAATGTCCCCATGTTTAATAAGTTTAGGGCGCCATCTATGTGGTTAGTGGTTGCAGAGCTTATTATCCCAATAATTATGGTCATGGGTCTGCATGAGCTAATAACAAACCGTGAGAAGTATTTTTCCAAAATCAATTGGCTATATATCTCATTTGGAGTTACAGGTGGACTTGCATTAATTTTTTGGTTGATGCCGGAGACTTTCTTTTCGTTCTCTTCAGAGCAGGATCAGTATTATATCAACATGTTCATGCAACAGGGTGCAACACAGCCTCAAATTGATTCTATTGTTGCCGATTGGGAAGGGGTTAGAATTGCTATTTTCAAGGCTGATGCCATCAGATCGTTTCTGTTTATTCTGGCTGCAGCAGTTTTTGTGTGGTTATTCATGAAAAAACATATTAAAACTCAGGTTTTGCTTCCTGCACTTATTTTGCTTGTTGCCATTGATATGGTTCCTGTAAATAAGCGTTATCTTTCAGAGCAAGACTTTATCTCTAAAAGAAAATATGAAAAACCCTATACCCAAAACCCTGCCGATCAAATGATTCTTCAGCAGAATGCTGCTCAGGACAGGGTTTTAAACTTGGCTGTAAGTACATTTAACGATGCTTCCACATCATATTTTCATCATTCAGTTGGTGGATATCATGCGGCAAAACTAATGCGTTATCAGGAGTTGATTGAGAATCAGATCAATCCAGAGATGAATGTGCTTATCGCTAATTTACAGGATCAAAATATGACTCTTGGCCGGCTCGATACGGTATTGTCAAATCTTGGTGTGATAAACATGCTGAACACAAGATATATTATTATCAATCCTAATGGACCTCCTTTGGTTAATGCTCATGCACTTGGTCAGGCCTGGTTTGTAAGTGATATAACTTGGGTTGCAAATGCTGACGAAGAGCTTGAGGTAACGGGTCAGATTGACCCATCTGTTACTGCGGTTGTGGATAAACGATTTGAATCTATGGTTCAGGGTCAGAATCTTGCTCCAGATAGTGGTGCTGTCATTATTCGAAAGACTTATGAGCCGGATCAGGTAAGCTATGTTACCAATTCTGCTACAACTCAGTTGGCAGTTTTTAGCGAAATATTTTATCCTGAGTGGGAAATGACTGTTGACGGTCAGCCTGCTGACATTATCAGGGTAAATTATGTGCTGAGAGGCGTGGTGCTTCCAGCCGGTTCACATGAAGTGGTTATGACTATGAATCCGAAGATTTATAAATCCAGTTCAAAAGTAAGTCTGGCAGGATCACTTATAATGATAATAATTATTCTTGGCTATATTGCCAGAGAATATATTGTAAATAGAAGAAAAACAGAAGACGGAAAGGAAGCTGCTTAGCCCAAGTAGCTTTTTAAATTTCTGCTACGGTTGCTGTGTTTCAGCCGGCGAATTGCTTTTTCTTTAATCTGACGGACGCGTTCACGCGTCAAGCCAAATTTTTCACCAATCTCATCAAGGGTAAGCGGAGCAATACTGCCCAGCCCAAAGTAATATTTCAATACATCCCGTTCCCTGGGTGTTAATGTTGCAATGGCCCGTTGAATTTCAATACTTAACGACTCATGGTTTAATCCTTTGTCGGGCTTTTCACTTTCCTCGTTACGGAGAAGATCATAGAGGTTGGTTTCCTCATCTGAGATCAATGGAGCATCCATTGAGACATGACGACCTGTGTGTTTAAGGCTGTCTTTGACTTCATTATCAGGCATGTCAAGCATGGCTGCAATCTCATGTGCATCAGGTTCACGTTCAAATTCCTGCTCAAGAGCAGCAAATGCCTTATTGATTTTATTGATAGTCCCAATTTTATTCAAAGGCAGACGTACAATTCGCGATTGTTCAGCCAAAGCCTGCAAAATGGACTGCCGAATCCACCAAACTGCGTATGAAATGAATTTAAAACCACGTGTTTCGTCGAAACGCTGAGCCGCTTTAATAAGGCCCAAATTGCCTTCATTAATAAGGTCGGGTAGACTAAGCCCCTGGTTTTGATATTGTTTTGAGACTGAGACAACAAATCGCAAATTGGCCTTAGTGAGTTTTTCAAGAGCTTTTTTATCACCCTGCTTAATACGCTGCGCGAGCTGTACTTCTTCTTCAGCAGTAATAAGCTCTTCTCGGCCGATTTCTTGTAAATACTTGTCTAACGAAGCAGTTTCACGATTGGTGACTTGCTTGCTGATTTTTAGTTGCCTCATATCTCGCTCTCAATATTGGGTATGCTGTTATACGAGGCACTGGTTGCAATGTTACGCTGAATTAAGAATTTTTATTATCTCCTTCTGGTTTTGGGAGTAAAGCTTTGCGTGACAAACTCATTTTTCCGGATTTACTATCGATATCTTTTAGCTTAACTTTTACCATTTGCCCAACCTTAAGAACATCTTTTACATCCTTAATGCGTTCGTGTGCTATTTCACTAATGTGTAATAGGCCTTCTTTTCCTGGTAAAACTTCAACAAAAGCACCAAAAGCAACAATGCTTACTACTTTTCCTTCATACACTTCACCAATTTCAGGAACGGCAACTATTTTCTTAATACGTTCATGCGCTTCCTGCATCCCCTCTTTATTTGTTGAGAAAATATCAACGATACCAAATTCATCTACTTCTTCGATCAAAATTGTAGTTTCAGTTTCTTTTTGAAGTTCCTGAATGATTTTTCCTCCCGGACCAATAACTGCACCAATAAATTCTTTTGGAATGCTGAATTTCATGTAACGAGGAACATTTTCTTTATAGTCGTCACGTGGGGCTGAAATAACATCATTCATGACTCCAAGAATATGGTGTCTGCCTCTTTTTGCTTGTTCAAGAGCTTCCGCAAGAATCTCATAAGAAAGTCCGTCAACTTTGATATCCATTTGACAGGCAGTAATACCATCAATGGTACCTGTTACTTTGAAATCCATGTCTCCAAGGTGATCTTCATCACCTAGAATATCACTTAAAATTGCATATTTTCCAGATTCTTGATCAGTGATGAGCCCCATGGCAATACCTGAAACAGGTTTTGCAAAATGTACGCCGGCATCCATCATTGCAAGAGAACCAGCACAAACGGTTGCCATGGATGATGACCCATTTGACTCAAGAATATCACTTACCACTCGAATGGTGTATGGATTGCTTTCATCACGTACTATCATGTTTTTCAGAGCTCTGAGGGCTAGGTTTCCATGACCTACTTCACGACGACTTGTTCCACGAATAAAACGAGCTTCACCTACAGAGAATGGAGGGAAGTTATAATGCAATAGAAAATTACTAGAACCTTCGTAAACGGCTCCGTCAATGGTTTGCTCATCAAGTTTAGTTCCAAGAGTTACCGTTGTCAGGGATTGAGTTTCGCCGCGTGTAAAAACAGCTGAACCATGTGCAGAGGGCAAATAGTCGATCTCACACCAAATGGGTCTGATTTCGTCTGTTTTTCTGCCATCGAGTCGAATTTTGGTGTCCAGAACCATATTTCGTACAGCAGCTTTTTCTACATCGTGGAAATATCTTTTAATCAATGATTTTTTATCATCAAGTTCCTCTTCAGGAATTGTGGCAATGAATTCTTCGGCTACAGCACCGAACTTTTCGCTGCGCAAATGCTTGTCAGCAAGATGTTCGCTCGCTACAGCATAAACTTTGTCGTAACAGAAATCCCAAACAGCTTTTTTCAGATCTTCATCATTGTTTTCGTGACAATACTCACGTTTTGGGTTTGCTTTTTCAATTTTGGCAGCAAGGTCAAGCTGTCCCTGAATTTGCTTTTTGATAATTTCATGGGCAAATTTAAGTGCTTCCATCATCACCTCTTCACTCACTTCTTTCATTTCGCCTTCCACCATGTTGATGTCGTTCATGTTGGCAGCGATCATAAGCTCAAGGTCTGCTTCTTCAAGTTGTTCAAAACTTGGATTTACTACAAACTCACCATTAACACGTGCAATGCAAACTTCTGAAATAGGACCGTTAAATGGGATGTTGGAAACGGCAAGTGCAGATGACGCAGCTAGTGCAGCATATGCTTCAGGAGGAGTATCTTTTTCTGCTGAAATCAAATAAATTAATACTTGTGTTTCTGCATGATAATCTTCCGGAAACAATGGACGAAGCGCCCTGTCTACCAAACGTGCCGTTAAAATTTCGTGTTCTGAAGGTCTTGCTTCTCTTTTGAAAAATCCACCCGGGAAACGTCCGGTTGATGCGTATTTTTCTTGATAGTCTACGCTAAGAGGCATGAAGTCAACATCTTCTTTTGCCTCCTTGTTGGAAACTACTGTAGCAAGTAGCATGGTGTCGCCAACACGAACAATTACTGATCCGTCAGCTTGTTTTGCTAATTTTCCTGTTTCAATAGTAATTTGGCGACCGTCGCCTAAATCTATATTTTGAGTAATAGCATTCATAGTATTATGTTCTTTAAAAAAAGAAAGAGGCAATAATATTGCCTCCCCCCACACAATTTTTTTATCTTATTTCCTGATTTCGAGTTTTTTAATCAACTCACGATATCTTTCAATATCCTTGTTTTTGATGTAGGCAAGAAGTTTCTTCCTTTTACCTACCATTCTGATCAGGGATCTTTCAGTTGCAAAATCTTTTTTGTTCCTTTTTAGATGCTCGGTTAAATGCTTAATTCTTTGAGTGAATATGGCTACCTGTACATCAGGAGTTCCGCTGTCGTTTTCGTTTTTTCCAAGAGTCTTGAAATATTCCTTCTTTTGCTCAATGGTCAACTGCATAATATTCTTCTGTTAAAATTGGAGTGCAAAGGTAAAACTATATTTGAAATAAAAAAAATAATCACAAAAAAATCTCATCATTTTTTTGGTTGCAAATTGCTGTTGGTGAACAAAAAAGCAAACTAATCTCCGGTAATGGACCTAAAGGCGTTTTCGAAGTCCTCATAAACTGCGAAAACCAGTTCTTTAAAATCTGTGTAATCAGATGTATACATGGTTTCGTCTCCCAATATCACTTTAAAGGGTCCGCTACTGCAAAAATATACTCTTAATGCTTTTTCAGATGAGGTTTCAGGATAAAAAGCAAATACTAATCTTCCGTTTTCCAAATAGAACTCTTTGTTTCTGTCATTATTAATGTTGATTTTTACAAGTTCATTATTGTTGTAATAGGCAGTGGCTTCATTCTTTTGTTTAGTTGTTATATCAGGATTAGTATTGGTTGTTTTATATACTTCACGAATATGAGTCAATGTTGTTTCGATCTGGCAAATGTTATATTTATCAAGAGCACTATTAAGCATTCTGTCAGACCGATCTCTGATCGCTTTCTCTTTCAGGACGCCTTCTTCGTAAAAGAAGTAGTTGTCAGATATGTATTCAGAATTGTATTCAGAATATGATTCCATTCCGGCTGCAGTGAATTTCATTATTATTTCAATGCTGTCAGCTTTTTCTTCATTGACAACCGTTGATTGATATATGTAATACATTAATTTTTGATTACTGCCATAAATGAAATATTCACTATAATGAAAAGCTGCACGGAATGTTTCTTTATGTATTATTCTTATGGCTGAAGGATCCGGATATGGATCAGAGAGGCATGTGTAATAATATGAAGTGTTCAGCGCGTATATGCCGACTGCAGGCCAGGGCGTATTACATGCATTAATCAATTCTTTATCGCAATAAATGTATTCACCTTCAAGAATATCTTCTTTTGCAAAACTGATTGATTTTTCAATACTGCTCTGAGCAAACGAAATCAATCCAATGCTCAGTAATAAGAAACTAAAAATAATTTGTTTCATCTTGTTTATTTTGAATCAAATATACAAAAAAGAGTCTGTTGCAGTGAAACAGACTCTATAACCTGTCGTTCTTAAACGTATGCTTGTGAATACTCACACAAGTTTTAATTATTCAAAAATACAACATGTAAACTCGAAAGCATATTGTATTTTGTGAGATATGTCACAAGTAGCAATGTTTAACTTATTGACAGAAGTAAATGTTTTTAATGTATAGGCATAATAAAAGAGCCTGTTGTAAAAAACAACAAGCTCTTTAAACACATTGTCTGATGAATTATTCTTTGATGATCTTAATAATACTAATGTTATTATCCTGAATTACACGGAGAATATACATTCCGTTTTCGTATTCAGTAAGTGAAATCATTTCTTTATCTGATCCGAGATCATAGCGACTTTCAATTACGCGTCCGTTCAAATCACTAATGGTAATGTCAGCACCTTCAGCTCCCTGAATAAAAACATTATTTTTTGAAGGATTAGGATAAACCATAATCTCGTTGTTGTTTTCAGAGATGCCAACGTTGTAGTCAACAATCAAAATAGCTGGATTTGACGGGGTGATGAAACCGGGGCAATTACCTTCAATCTGACAGCGGAACATGTATCCGTTCATCGTGTAAACAGCGTTAATTGAAAGGTTGTTTGTTGTAACTCCTGAGTATGTAGCACCATCAGTTAATGCACTCCATGTTTAACCAAAATCTGTACTTTCTTCCCATTGAAATGCAGTAGAATAGTTGGTGTTAACAGTGAAGTTGGCAACTGTTCCTGTCATAACCTGAGTGTTCTGAGGATGCGAAAGAATTACAGCTGCTGCAAGCATTTCGTAAACTCCAATATCATAATTAGAGCCAATGAGTCTTTGGTTTCCATCAAGATCAACCGGAGGCATCATTATGGTTGGGTTTGATCCTGCATCAATTGCAGGAGAAAGACATGTAAGATGGTAGTCCCCATTTGCAGAATCGACAAACATAGGAGAAGTGTTTATTGTGTTTATATCAACACCTCCAAAAGGTGGTTCATCAAAATAGATGCTATCAATTCCACCCTGAATAATATTATTTATGAAGGTATATCCACTTGTGCCATCATCGTAGCAATATAGTTGGTCTCCTTCATAAAGTGCTTCATTTCCCCAGATGATGTTGTTTTCAAAATAAGGACTTGTTGTATAACAGCCAATCTGAATTCCACCGCCATCTTCAGCGTAATTATTTACAATGGTATTATTGATGAGGCGAGGATTGGCATAATATTTAATTGAAACACCACCACCATAATATGTTGAATAATTGTCGGAAATGAGGTTCCCAATAATGGTTGGGGTGGCATATCCTGTAATATCAATAGCGCAGCCATATCCTTCGCAATAGTTATACCTGAAAACATTATTTATGGCTTTTGCATTACTGTATGCAGAGATTTTTAAGCAAGCTCCTTCATCATACCCTTCATTATACATGAAAGTGTTGTTTAAAATTGTTGTGTTTGGTTCATTACCGCTACCACAACCCAACTGTATACATGAACGATCACTGTAATTATAAGTGAATAGGTTGTTTCTTATGATACTGTTTCCTTCATATTCTATGTGAATACAAGTTGTTTCTTGGTAATTATAATTATATGAGAATCGGCAGTTTTCGACTATCATTTCAGAAAAATCATATGTGTGAATACAGGCATAACCATATTCTCCATTGAAATAAAAGAATCGGCAATATGCAAATATTGAAGAGTCTCCACTTGCAGGGTCATCTATATCTATTCCTTTCCATCCATAATGAGAGAGTGTGCCGAACCCTGTACTATCAGCAGTAAATGTAATGGAGTCATTGACGGATCCGATAGCCATAATGCTTCCGTCAACAGAAATCATGCAGGCGCTGTCAAAATCAATTACAGTTCCGGCCTGAATTGTAAGTGTTACACTATCTGGAAGATAAATGTCAGATGTAACATTTACGGTGTCCATCCATGTCGTGTCTGTGGTAATGGTTCCACCAATATTGTTAATTTGTGCCATGCTTTGACCTGAAATAAACAGGCATATAGCAAGACAAAAAATTGTGTAAAGTTTTTTCATACGTATAAATTTGGTTTATGATTGGAGGACAAAAATATTCCTAAAATATGATATTTGGCGCTTAGTTTTGTGAGATATCTCACAAATGAAAATATTTAACAAATTCAATATTTTGCTTTGATTGTTAGGATTTTATTAGAGGAAATTTTTCTTTATTTTTCGCCTTTTCAATGTGATTTTTTTACCTTTGTCTTGCTTATTTTTATAAAATCTAAATTTAAAGAACATGAGCATAGATAGAAATGTGGTGTTGAAGGCCTTGGGCCGAGTGAGCGAACCCGACCTAAAAAAAGACCTCGTTACACTTAATATGATCGAAGACCTACAGGTTGAAGGACAGAAAATTTCATTTTCAATTGTTTTAACTACACCTGCCTGTCCGATGAAAAACAGAATGAAAGAAGATTGTGAACAGGAAATCAGAAAGGATTATCCTGATGCTGAAGTGGAAGTGAATTTTACAGCGAATGTTACTTCGGGTAAAGCCAACCCCTCGCATGAAAACATTAAAAATCTTGTGGCGGTTATTTCCGGAAAAGGCGGAGTTGGCAAATCTACTGTGGCCGTTAATCTTGCTGCCGGTCTGGCCCGTAGTGGCGCCAAAGTAGGTCTGGTTGATGGAGATATTCATGGACCAAGTATGACCCTGATGTTTGGATTGAAGGAAGAAAAACCGGAAATCATTGAAAAAGACGGAAAGAATAGAATTATGCCGTACGAAAAATTCGGTGTAAAAATGGTTTCCATGTGCTTTTTTGCCGATCCTGATAAGGCTTTAATATGGCGCGGAGCAATGATTACCAGCGCTTTTCGTCAAATAATGGACGATACTGAATGGGGTGAACTCGATTATCTTATTTTTGATACCCCTCCGGGAACAGGTGATATTCACTTAACCTTGGTGCAAAACTATAGTGTAAACGGAATTGTTGTGGTTTCAACACCTCAGGAAGTGGCTCTTGCCGATGCTAAAAAGGCAATTAACATGTTTACAAACCCCGATATTAATGTACCTGTTTTGGGACTGGTTGAAAATATGTCGTACTTTTCTCCGCCGGAACAGCCAGAAAAGAAATATTTTATTTTTGGAAAAGAAGGGGGACGAGAGTTGGCTGAAAAAATGAACATTAAATTACTGGCCGAAATTCCAATAGTGGAAGATATTTGTCAGAGTGGTGAAATAGGAATACCGGCTGTTGTTGATGAAGCAAACCCTCAAAGTGAGGCTTTTTATGCAATGGCACAAAATGTGGCTCAGGCTGTAGCAATAAGAAATGCCATGCAGGGCCCGACTAAAAAAGTAGAAATAACACAGTAAATTAAATATTATGAGCGCGGAACTCGAAACCAAAGTTAAAAATGTAATCGAGCAAATAAGGCCTTACCTTCAGAATGACGGAGGCGATGTGCAATTTGTTCGCCTTACGGAAGATAATGTTGTTTATGTGGAACTTCAGGGTGCATGCCACTCATGTCCTATGGCAACAATGACATTGAAAAACGGTGTGGAAGCCACCATTAAAAAAGTGATTCCTGAAATCGTTTCAGTAGAAGCTGTAGAAAAGGCAGAGTAATTGTTCCCAAAACAGTCTGATACTTGCAAGGTTGCCAGACGGTTTATTTCCCTCACACTCTTGCTATTGCTTTTGCTGTTTAGCCCAGCTGTCTTTAAGCCCTACTGTGCGGTTGAAGACAGCTTTTTCTTTGGTGCTATCCTTGTCTTTAATGAAATATCCGATTCTCTCAAACTGACAGGAGTATCCGTTTTCTGTTTCTTCCAATGAGGGTTCACCAAATGCAGTTATGGCTTTCAGACTTTCGGGATTCATGTAATCGAGAAATGTCTTTCCTTCTTCTGCGTCATCCGGGTTTTCAACGCTGAAAAGCCGATCATATAGGCGCACTTCAAACTCGTGTGCATGTTCAACCGATACCCAGTGTATGGTTCCTTTTACTTTGCGCCCGTCAGGACTGTCACCGCCCTTAGTTTCAGGATCGTATTCGCCGTAAATTTCTATGATTTCTCCGTTATCGTCTTTTTTGAAACCGGTACATTTTACAAAATATGCCCAGCGGAACCGAACCTCATTACCGACATACATTCGGTGGTATTTTCTGAAAGGCTCTTCCATAAAATCACTGCGTTCGATATACAGCTCACGGCTGAAAGGAATCATGCGGGTGCCGGCAGTATCGTCTTCCGGGTTATTAATGGCTTCAATCATTTCAACCTGCCCCTCAGGATAATTTGTAATAATTAGTTTTATGGGATCAAGAACTGCCATCCTGCGGTCGGCCTTTTTGTTGAGATCTTCACGTACACAAAACTCGAGTAAGCCCATATCGATAACATTCTCGCGCTTGGCCACACCAACACGGTCTGCAAATACACGAATGGATTCAGGGGTGTATCCTCTGCGGCGTAAACCTGAAATGGTCGGCATACGCGGGTCGTCCCAGCCACTAACATGCTTCTCTGTTACAAGTTGCAGCAGTTTGCGCTTACTCATTACAGTGTAATTGATGTTCAATCGTGCAAATTCTATTTGTTGCGGGGCATGAATTTTAATGTTTTCAACAAACCAGTCGTAAAGGGGACGGTGTACTTCGAATTCGAGTGTACAAATGGAGTGTGTAATGCCTTCTATTGAATCTGATTCGCCATGGGCATAGTCGTACATAGGGTAAATTAACCAGTCGTCGCCGGTACGGTGATGGTGTGCACGCATAATTCGATACATAATTGGATCGCGCATATGCATATTGGGCGAGTTCAGATCAATTTTTGCACGAAGCACCATGCTTCCGTCGGCAAACTCACCTTCTTTCATTTTGATAAACAGGTCAAGATTCTCTTCTGAACTGCGTGCTCTGTGCTCACAGGCCACTCCGTTTCTTGTTGGAGTGGTTCTGTTCTGGCTAATGGTTTCCTGGCTGCACTCGCAAACGTAGGCTTTTCCATCTTTAATCAGTTGCAAGGCCCAGTCGTATAATTGCTGGAAATAATCCGAGGCATAGTATTCGCCGTCCCATTGAAATCCTAGCCATTTTACATCTTCTTTGATTGATTCTACATATTCAGTTTCTTCTTTGGAAGGGTTGGTGTCGTCGAAACGCAGATTGCATTTACCATTATATTTGGCAGCCAGCCCAAAATTCAGGCAAATACTCTTTGCATGTCCGATATGCAGGTACCCGTTAGGCTCCGGCGGAAAACGGGTGTGAACCTTGTTGAAGCGTCCGTTTTTCAGGTGCTCATCAATGATCAATTCTATAAAATTCTTGCTCTCTTTTTCTTTAATTGCGTCTGAATTTGCCTCGTTTGTCATTCCTTCAGTAATTTTTCGCAAATTTACGCTCAAATTTTTAAAGCG
>PKSX01000030.1 GCA_002869435.1 Marinilabiliales bacterium | reverse complement strand
ATCGTGACAATGCATTCCATAGTTTTCTCAGTCAGGGATTTCCACATAAAAAGCATGAGAAATGGAGGAATACTGACCTGTCAGAGTACCTTCAGAAAGAATATAGCTATATTCCTAATTCAGATCCGGTCTCGGAGTCTGATATCAATAGCATTTTTCGTTGTGAAATTCATAATTTCGAGACGTATCTGTTCACATTGCACAATGGGGCTTACGTTTATAAGCAAAGTCCATTAACAACTCTTGATAATGGTGTTGTAGTAGGTAGTTTGAGAACCGCCTGGGAGGATCATGATGAATTGGTGAAACCATACCTGAACTCATTGACGGAGAATATGTTAAACGGGCTTGTATCACTTAATTCTGCATTGGCAACAGCAGGACTATTTATATATGTTCCCGATAATGTGATAGTTGAAAAACCGGTTCAGTTAATCAATATGATTAATACAGCAGAAAACCCGTTTCTGCAAGCGAAAAACCTGATTGTTCTGGGAAAAAATGCTGAACTCACTTTTGTGCAATGTGATGATTCTGTTCAGGATCAGGACAGTTTTATGAATGTGGTTAGTGAGTTTCATATTGATGAAGGTGCAAAACTTGATCACTACAAGCTTCAAAATAAGGAACTGTCTTCTGTTCTGGTCAATACTTCTTTCTTTTCACTGCGTAAGGATTCAAAAATGAAGACTAACACCATTACTTTAAATGGTGGAAAAATCAGAAATGAGACTATTGTAAATCTTGACGGGGAAGGCGCCGAAGCTGATATAATGGGTTTGTATCTTGTTGATAAACAGCAGCACGTTGATAATCAGGTTTTGGTTCGTCATAATTCAGCAAATTGCTATAGCAATGAGCTTTTCAAAGGTATTCTGGACGATGAAGCCACAGCTGCTTTCAACGGACATATTTTGGTTCAGCCTGGTGCACAGAAAACAAATGCCTATCAGAATAACAAGAATATTTTGCTGACCGATAATGCAAAGGTTACAGCAAAACCATTTCTGGAGATCTATGCCGATGATGTAAAATGTTCTCATGGAGCCACTGTTGGTCAGCTTGATGAAGATGCATTGTTCTATCTGAAACAGCGTGGTATTTGTGATCTTAATGCCAAGATGCTGCTTATGTATGCTTTTGCTGAAGAAGTTATTCGAAATATAGATATTCCAAGCCTACATGATTCAACTGCCGATATGGTAAATCGCAGACTTAAAGGCGAACTGAGTGCATGTAACCAATGCGTGCTTCACTGCAACGATCAGAAGCCAATTGAGTTTGATATTGACTTAAGTAAGTTATAGAAAGATCGATTTTGTTATTTTTGCAAAAAACAAATAATGGCCGGTCAGGAAGAATATAAAGATTTGAAAAAGCGCCTGGATGCGCTGAGGAGGTTTCTTTGACATCGACAAACGTCGAGAAGAAGCCAAAGCAGGTGAATTAAAATCAGCAGAACCCGATTTCTGGAATGACCCCAAAGAAGCCGAGAAGTTTCTTAAGCAGTTAAGTGAAACCAAGTCGTGGGTTAAACGCTATGATAGTACTGCGGCGGCTGTTGATGAAATGGAAGTGGCAATTGAGTTTATGGATGCCGGTGAGATGGAAGAGGACGAGTTTGAGAAAATTCACAGCAAAGCTCTACAGGAAATCGAAGATCTTGAGTTTTTCAATATGCTGAGTAATGAGGAAGACAAGCTCAGCGCAATTATCACCATCAACTCTGGTGCCGGTGGAACAGAAAGTCAGGATTGGGCCGAAATGCTAATGCGAATGTACATGAGATGGGCAGAGCGAAATGATTTCAAAGTAGTGCAGCTTGATATGCAGGAGGGCGAAGTAGCCGGAATAAAATCCTGCTCCCTCGAGATTACGGGAGATTTTGCCTTCGGTTATCTTAAAAGCGAAAGCGGAGTACATCGTCTTGTAAGGCTTTCGCCATATGATTCGGCTCAAAGGCGGCATACTTCATTTGCCTCTGTGTATGCCTATCCTGTTGTGGATGACAATATAGATATTGTGATAAATCCATCAGAAATAGAATTCGATACTTTCAGAAGTTCAGGCCCCGGAGGTCAGAATGTGAATAAGGTTGAAACTGCAGTGCGGATAAAGCACATCCCAACCGGAATTGTGGTTGAATGCCAGCAAACCCGCTCTCAGGGACAGAATCGTGAAAAAGCCATGCAAATGTTGAAGTCACAACTATATGAAATTGAACTTCGCAAGAAAAAAGAAGCTATTGATGCAATCGAAAGCAGTAAAATGAAAATTGAATGGGGTTCCCAAATAAGAAACTATGTGCTCCATCCGTATAAATTGGTTAAAGATAACCGTACAAATCACGAAACAGGAGATACTCAGCGTGTGCTTGATGGTGATATTAACGATTTTATTAAAGCTTTTTTAATGCAGTTTGGCCGTAGTTAAGGAGTTTTTAAGATGAATATTGACGGAAAAATTGTATGTTTGTCCGTGAAAACATCTAATTAACTACCTATGAAAAATTTGCTCTTTGTTTTTCTTTTCAGTATTGTGCTGAGTGCAGGTCAAACTTTTGCCTGTACAAATTATCTGATCACTAAAGGCGCTTCTGCCGACGGATCAACCATGATTTCATATGCTGCCGATAGTCATGTATTATATGGTGAATTATAT
>PKSX01000180.1 GCA_002869435.1 Marinilabiliales bacterium | reverse complement strand
GTAGAGCATGCACGCTTTGGACACGGCACAGTTGTGAAAGTAG
This sequence comes from Marinilabiliales bacterium, assembly GCA_002869435.1. Taxonomy (GTDB): domain Bacteria; phylum Bacteroidota; class Bacteroidia; order Bacteroidales; family DTU049; genus BM518. The sequence goes on along the minus strand of PKSX01000180.1, from coordinate 16,744 downwards.
ATGGTGAAGGTCAGAATACCAAAGCCAGTGTAGAGTTTGATGATTTTGGAGTAAAACAGCTGGTACTTCGTTTTGCAAGGTTAAAACTCTCTGATAATTAAAACTCAAAACTCAGATCTATCCCGCCAATATAATTATTCCACCAACCGGAGTTTTTATACTCGTACTCATACATAAGAAAAGCTTTTACAGACAGGTCCTTGCATAGACTGTAACTGGCGCCAAACTGGTACCTGTATGTATCAAAACGGTATTGTAAAACGTGACCGGCATCCAGAACAGTATAAACCTCTGCAAATGCATATGGTTTCAGTTTGCAGTTTTTAATATCATACAATATCTGAAACCTGTCTCTTATGTGATTTTTGGTTTCAAAAGCATCGTATCGGGAAAAATCTTTGTTGACACCATATTGATATTTACTTTGAAACCTTAATTCAAGCCTTCTCCATTCAAAATCGTAACGAAAACCTCCAATAAAGCGATGATTTGGATACCAGTACCGATCTTCGTTCTCAGCTACATGAGAGTATCTGTAATTGGTAAAAACCTTAAAGTCTTTGCTGAAACGGTATTCGATTGAGGGTTCTATCAGTATTTTATCCCAACTGCTGCTGTAATTCTCAGTACGAACAGACAGTTCAGCTCCAATTCTGATCTTATCAGATATCTTCTTCTCTCCCTGAAATGAAAGCCAGAAACCGGCATCTTCATTTTGTGCACTTCCAAAAATTGCAAAACACATAAAGAAACAAAGAAAAATTATGGGTCTAATCATCGTCGTCATCATTTGTAATTTCTTCCATCTGATCAGTCCTGTTTATCTCATGCTCGAAATAATAAATCTGCAGCCGGGCTGAGTCGCGAAGAAAATCAATTTTTCCAATCTCAATTTTATGAATGGTTATTCCGGTTCTTTCTTCCAAATCAGCCTTAAGCTCCTGGTACTTCTCCGGTTTAATCAGGTCAATCTTTTCATACAATACATTTTTTACCGAAAGATGACGCAGGAAAAAGACCCTTTCAAAAAGCCAAATGGTAACTACAGCACCCATATTGGTGAAAACCATTTCTGCATAAGAAATCTTTTTATTCACCAGCGCATTGATAACTGATACCCCGATCACAACAAATAAGTAGGTCATTTCCCGAATAGGAATTGGATTGGTGCGGTATCGCAAGATGCCAAAAATGGCAAAAAGACCCAAGGCAAATCCAAGTTGAACTTTCACATTTTCCAATAGGAAGCACAGCAAAAACACAACAATTCCTACCATTAAATACGTGAAGAAATAATCTTTCCTTTTCGTAATGCTGTAATATAGTAGGCGAGTAATGACAAGCAATACAAGCATGTTAAAGGAGAAACGAATGACCAGTTCAAGAAAATCACTTATCTTGATCAGATCCATGTTAAAAAGTTCTCCGTCTTCAAATATTTTAGCCAGTAGTAGCATATTTCAATTTTTTATTGAGTAATATGAGTTTTTCTTTGTACAAATTGCTTTTGATGTTCTTTTTCAGTAATACTGTTCCAAGACAGTACTTGCTGATTCTGAAAGGTTTAATACGTAGTTCCCTTAGCAGATGTTCCATGGGTGTCATGTATTGTCCCGGGTCTTTTTTAACCTCGCAAATAATCAAATCACCCAAAATGACTTTCTCGTCATTATAGATGAATTCAGGAATGGTGTCAATGGTAATTCTTTCCTTCCAATCGCGGTTTGCAAGAGTAATTCTGCGAAAATTACTGATCACAGATTTTTGCAATTGCGACGCTGAATAAGGAGAATTCTCTGCAATAAATCGCATTTCTTCTTCAGAAAAGTGATTTCTTCGCTCAGGAAGAATAATTCGGGTTTTCACCGTTTTCTTTTTATTGTTCCTGTTTTTGATTTCCAGAAATCGGGTATTGGATTCCACATATTCTCTTATTCGAATTTTAAACCGACTTTGAATACCGTTGTGATGACGTAAATACATCTCATTTTCCGCTGTATCGTAATACTCAGAAAAATAGGTGAAAGCATGAAGCCCGTCAAAACTCAAAATCTCATAGTCCTTCCTGGCTTCTTCCAGTAAAACCGGCAGCATGTTCTTATGAAAAATGTATTTGGTATCAATACGATTCATAAGGGCCACAGATTTTATCTGCTCCAGATCAATGCCTCTGAAAGAGGTTAGAATGGGTTCTATGTTGGTATTACTTGACAATGATAATATCCTCTACCGTAATTTCGTCATTGTTTTTTTTAATCTCAACTGTTTGAAATACAGGGAAAAGATAGTCTTCTGTTCCCGCTGTAGTGTCTTCACTATACGCAAACACTTTGTATGTTCCGGGGCGCAGATTCTGAAAACGGTATGAACCGTCATAATTAGTAGTGAAATCCTCAGAGTAGATTAGATCATCACCGTAAATCAGATAGACATCAATGTCCGCACCGTAATACTCATCAAGCTTGTTTGTAAGTTCCATGTTATAGTCCAAAACGTACACCTTGCCGGTAATGGTGGCATTGCCGCCGGGACCTTCTACTTTGGTACATGCTGAAGCCATTAATGCCAGCAATAAAACAATTCCTAAATACTTCATTCTAATTGGTTTTAATCAGTTTCTTTGTTGCCATCTGATCAATCATAATCAGATATATACCGTTTTCCAGCATGCTGATATCCAGTTGTAATTTTTCATTCATGGTTTGACCGATCAATAGTTTACCATCAATGGAAAAGACCTGAATCATATGCTCGTTATAATCGTCGATTTCAATGTTTACATATTGCCCGGCCGGATTTGGATATACCAAAACATCAGGAGTTTCAATAATTTCATCAACCGACAATCCATTCATGTTTTCGGCTTAGAAAGTGGGTGGCATATCCATAAATGGACCTGTACCATTTGGATAGCGCCCGTGAGATATATCAGTGGTTTGAACGGAAAAAGATACCATATCCACTGTGTTTTTGCTTGCATCAGAAAGAACTACGACTTCGCCCGCAGCAGATAACTTAAAGCCTGTGTGTAATCCGCTCTGTAAGGTGTCATTATCTGTCCATATAATTAAATATCCGTTTGCTGCAATACTGGTATCAGGAAACTGATACTTGTAAGGGTCTCCCATATCGTCAGAAAGATAATACCCGTTTAATGATACAGCAGAGGATGAATTATTGTATAACTCAACCCAGTCATCATATTCACCATTTTGGTCTGATACTGTAGTCGAGTTTGAAGCCATGAATTCATTTATCACCACATCGCCGGAAATGGTGATAGAATAATACTCATATTCAGCTCTCTCGGGAGAGAACATTCCGGCATCGTTGTTCTCGGCATAGATGTAATATTGTACATCGCTACTGTATATATTTATGTCGGCTCCCCACACTCCATCACCGGCAGCACCATCATTATGTGCACCATCATCAAACATTTCAACTTTTTCGAAGCGATCAACCAATGAATATCGGTATCCGAGATATGCGTAATTGGCACTGGTAATGGTAGCAGTAATTGTTATGGTAGAATTGGCTGTAACGGTAGCCGGATCAGTTGCAATACCCGAAATCGTGGGTGCTGTATACTGAAAATAGGTAGTGGAGTTTAAGTAAGTATTTCTAGCTGACATAAGTTCAGAAATCCCTACCGATTGATCAACAGTGCTGCTGAGGTTACTTGAAAACTGTGCGTAAGTGAAGAATTTATTCGGGTCATTTTGCACAGCAGTGTCAATATAGGTTTGCAATTCTGCTGCACGTGTCATATACCAGCCACTGGCAATGTTTTCACTCATGATGGTTTTCATGTGGGCAATATACATCTTCGACCAGCGTGAGTTTTGCCACACTCTGTAACACACCGGGTTATCAGTATTATTATTAGGAAACGGATCCAGTTGCTGCATTTCACTTGTACTAAGATGTGTCCCACTCGGCCCACTTCCAAGTTGAGCAAATACTCCAAAACATTCATTCAAATCCCATTTGATATAATTAAAGCGATTTGCCAAATCATAGTACACATAAAAATTATGAGTCATCGAAATCGGCGCATCCAGATTTACAAAGGCTATATCGTAGGCCATAGACCACAAATGTCGGTCTACATTGTATATTGCCTCCATATCATTGGAATAATTATTAAATGTATCCAGTAAATTCACAATGTACTGATAATGATTTCCTGATTTTGAATCATAAAAAACAGAATAGCAATTTAAAGTATCAGTACCCATGTATGCCCATGGTGTGGGTGGCCCTGAAAAACATCCCATTGGGGGAGGTCCGTCACTATCAGTACCTTCAAAGAATGGCCTGTCCTCACTATAATAATGTTCTGAAGTAAATACATCGTTTACCGCCTGCACATTTGTGTAAAGTCCTATTTTAGTACCATCTATATAAATATTTGCATATCCTGCTTTTGAAGCAGGCATGTATTTGTTTGCAATTTCATATGCCAGTACTTCTCGAACAAAACTAGGATCTTTGAAAACATTTGAAAACTTCATGGTATAGTAGCCTTCATGATCCTGATCCTTAATAAAATTCAACTTAATATTTAAAGGATTCTTGATTTGCGAAGAGCTGTACGAAGAGTTTCCCTTATATCGAACCCCGCAGCTATCATAAGTGATTCCATTTATTGTCACATCTGCCAGGATTCTTTCATCGGAATCGGCAGACATGAGCGAATCAAGAATATAATCCCAATTGCTGTCGTAAAAATGGATGTTAATGTTGGAAACAACTGAAGGCTCATAAAACCCTTGTGATTGAACACCTTTTGGAATAATTATCATAGCAATAATTCCAATGGAAATGTATTTCAGACTTTTTCTCATAACAGTAAGTTTATCTTTACTTAATCAAAACTTAAAACTACAAATATAAGTATATCAACAAAACTGTATTCAACAAATTATTCGTTTTGTTCAGCAAAAGCCCTTATATGTTCAGCGAAAAAATTAGAAATTTCTACGGAAGTCAAATTCCGTGAAATCGAAGTCGGGATTATCTACAAAAATTTCCAGTGATTCAGCAAGACCTTCACTGTTGATATAGAAAGTTACAGTTCCGACAGGTAAAGAAGGTACTGATTTAAATTCAATTAAGAAAGTATTGTAATGAAAATGGGTGAGTTTACCACTGAAGATTTTTGTATGCGTCATATCGAGCCAGAGCTCATTTTTACTCATAAAAACTCTAACATCTCCATAAATATCACAATGATATATGCCGGTATACTCCTCTAACGCAAGTGAGGGTGGTGCCTTTTCAACTTTGCTGTTATAAAATTCTTCTTTAGCATCGTTATCAGCAGCATCCTGGCGTTTCTTAATTTTTATGAATAATTCATTCCAGTCTTCTATTTTATCTTTAAGAAGTGCATCCAGTAAACTATACATCATTGGCATGTATAACCATGAATTGGCATTGGTTAATACTATAAAACCCATATTCTCCTCAGGAATGAGCACGCATTGAGATATCATTCCATCGTATCCGCCATTGTGCGCAACAATTTTTCTTCCGCCATAATCACTTAAACTCCAGCCTAAACCATATCCCTTAAAATGAATATCGGGCCAATAATATCTCGAAAACTCACTAACTTGTGTGGGTGTATGTAGGGACCACATTTCCTGCTGAGATTCAGGGTCGAAAAACTGTTTCCCTTTATATGTCCCCTGATTCAACTGCATAATGATCCACTTCGACATATCGTTAACACTACTGATTATTGAACCTGCCGGCCCTATATTATCCCAGTTTTGCCATGGTATGGCCATAATAGTACTGTTATCCAGAATATTATGTGGCGAAGCATAGTTGCCCAGACGTCTAAGATCATTCGTGCTGGTTATGGTTCTGTTCATCCCTAGTGGACCGAAAATTCGATATTTCAAAAATCTATCCCATGAAGTATCACATACAGCGGGAATGATTTGCCCGGCTGTAAGAAATAAAATATTGGAATATCCGAAATGCTCCCTGAAACCATATTCAGGCTTCAAATACCTGGCTCTTCTTATTACTTCATTTCGGCTGTAATCTGTACCGTACCAGATCAAATCCCCGCTGAATGTTTTCAAACCACTTCTGTGGCACAACAGATCACGAATGGTCATGTTCTGAGTTACATAAGGATCATACAGCTGGAAATCATGTATGTATTTAACCACCTTATCATCAACCGAAAGTGCTTTCTGCTCCTGCAGCATCATTAATGAAGTGGAGGTAAATGTTTTTGTTATGGAGGCCACAGCAAATAAAGTATTCGCATCAACTTTACCCTGAGTATTTACATCTGATACACCATACCCCTTTTTAAAAATTACTTCACCATCTTTCACTACGGCAACAGCCATACCCGGACAACTCCAACTTGTAAAAACAGCAGAACTTAAACTGTCTATTTTCTGAATCAATTCGGTGTCTTGTTGAGCAGAAATGCTTGAAATGAAAGTAGAACTTAGAAATAATACTGCAAGAATGTAAATGTGTTTTTTCATGGCAAATTTATTGAGCTTACTAATGTATGAAAAATATTATAATCCGTAAGCCGACTTATTCATCCATATTGAAATCTGTGTCCACATTTAAAAAAATCGTAAGTTTGTACAGTAAAGAATACAGATATGGAGTACAATACACAGCGTGAGTTAATGATTATTTCTGAATATGGTCGTAATGTTCAGAAGCTGATTCAGGAGATCGTTAAAATAGAGGACAGGGAGCGAAGGACTAAAGCTGCCCATATTCTTGTTAACACTATGGCATCCTTGCATCAGGGATCAAAAGATTATAGCGACTACAAACAGAAACTATGGGATCATTTGCATGCCATTTCAGAATATACACTCGATGTTGATGGCCCTTTCCCAACACCTGAAAAAGACGAAGCATTTAAACCGGATCAGGTTTCATATACACAAACTCAACATCTGAAATACAGATATTATGGCCGGAATTTGGAGCAAATGATTAAAAATGCTGCAGAACTGGAAGAGAGTGAGGCAAAAACATATATGGTGGCCATGATAGCCAATACAATGAAAAAGCTCTATCTTACCTGGAATAAGGATACGGTGAATGATGATGTAATCAGGGAACACCTATCTGTTCTGTCGGAAGGTAAAATACAACTCTCTGAGGACTTTGTTTTTGAAGATACAAGTGAAATGATGAAAAACAAGCAAAAAGTATCAAAAAACAGGGGAGGCAGCAAAAAGAAGAAAATTAAAAGAAGACACTAATACATATGAGTAGTTTTGTTATTCATGGTGGTCATTCTCTTTCCGGAACAATTGTTCCGCAGGGAGCAAAAAATGAAGCTCTGCAGGTGATAAGTGCAGTTTTGTTAACTGAAGATGCAGTTGAAATTTCTAATATTCCTCAAATCAGAGATGTCATGCGTCTCATTGAGCTGCTTCAAAAAATGGGTGTTTCAGTTGAAAAGAAATCAGAAAACACTTATATTTTTCAGGCTGCAAACCTGAATCATGAATATCTTAAAACTCTTGAATTTGTAAAAACTGCCGGGTCATTGCGTGGCTCTGTCATGATTTTGGGACCTTTGCTTGCACGATTTGGTCAGGCTGCCTTGCCAAAACCCGGTGGCGATAAAATCGGGCGCAGAAGACTCGATACCCATTTCATCGGCTTAATGAATCTGGGTGCAAAATTTGATGTGGATTTGAAAAATGGTTTTTATAAAGCAACAGTAAATGATCGCTTGAAAGGCACCACCATGCTTCTCGATGAAGCATCGGTTACAGGTACTGCAAACGTACTTATGGCTTCAGTATTGGCTGAAGGAGAGACTATAATATACAATGCTGCTTGTGAACCATATATTCAGCAATTATGTAAAATGCTGAATCGTATGGGGGCAGATATTCAGGGTATTGGTTCAAACCTTTTAACCATACGTGGTGTGCATAAACTTTATGGTACCAATCACCGTTTATTGCCCGATATGATTGAAGTAGGCAGTTTTATTGGCCTGGCAGCAATGACACAATCTGAATTACGCATTAAAGACTCTTCTATAAACGACCTTGGGATAATTCCGGAGGTATTTCGTCACATGGGTGTGGAGGTGAATCAGGAGAATGATGATCTCATTGTTCCAAAACAGGATTGCTACGAAGTAGAAACATTTATGGATGGTGGTATTCTTACCATAGCCGATGCACCCTGGCCCGGGTTTACACCCGATTTGCTCAGTGTTGTTCTGGTGGTAGCTACGCAGGCCAAAGGATCTGTGCTTATTCATCAGAAAATGTTTGAAAGCCGCCTGTTCTTTGTTGATAAACTTATTGATATGGGGGCTCAGATCATTCTTTGTGATCCGCACCGTGCAACAGTAATAGGTCTTGAAAGAAAGATTGCTCTGCGTGGAATAGAAATGACATCACCTGATATCAGGGCAGGGGTTTCACTATTGATAGCTGCTTTATCTGCAGAAGGAAAAAGCACCATTCACAATATTGAACAGATAGATCGCGGATATCAGCTGATAGACGAGAGACTCAATGCACTTGGAGCAAATATTGAGAGAATTTCTTAATAAGTCCAGTAACAAATATGGCTTTCATCCGTTGTAAAATTGGTCGAAATCAAAATACCGATAAAAGATGAAGGGCCTCTTCACCGTTTTTCTAGTTTTCATCTTTGTATTGCTTTCTGAAGCTCAGAAAGTAACCGGATTTGTTCGAAATTCAAATGGCGATGGTCTCCCCGGTGTAAATGTCTATATCAAGAATTCAAATTCCGGAGTTATTTCTGATGAAAACGGTTACTTTATTCTTCCATTTAGTAAGCCGGGAGATTATATCATAGTTTTTCGCATGCTGGGATATGAAACTATGGAAAATGAGGTGAAAATTCAATCATATGGCAATGTTACACTGGATGCGGTATTGAGCGAATCGGCTTTGCAACTTAATGAAGCTATTGTGGTTGCCGATAACAAAGATCTGGCCCGGTCGGTAATGAAATCTGTGCGAGACCGCCGCCGCGACTTTTTAAAAGGGATTTCTGATATACGCTACTATTCTTACCGAAGACAAACCATGGTCTTCGATGAACCCAGGCATGTGCGAGATAGTATTGAAAAAGCCAGAGAAGACAGTATTATGGCTTCTCTTGGATATGAAAAACTAACCCCCAAGGAGAAGCGACAGGCACGCAGGAAAATGCGAAGAATTAAAAGGGGGAAGGAAAAGGCTGAAGTGGATACCACATTTAAAGATACCGCCCGGGTTTCGTTTGTGGATGAAATGAATGAAATACTGCTGTTTACTTATAAAAAAGGCAATCGCTATTTCGAGGAAGTAATTGCAGAAAACGAATACAGGGCACGTCCTCCGGAAAATTATATTTATATATCAATCGGTGATGAGGCCGAAGGGATCTCGGTAGATAATATTCAGTATGTACGACATAATCCTTATGTGTTTTTTGATCAGGCCGAAAGTTGGGAATTCAATTTCTATAAAAACACCATGACCAAGGATATGCTTACCGCACAACCGCTGGTTTCGCCATTGTCGTCGGCAGGTGCTGCCAATTATCGTTATGAATATGCAGGACTTAAATATATCGACTCCTGTAAGGTTTATATTCTGAAAATAGATCCTGTCTTCCCAAACGATGCCTTGTTTGAAGGATATATTTCATTTTACGACAGCAGTTTTGCCATTGATCAGGTCGATCTGGAAATAAATCCCGGAGCACTGCTGTATTGTGAGTCTTTTCATATTATGCAGAAATATAAGAAACCCAAAGGCAATGAGAGCATTCCGGTGGAGACTCTTATTGAATACACTATAAAAGAAGGGAAACGAAATATAAAAACCACAGCTTTGTGTGTTCATATGGAATCTACAACCAGTCCCGACTCCATGAGTTACAGGAACAGAGCAGGTGAGGTGAGGTTTTATGAACCCTTTGCCCTGGAACGTGATTCTGCCTATTGGGATTCATGCCGTATGGTGCCGTTGTCGCCGCTCGAAATATCGTATTCCAAAGAAATAGATAGTTTACGCAGATGGTACGGCAGTGATGAATTTCAATTCAGAATAGACTCAACTTTCAATGAGATCAGTCTGCTAAGAGTACTATTCAGAGGCATTGGCCAGCGAAACAGTAAAAAGCAAACACGATGGTATATTAACCCCGTTGTTTCTCAACTCAATTTCTTTGGTATTGGCGGATACAGGCATAATCTTTCGGGTAGCTTCAGAAAAAGATTTACGAATGAATTCCTGCTTGAAACTGACGGAATGATTGATTACGGATTTCGTAATAATGATGTATGCGGCAGAGTTGGGTTCGGACTAACTTATGTGCCTCAGAAATTCGTCAGAACTTTTGTTCGTTTTGGTGATTACTATGATATGATAAATCAGGGGGCATCCATCAGCCAGATTTTCAGCAGGAGTAACTTTGTTCGCACAAAGACCTTTGCTATTTCGCAACGAATGGAGGTGATAAATGGTTTATTTGCCGAACTTTCATTTAATTACTCCTTTCAGAAACCAATTAATGACCTGGAGCTTGCCAACTGGTCCAACAGCCTTTTTGGCGATTTAAATGATCCTATCGATTTTGATTTGTATAACAAGTCTGAAATCCGTCTTGATCTGGTGTACCGAATCAAGCAAAAATACATGATGAAAGGTCGTCGCAAAATTCTGCTCGGCAGCAAATGGCCCGATATTACTTTTGTATGGCGTAAAGGATTTCCAGGCTTTCTGCACTCTGAGGTAAATTTCGATTATCTGGAGTTTGGTTTTAAAGATTATATGAAACTAAACCGCTGGGGTACATCCAATTATGCTTTCTCTGTAGGTTCATTTGTGAACCGTGCAAATCTAAGGGTAGTCGAGCATAAGTATTTCAGAGGTTCAGATATGTATTTCTTCAGTGATCCAACCCGGTCATTTCAGCTACTGGGGCCCACACTGAGCTCGTCTTCAGCATTTATGCAGGGCAATTATATCCACCATTTCGATGGGATGATTCTTGGGAAGGTGCCTTTTCTAAGTAAGTTAAATGTAAACCTGGCCGGAGGAACGGGTTTCTTATTTATGGAGCAAAATCATTTCCGCCACTTCGAATTCTTTGCCGGAATAGAAAAGCGCATTCGCATTCGCGATGAGATTTTCCGTCTGGGATTCTATGGTGTTACCGCAGACAATAATTTCTCCGATGCCGTACTCACCTGGAAAATCGGCATCAACTTCTTCGATTCTTATTCGCGGAAGTGGGAGTATTAAAGGGATTTGTTTATTTTTATCAAAAATTCCTTTATGCGGTTCATTTATAGTCTTTTTATGCTCCTGATTTTAGGACAGATCAATGCTCAGACAGTCACACGGTTGAATGAGGCAGGTGAATATGAAATCAAGCCGGTTATTTTACCTGAATCCAAAGATACCCTAAGCCCGCAAATGGCATTATTTCCTTTTGGTACGCCATGCAATCCTACATTTAAGAATATGCGCAATATTGCAATGGCCGATATTAATGGCGACGGGAAAGACGAAATATTAACTGCAATAGATTCTAAGCTTTTTTGTATATCAGATACCGGAGTAATTTGGGAAACAACAATTATCGGAACGGCCACATATCCACCATCTGTTGGGGATCTTGATCATGACGGGGACTTGGAAATTGTGGTGGCTACAGGTGGTGTGCCGGCCAGTGGCCGTGTGCATGCTTTTGATCATAACGGTAACGCACTGACGGGATGGCCTGTTAATTTCAGTGATCACTGGATTCAATGTTCTCCTGTACTTGCAGACCTCGATCAGAACGATACCCTTGAAATTATTTTTTGCGAAAGAACGTCTTCGGCAGGCAATATTCAGGTACTTCGTATAGATGGTTCTTCTTTTGGCGGAAGCTGGCCACAGACCCTTGATGCTTATCCGGCGGTTACTCCCTCTGTAGGTGATATTAACGGAGATGGAATGCCAGAAGTCATTGCCTTCTCAACACAGAGTCGCTATGTTTTTGATGCATCAGGTAATGTGCTGAGTCCTTTTCCTGTATTAACCGGTCCGGCAGTGAAATACTCATATCAATCGCCGATAATCTTTAATGCCGATGGGGGCACAGATTTTGAAATTGCCGGAGCTGCACATGGTGATGCACCTCAATATTTTTTAATGGATAATACCGGTGCTGATCTAACCGGATGGCCTGTGGCTGTTGCCGGAAGCGACTGGACCTATTCTACTCCTACGGTTGCTGAAATAAACGGACAATATATCATTTTTGAAGGGAAACCCGTAGGTTCAACGGCCGATACTGTGTTGAGTGCTTTTAAAACAGATGGAACACCATTGCCCGGTTTTCCGATAATTGATGCCGGAGGAGCTGAGGGAGTAATCTGTATTGCAGATGCTGATAATGATGGCCATGATGATGTGTTTTTTGGTTCCAATATGACGGACGCAAATGGAAACGGATTTATTCATGCTTTCTCAATTTCAGGCCCTGCAGAATTAACAGGATTTCCTCTTTTGGTACATGGATTTACTTATATGAACGGCCCCGCATTGGGTGATGTAAACGGTGATGGATATCTGGATCTGGTCTCGCTGAGCTATACACAGACTTTCGGAACAGGAATCGACTCGGCTTTTATTAATGTGTTTGAATTAAATGTGCCATGTACTGCTGCAGATATGAAATGGACAACTTATAAAGGGAATAATTGCAGAACCGGTTATTTGCCGGATATTGTTGAGGGTATTAATGAAAATAAGAAAGACAATATTGTTATTTTTCCTAATCCGGTTGGTACTTCACTTTGTTTTAATATTGCCGAAAATGAAATACCTGAGTATATAATGATAATTGACTTGTCAGGACATGTACTTATATATCAGGACTTTGAAAACCCGATAGATGTTTCAGAATTACAAACAGGGCTATATTTGGTGAAACTTATATATGATTCAGAAATGACAATTATTAAAAAAGTCATTGTTGCTGAATAGAAGTCACAAACACTCTATTTAACATTCATTGTTGGTAACTTTTGGGCTCCGCTTAACGTTGAATCGGATAAAGAGCGTTATTTTTGTTACATGGCTGCAGGAAACACTTTCGGGACGATCTTGAAATTTACATCTTTTGGCGAGTCACATGGTCCGGCAATAGGGGGAATATTGGATGGATTTCCGTCCGGATTTGAACCTGATATGGAATTTGTTAATGACTTTGTTCAAAAGCGTTCTCCTTCAGGTTCAATTTGGGAAACGCAGCGCAAAGAAAAAGATGAAGCTGAAATTCTAAGCGGGATATCAAATGGAAAAACCATAGGGAGTCCCATTGCATTCATATTTCGCAATAAAAACATCAAACCACAAGATTATTCCGAGATCAATAAGAGCTTCCGCCCCGGTCATGCTGATTATGCATATTTTAAAAAATATGGCATCGATGGTCAGTCGGGTGGTGGACGTGCCTCCGGGCGCGAAACTGTGGCTCGTGTTTTTGCAGGAGCTTTGGCTCTTGATTATCTCAGAAAAATGAATATTGAAATCTTCAGCTTTGTGTCTGCCATCGGAAGTGTTAATGCTGAATTCGACCCGGAAATTCTGGATAAAAACACAATAGAAAGTTCAGTTTTACGTTGTCCTGATAGTGTTGCAGAAAAGGCTATGCTTGACTTGCTGGAGAACCTGAAAAAAGAAAATGATAGTGTAGGGGGATGTGTCAGTACGTTTTTAAAAAATGTACCTGCTGGTTTGGGTGAACCACTTTTTTCAAAATTCAATGCTGCATTGTCTCAGGCAATGATGAGTATTCCGGCTGTTAAAGCGATAGAGTTTGGTGCAGGAAAGGATGGTCTTAAACTGAAAGGCAGTGAGTACAATGATGCTATGAGTATGAACAGCGGCAAAATATCATTTGATTCTAATCATTCAGGAGGAATTCAGGGGGGGATTTCCAACGGGAATGATGTTTTTTTTAATACATGTTTTCGGCCGCCATCATCAGTGGGAAAAATGCAGAACACCGTAAACAGAAGTTTTGAAAACTCTGAGCTCGAGATTAAAGGACGGCACGATGTGTGCTTTGTACCACGAGCGGTACCGGTGGTGTCTGCAATGACAGCATTATGTGTGCTTGATCTCTTATTATTGAATAATGCATATCAAATTTTGTGATGATATGAAAAGAATTTTTACTGTAATTACCATAATACTGCTCAGTTCATTTGCTTTATTTTCACAGGAAGAATGTGGAGAACTTAAAAAGAAAACAGCAAAAACATATGAGGATGCAATGGCCAATCTTGCTCAGGCCAGATCAATGAGTTATGCACCTTTACGTGCCGAAACATACTATCAGGAGGCATATAAACTTTTGCAGGAAGTTATAGATGATGAACCCGAATATGGCCCTGCCTATTATTATCTGGGCTATATCAATATTCATAAACAGCAAAATAATCTTCAGCTTGCAGTAAATTACTTTGAGAAAGCACTCAATTATTGTCCCGATGGCTTGCATATGGCCAATTATTATCTTGGGAAACTATATTTTGGTATTGGAGATAAAGACATGGCTGCCAAATATATGAAAGCTTTTCTTGCCAAACCCGATTATGTTGATGCAGATTCATTACTTGATGAAGCACAGCTTATTTATGACTGGTCTTATGCAGCTGCCGAGTTGATGAAAAACCCGGTTCCGTTCAACCCAAAGGTCGTTCCGGGTATCTCAGGAAAGAACGACGAATACCTGGTTTATATTAGTCCCGACAATGAAATTGCATTGTTTACACGTCGTGTTGAAGAAGATGATCGTTATTCTGCATGGGGAAGTGCAGGTGGCTATGTAGAAAAGTTTTTTATCAGTCGCAGAAATAAAGATGGATATTCTTCTTTGCATGAAGCTCCTTTCGACGGCGGAGAGAAAATGAAGGAGCCTTTCAATAAGGAAATGAATGAAGGTGGCCCGACTCTTACCGTGAATAATAAAGAAATGGTATACACCGTTTGCCGTCATGTGGATCCGGAAAACAAAAACTCTTATTATAATTGTGATCTTTATTATACGTATTACAGTTATGGAGGTTGGAATGATATTATTCCGATAGATGCTGTAAATACTGATAGCACCTGGGAGTCTCAGCCATCTATTTCATCAGACGGTAAGACTTTATATTTCATCAGTAACCGTAAAGGAGGTGTGGGTGGATACGATATCTATACCAGTACCCGGGATGAATCTGGCTCATGGGGACCTCCTGTAAACATGGGTAAAAAAATCAATACCGACGGAAATGAGAAAAGTCCGTTTATTCACTCCGATAGTCAGACTTTGTATTTTAGTTCAGCGGGAAGACCGGGGATGGGCGGATACGATATTTATTTTGCCAAAATGAACGATGATGGTACATGGCAGAACCCGAAAAATATTGGATATCCCATAAATACCGAATACGATGATGTTGGTTTTATTGTAAGTACAGACGGAAAATACGGGTATTATGCATCCAATAATATAACAAACAGTATTGGAGGCTGGGATTTTTATTCTTTTGATTTGTATGAAGAAGCCAGACCTGAGAAAGTACTATTCATAAAGGGTGTTGTTAAAAATGAAGCCAATGATGAACCTGTAGAAGCCACTGTTGAAATTAAGAATATTGAAACTAAAGAAATTACGGAAATTCCTGTTGATTATGAAACCGGAGAATACGTTGCTGTAATGCGCTTTGAGAGTGATTATGTAATGACTGTGAAGAAGCCCAATTTTGTGTACGAAAGTGAGTATTTTTCAAAGGAAGACAGTACCCTGGATGAACCTACTACGGTAGAAGTAGATATTAAACCGGTAGAAGTGGGTAAGAACTACAAAATGAATGATATATACTATGAATCCAATTCTGCTGAACTGACAGCTTCCTCCAAAAAGGTACTGGATGAGTTTATAATATTCCTATCGGAAAATCCGAATATTAAGGTTGATATAGAAGGACATACCGATAATGTGGGTCCTGATCAGGCCAATTTAATCCTCTCTCAAAACAGGGCAAAATCTGTGTACGATTATCTGGTGGCCAATGGAATTAGTGCATCACGACTGGGTTGGAAAGGTTACGGCGAAAGCAAACCGGTGGCTACAAACGACACAGAGCAGGGAAGAGCATTGAATCGTCGAACAGAATTTTTAATTACCGGAATCTAGTCTCTATTTATTTACCACAAACACTTTTCTGTTTGCAATATCACTATTGTTTAACCTTGTTTCCAATATATATGCACCGTTTTTAAACTCACTTAGATTAATGAGTGCGCTTTGGCTGTTGTATTGGTGTGTGAACAGTACCCGGCCAGAGAAATCATATATTGATGCAACCCATTTTTCCCCCTTCTGGTTTATGTTCACTTCCATGTATTCATTGGCCGGATTTGGATAAATTGAAATAGATGCTTGATCAAAATCATTTAATCCTCCAATCTGAGACATATCTGAATAGAGTTTAATATTGTCGATCATCCAGCCTTCTTTTCCGGTATCAATACCATCGGAGATAAAACTGAATTTCAGTAAGGCTGTATCGGAGAAATTAATATTGTATCTAAGAAGCCAGCCATGCCATGTGAACCAACATGTATCCCAGCCATTATTTCTGCCACTAAAACCAAACTCTCCGTTGAAGAGAGTATCCCCTGAATTGTAAAGGTTTTCAGATCCG